>CAZPJD010000184.1:0-157180 GCA_964586775.1 uncultured bacterium | reverse complement strand
CGGCGCGCACCGCCTCGTCGTCCGCCGCCGAAATCAGGATGGTCGCCACGGGACGGCGCTCGGTGATCTCGATCGACACGGTGTCGGGCCACACCCGGCGCACGCGCGCGTCGCCGACCCAGGGGTGATCGAGCAGGCGCTCGCGGATCGGCGTCAGCGCGACCGTGAAGAGGCTCTGGCGCGGGTAGAGTTCGAGGAAACGGTGGATCTCGTCGCTCGTCACGTGCTCGCAGCGATTGACCTCGATGGCCTTGAGCGCGAAGAGCGGCGAGCCCGTGACCACGCCCCGCGACGCGAACAGCGCGAGAGCGACGGCGAGGAACGCGAAGACGAACCGCGCGCGCACGGCGGCGTCGCGCACGCTCGCCGCGCGCTCACGCCACGCGTCTTGTCGCTCTTCGTTGCGTCCTTCCCGCATCAAGGTCCGCATCACATATTCCCTCACTGACCCATCTTGAGCCGCGCGCCCGCGAGCATCTTTTCCACGAGATCATCGAAGCCCATCCCCGCGCCGTCGCGCGCCGTCATCGGCAGCAGCGACAGCTCGGTCATCCCCGGCAGCGTGTTGATCTCGATGACAACGAACTCGCCCGCCTCGGAGTAGATGAAATCGACCCGCGCGCCCCCCTCGACGCCGAGCGCCGTGCACGCGCGTTCGGCCAATTCGTACGCGCGCCGCCGCGCCGCCGGGTCGAAACCCTCGGGCGAGGTGCGGTATTCGGTCATGCCCGCGGTGTATTTGTGCGCGTAGTCGTAGAACGAGATCTCCTCGCCTTCGACGGGTTTGGGCACGATCTCGACGATGCCCAGCGCGCGCGCGTCGAGCACGCCCACCGACATCTCGCGGCCCTTGATGTACGGCTCCACGATCACGCGGCGGTCGTAGGCGAGGGCTTTGGAAAGAGCCACCGCAAAGGCGTCGCGCCGCGTGACGATCGAGATGCCCACGCTGCTGCCCTCGGTCGCGGGCTTGACCACCCACGGCAGTGCGAACGCGTCGGAGACCTGTTCGAAGCGCGCGCCGTGCGTGAGCAGGCGATGCGCCGCGACGGGCAGCGACTCGGCGGCGAGAATGGCCTTGGTCACGACCTTGTCCATCGCCGCGGCCGACGCGAGCACGCCCGAACCCGTGTAGGGGATGCGAAGCAGTTCGCAAATTCCCTGCACGCACCCGTCCTCGCCGTATTTGCCGTGCAGGATGTTGAAGGCGACGTCGATGCGCTCGTCCACGAGGCGCGACGCGAGATCCCAACCCACGTCGATCTCGACCACGTCGTAACCCTTTCGACGCAGCGCCGCGGCGCACGCCGCGCCCGAACGCAGGCTCACGTCGCGTTCGGTGGATGGACCACCCAGCAACACGGCGACGCGTTTATCTTTCCACATGCCGGTCCTCCGATTCGTTCGCGCGGTCATTCGACTCGGGGTCCTCCCCGACCAGAATGACCTCCGTTTTCAACTCGACGCCGTGGACCTCGAGCACGCGGGCCTTGACGATGCCGATCAGCTCGATGATGTCCGCGGCGCGCGCGCCGCCGAGATTGACGATGAAATTCGTGTGCACGTCGGAGACCATCGCGTTGCCGACGCGCGTGCCCTTGAGCCCCGCCTGATCGATCAGGCGACCGGCGGGGGCGTGATCGGGGTTCTTGAAGATCGAACCGGCGCTCGGCATCTCGTAGGGCTGGCGCTGGTATCGCCACGCGATCATGTCGTCGATGGCCTTGCGGATCGCCGCGCCGTCGCCATCGCGAAGGCGCAACAGCGCGCGCACGACGATGAAAGGCCGGTCCATGGCGAGTCCGCGATACTCGAAACGCAGTTCGTCGCGCGCGTACACGCGGTGCTCGCCGCCGGGGTGCACCATCGCAACCTCGACCAGCGTGCCGGCGAAATCGCCGTCGCGCGTGCCCGCGTTGCCCTTGATGCCGCCGCCGACCGTGCCGGGAATTCCCGCGCCCCACTCCATGCCCGCGAGGCTGCGCTCGGCGCACGCTTCGACCACGTCGCGCACCTGCCGCGCCGCGCCGACGCGCAGGTGCGTCGCGCCGTCGGGGCCGGGCGAGAACTCGAGTTCGTCGAAGCCGCGCGTCATGTCGATGACGACGCCGCGGATGCCGCCGTCGCGCACCACGAGGTTGGTGCCGCTGGCGAGGATGAAGATCGGCACGCCCGTGCCGTCGATGAGCCGAAAGAGCGTCTGCAATCCGACGACGTCGGTCGGCGCGACGAGCATGTCCGCCGGGCCGCCGACGCGGAAGTTGATGCGCTCGGACATCGGTGCGTCGCGTTCGGCCCGTTCGCCGAAGGCGCGCTCGAGGTCGCGGTAGAGCGCCTCGTATGGCGACGCGGCGTGCGTCACGCGTTGTCCCCCGCGCGCGCGACGAGCAGGTCGCGCAGTTCCTTGGCGGTCTTGGTGATGTCCCCCGCGCCGAGCGTGAGGACGATGTCGCCGGGCTGCGCCAGATCGGCGAGCAGGACGGCGAGCTGCGCGCGGTCGGGCTCGAAGATCACATGCCGGTGCCCGCACGCGCGAATGCCGTCGGCGAGCTTCTTCGCGGTTACGCCCTCGATGGGTTTTTCCGACGCGGCGTAGATCTCGGTGACCACGAGCACGTCGGCCTCGTTGAAGGCCGTGAGAAATTCGTCGTACCGGTCGCGCGTGCGCGAGTAACGGTGCGGCTGGAACGCGGCCACGATGCGCCGATCGAACGCACTTTTGGCGGCCGTCAGCGTGGCCTTCACCTCGGCGGGGTGGTGGCCGTAGTCGTCGATGACGAGCACGCCGCCCACGTCGGCGATGCGGTGGAATCGCCGGTGCGGACCGGTGAATCCCGCGAGCGCGCCCGCGATGCGATCGAACGGAATCTCGAGTTCGAGCCCCACGGCGACGGCCGCGAGCGCGTTGTAGACGTTGTGCAGGCCGGGCATCGAGATGCGCACCTCGCCGAGTCGTCCCTGCCGCGCATGCACGACGGCGAAGTGCGTGTCGAAGCCGTCGAAGCGGATGTCCTCGGCGGTGAGGTCGGCCTGCGGCGACAGGCCGTACGTGACGTAGCGCTTGTGCATCTTCGGCAGCAGCGCCTGCACGTTTTCGTGGTCGATGCACAGCACCATCAGGCCGTAGAACGGGATCTTGTTGATGAAGATCTCGAAGGTCTTTTTCAGGTGCTCGAGCCCCGTGTAGTAATCCATGTGCTCGGGGTCGATGTTCGTGACGACCCCGATCGTCGGAGAGAGCAGCAAAAAGCTGCCGTCGGATTCGTCGGCCTCGGCGACCAGATAATCGCCCTCGCCGAGCCGCGCGTTCGACCCGCCGATCGAGTCGAGCCGGCCGCCCACCACCACCGTGGGATCGAAATTCGCCGCGCCCAGGATCGTCGCGATCATGCTCGTCGTCGTCGTCTTGCCGTGCGTGCCGGCGATCGCGATGCCGAACTTTTTCATGCGCATCAGCTCGGCCAGCATCTCGGCGCGCGGGATGACGGGGATGAATCGCTCGCGCGCGGCGACGACCTCGGGGTTGTCGGGGCGGATGATCGAACTCGTGACAAGCACCTCGGCGCCCTCGATATTCGCCGCCGAGTGGCCGATCGAGATCGTCGCGCCGATTTCGCGCAGACGCCGCGTGATGGCGCTCTCCGACAGATCCGAGCCGGACACAACGTAGCCGAGATTGAGCAGCACCTCGGCGATGCCGCTCATGCCGATGCCGCCGATGCCGACGAAATGGATGGACCGCGTCTTACGAAACATGAGCCAGGCCTCCCAGATCCAAAACACGCATCGCCACGTGATCCGCGGCGTCGGGGCGTCCGAGCCGCCGCGCGGCGTCGGCCATGGCCGCGAGACGCGAACGGTCGCGGCAAAGGTCGTCGATGACGGCGGCCAGCGAATCGGCGTCGAGGGCGGCGTCGTCGATGGACCGCGCGGCGCCGGCCTCTACCAGGGCGGCCGCGTTCGCGCGCTGGTGATCGTCCGCCGCGAAGGGGTAGGGCACGAGCACGCCGGGCAGCCCGAGCGCCGCAAGCTCGGCGATGCTCGTCGCCCCGGCGCGGCACACCACCAGATCGCAGCGCGCATACGCCTCGGCCATGTCGTCGATGAACGCGCGCACATCCACCGCGAGCTGCCGTTCGCGGTAGAACGCCGACACCTCGTCGAAGTCGAGCCGCCCGGTCTGGTGCGTGACGACCAGATCGCGGCCGATGCGCGGCGCGTTTTTGGCCGCGAACTCGCGCGTTGCCTCGTTCAGCCGCCGCGCGCCCTGGCTGCCGCCGAAGACGAAAAGGTGGAACGCGCCCTCGGTCTTCGCCGCACGCAGTTTCGCGAACCGCTCGATCAGGTCCGGGCGCACCGGGTTGGCGCAGACCTCGCGGCGGTTGCCGTGCAATCGCGCGAGCGCGGCCTCGAATGGCGCGATGGCAAGCGAGGCAAATCGCGACAGCAGACGGTTCGTGCGACCCGGGATCGCGTTTTGCTCCAGCACCACCACGGGGATGCGGCGCAGCCACGCGGCCACGCCCGCGGCGAAGCTGGCGTATCCGCCCACGCACACCACCACGTCGGCGCGCGGGTGGCCGAGCAGCCGCCACGCCTGGGCGACGCCGCGCAGCGACGACGCGAGATTGCGCGCGGCGCGAATCGCGCCGACGCCCTTGACCGGGCCGCCGGACACGAGACGCAGTTCCCAACCCGCTGCGGGAACCTTTTCGACCTCGATGCCCTTCGCCGTGCCGACGAACAGCACGTCGGCGCCGCTCGCGCGGCGGCGCAGCGCGGTCGCGATGGCGAGCGCGGGCATCAAATGCCCTCCCGTCCCGCCGCCGGCAAAGACCACCCTCATCGCGACGACTCCGGCTCGCTCCAGCGGCTCACCGAGAGCAGCAGGCCGACGAGCATGAAGCTGATGACGACGGACGTGCCGCCGTATGACAGAAACGGCAGGGCGAGGCCCTTGGTCGGCAGCAGCGACATCACCACGCCGAGGTTGAGCACGATCTCGAGGCCGAGCAGGCTCGACACGCCCCACGCGAGATAGCGGCCGAAGGGATCGGGCGCGCGCCGCGCGATGCGCATTCCGCGGATCACGAGAATCGCGAAGAGGACCATCGTGATGGCGACGCCGATGAGTCCGGCCTCTTCGGCGATATTCGAAAAGATGAAATCCGTGTGGATCTCGGGCAGGTACTTGAGCTTCTGGCGGCCGTCGCCCAAGCCCCGGCCCCACACACCGCCGCTGCCCACGGCCACGAGGCTCTCGATCACCTGATAGCCGCTGCCGCGCGGATCGGCCCACGGATTCAGAAACGCGAGAATCCGCTTGAGTCGATAAGGCGCGGTGATGACCGCCGCCGCGCCGAGAGCGATGGCCGGGGCCGCGAGCATCAGCAGGTGCGAAATCCGCGCGCCGCCCACGAAGAGCATGACCGCGATGATGAGGCACAGGATCGCCGTGCTGCCGAAATCGGGCTGCGTCATGAACAGGCCGACGACGACGCCGGGGATCACGAGATGCGGCCAGATGCCGAAGCGCCCGGTCGCCATTTTCTCCTCGCCCTTTCGCGCGATGCTGGACGCGAGGAAGATGACGACAACGGCCTTGGCGAACTCGCTCGGCTGAAAACTGGTGATCCCCAGGTCGATCCAGCGGCTCGCGCCGCCGCGCCGCGAACCGAACGGCTCGACGTGCACGAGCACAAGCATCACAACCGTCGCGAAGAGCAGCAGATACACGTTGCGCGGCCGGCCGAGCTTGCGATAGTCGAGACGCGTGACGCCGATCATCGCCGCGATGCCGACGAGCGAGAAGAGAAGCTGCTTGGCGAGGTAGTGATTGGAAAGCGCCTCGGCGCCGGTGACGACCGTCGCCGAATACACCATCACCACGCCCCAGAACGCTAGCAAGCATGGCAGAACCGCCGTCCAGGCGTCCACACGACCGGGCACAAAGGGCAGGGGGCGGTGATCGTCAAAGTGCACGGCACAGCTCCCGGAAGTGTTCGCCGCGTTGTTCGAAATCGCGATACGCGTCGTGGCTTGTGCAGCCCGGCGAGAGCAGCACGGTGTCGCCCGGCCTCTCGGCGGCGAGCGCTTTCACGAAGGCGTCGTCGAGGCGCGTGGCGACCTCGATCGGCACGATGCCCGCGAGCTGTTCGGCGATCTTCGATCCCGACTCGCCGAAGCAGATCACCAGACGTGCGCGCGAGCGCAGCAGGTCGGCCAGCAGCGTGAAATCGCCGCCCTTGTCGTGACCGCCGAGCAGCAGGATCACGCGCCCATTCATGGCCTCGAGCGCCGTCGCCACCGCGTCGACCGACGTGGCCTTCGAGTCGTTCACGAAACGCACGCCCTGGCTGTCGAGCACGAATTCGAGCCGGTGATCGAGGCCGGGGAACGACGCCATCGCCGCCGCGATGCCGTCCCGGGTCGCGCCGCCCGCGAGGGCGAGCAGCGCCGCGGCAGAAAGGTTTTCGAGGTTGTGCGCGCCGGGGAGGCGGTACGATGCGAGATCGAGCTCGGCGCGCAGCGCGTCGGTCGCGATGTGGAGCCGTCCCTCGCGCACGAACGCACCGGGGCGATCGGGGTCGCCGAACCACCACGTGCGCCCGGGCCCGGTTTTTACGTGGCGCGCGGTGCCGTCGTCGCGCGCGTTGAGGATCGACGTGTCGCCCGGTTCCATGCGGCGGAAGATATTGAGCTTCGCGCGCACGTAGTCGTCGAACGACGCGTAGCGGTCCTGATGATTGGGCGTGAGGTTGGTGATGAGCGCGGCGATCGGGTGCAGCCGGTCGGTCGCCTCGAGCTGGAAGCTCGACAGCTCGACGACCGCGACGTCGTATTCCTCGCGCGCCATCGGCAGATGCGAGAGCGCGACGCCGAGGTTGCCGCCGACGAAGGCCCGCAGGCCCGACGCGCGCAGCATCTCGCCCGCCAGCGCCGTGACCGTGCTCTTGCCGTTGCTGCCCGTTACGCCGAGCACGGGAATCTGAACGAACCACGAGGCCAGTTCGACCTCGGCGACGATCGGCACGCCGCGTTTGCGCGGCCCGCGGAAGATCTCGTGCGCGAGCGGCACGCCCGGCGACACGACGATGAGCTCGGCTCGATCGAACCAGTCCTCGCGGAATCCGCCGACGCCGATCTTCTCGGCGTACTGCGACGCCTCCATCAGGCCCGGTCCGAGCTTCGACACGTCGGCCTCGTCGGTGACATTGACGCGCGCGCCCTTGGCGACCAACAGCTTGAGCGCCGCCATGCCCGAGCGGCCAAGGCCCACGAGCAGCACCTTGCGTCCGTGGAGCGCGGTGGCGGCGGAGTCGATGGCGAAGGGCGTCGGCAACGTCGTTTCCCTACCTGAGCTTCAGCGACATGAGCGAGAACAGCGAAAGGATGATCGACACGATCCAGAACCGGACGATGATCTTGGGCTCAGGCCAGCCCTTGAGTTCGTAGTGGTGATGGATGGGGGCCATGGCGAACACGCGCTTGCCCGTGAGCTTGAAGCTCGTCACCTGCACGATCACGCTCACGGTTTCGAGCACGAACACGCCGCCGATGAGGAGGAGCAGCAGTTCGTTCTTCGTGATGCACGCGATCGCGCCCAGCGCGCCGCCGAGCGGCAGCGAGCCCACGTCGCCCATGAACACCTGCGCGGGGTAGGTGTTGAACCACAGGAATCCCAGGCCCGCGCCGATCATGGTCGCGCAGATGATCGACAGATTTCCCGAACCCGCGACGTAGGTGATCTGCAGGTAGTTCGCGAGTTTGATGTGCCCCGCGACGTACGCGAGAATCAGCAACGTGCCCGCGCTGATCATCGTCGGGCCGATGGCGAGTCCGTCGAGGCCGTCGGTCAGGTTCACCGCGTTGCTCGCCGCCACCATTACGAGCACCATGAACGGCACGTACGCATAGCCGAGGTCGATCGTGAAATTCTTGAAAAACGGAAACGTCATGACCGTCGAAAAACTCGGATGGTGGAAAATCAGC
This sequence comes from uncultured bacterium, assembly GCA_964586775.1. GTDB lineage: Bacteria > Lernaellota > Lernaellaia > JACKCT01 > JACKCT01 > JADLEX01. The sequence continues at coordinate 149,188 of CAZPJD010000184.1, read as the reverse complement.
AGCGCGGCGACGCTCCCGAACACGACTTGCCCCGCCAACTTCGCGCGCCCGCTCACGCCCTTGGGATTCTTTTTCGTCAGCTTCAGATAGTCGTCCCAAAATCCGATCGCGCCGTAGCCGAGCACCACCGTCGTCACCGACCAGACGTAGGCGTCGCGCAGATCGGCCCACAGCAGCGTCGGGCCGAGGATCGCGAGAATGATGAGGCTGCCGCCCATCGTGGGCGTGCCGGCTTTACTCAGATGCGTCTGCGGGCCGTCGATGCGGATCGTCTGCCCGATCTTCAGCGCCGTGAGCTTGCGGATCAGCCACGGGCCGAGCAGAAACGACAGCAACATCGCGGTCAGGCTCGCCGCCGCCGTGCGAAACGTCAGATAACGCACCACGTTGAAAACGCTGATGCGGTCCGCGAGCGGCAGGAGCAGGTGAAAAAGCATCAGAACGCCTCGCCCTTGAGTCCGCGCACCACGAGTTCCATGCGCATCGCGCGCGAGCCCTTGACGAGCACCACGTCGCCCGCGCCCAACACGTTGCGCAGGTATTCGACGATGTCACGGTGGCTCACCGCGCGGACGATCTGCGAGGACTTCATGCCCTCTTCCGTCGCGCCCTCGATCACCCACGGCGCCGAATCGCCGATGACGACCAGACGCCACACGCCGTTTTTCGCGATGTGCCGACCGACGCGCCGGTGCGCCGCCTCGGTCTCCGCGCCGAGTTCCTTCATGTCGCCCATCACGACGACCTGACGACCATCGCCCGCGAGTTCCTGGAGTGTCGAGAGCGCGGCGTCCATGCTGCGCGGGCTCGAGTTGTAGGTGTCGTCGATGACCTTGACGCGCAGGATGTCGAGGATGCGCATGCGCATCGCGGCGGGGCGGAAGGATTCGAGGCCCGCGACGATCGTCTCGGTCGGCACGCCGAGCTGCGTCGCCGCGGCCGCGGCCGCCAGCGCGTTGTGCACGTTGTGCCGTCCGACGCACGTGAGCGCCACGCGCGCGAAGGTCTCGCCCACGCGCAGCGTGAAGTCGATGCCCTCGAAGCTGCGCGTCGCGATGTCGGCGGCGGTCACGTCGGCGGGGTTGTCGATCCCGAAGCTGCGCACGGGGAATTTTCCGACGCGGCTCATCTCGAAAACGAGCGGATCGTCGGCGTTGAGCACCGCCACCTGATGTTCGCCGAAGCGCTCGAACAGCTCGCGCTTGGCCTCGGCCACGTCGCGGATGTTCGTCAGGTGTTCCAGATGGACCGGGCTCACGTTGGTCACGATGCCGATGTCGGCGCTCGCGATCTCGGCCAGGCGGCGGATCTCGCCGCGCCGGCTCATGCCCATTTCGACCACCGCCGCGCGGTGTTCGCCGCTCAGGCGGAAGAGCGTGAGCGGCAGCCCGATCAGGTTGTTGAAGTTGCCCTGCGTCACGAGGACGCGACCGTCGTGGTGCTTCGCGAGGATCGCGCCGAGCATCTCCTTGGTCGTCGTCTTGCCGTTCGAGCCGGTGATAGCGACGAGCGGGATGCGAAAACGCAGCCGGTGCGCATGGGCGATGTCGCCGAGCGCCGTGAGCGTGTCGGCAACGCGAACGAACACGGCGGCCGCGTGCGCGGGACTCGGCCGAAACGCGCGCTCGACGACGAAGGCGCGCACGCCCGCGTCGAACGCCGTGCCCACGTAATCGTGGCCATCGAAGTTCGGACCCTTGAGCGCGACGAACCAGTCGCCCTCGCCGATGGTCCGAGTGTCCGTCGACACACCTCGAAATTCGCGCGCCGCCGCGCCCGCGTCGCCGATCCGTTCGCCGCCGCTCGCCGTCTCGATGAAATCCGCATTCCAATACGGGGAGGTCATCTCGTCTCCGCGTTCATGCCGTGCGGCGATCCGCCGCCGCTCGTTTCTTCAGGGCCGCCGCGGCTTCCTCGCGGTCGTCCAGATGGATCTTCTCGCGCCCGATGATCTGATAGTCCTCGTGACCCTTGCCCGCGATCAGCACCGTGTCGCCGCGCCGCGCGCCCAGCACGGCGGTTTCGATCGCGCGCCGCCGGTCGGCATCGACGTGCAACCCATGCCCGCCGTCGTAGGCGGCGAGACCGTCGGCCTCGATGCGGTCGTTCGACGCGTCGGCGAGTCCCGCCAAGATCTGTTCGATAATCGCGTGCGGGTCCTCGGTGCGCGGATTGTCGCTCGTGACGACCACGATGTCCGACGCCGCAGCGGCCGCGCGGGCCATGAGCGGGCGCTTGCCGGGGTCGCGGTCGCCGCCGCAGCCAAAGACCGTGATGAGCCGCCCGGCGGTGAACCGCCGACACGCCTCGACGACGTTTTCGAGCGCGTCGGGTGTGTGCGCGTAATCGACGAAGACGGCCACACCGTCGTCGGCGATGCGCTCCATGCGCCCCGGCACTGCGGGAAGCGCGGCGATCGCGTCGAGCGCGACGTCGGCGGCGATGCCCAGTTCCATCGCGCTCGCGACGGCGGCGGCCACGTTGTGCACCTGGTAGTGCCCCGCGAGCGCGCTGGTCACGTGCAACTCGCCCGCGGGTGTGACGAGGTCGAAACGCACCCCCGCCGCGTCGCACGCGTACGAGGCGATTCGGTAGTGCGCATCCGCCGCCGCGCCGTAAAGACGCACGCGCCCGCGAGCGCGCCGGGCGATCTCGCGTCCGGCGGGATCGTCGGCATTGATGACACAGACCCCGCCATCGGCGAGGTCATCGGAAAACAGGCGCACCTTGGCCGCGAGGTAGTCGGCTTCGTCGCGGTGAAAATCCATGTGGTCGCGCGAGAGATTGGTGAACGCCGCGAGATGAAATTCGAGTCCCGCGACGCGCGAGAGGGCGAGGCCGTGGCTGCTGGCTTCCATCACGATCGCGTCCACACCCGCGTCGCGCATCCGAGCGAACAGCGCCGCCAGTTCGGGCGCTTCGGGCGTGGTGTTCGGCGCAGCCTCGGTGATGCCCGCGTAGCGATAGCTGACGGTGCCGACCACGCCGGGTCGGCGCGCGGCGCGATCGAGGATCGATTCCATCAGATACGTGTACGTCGTCTTGCCGTTGGTGCCCGTCACGCCGATGCGCGTCATGTCGCGGGTCGGATTGCCCGCGAGCGATTGGGCCATGCGTCCAAAGACGTCGCGCACATTGAGCGCGACGACGGCTGCGGGAGCGGCGGGGACGAGGTCGGTCGCGGCGAGGATCGACGCCCCGCGCGCGGCGGCGTCCGCGGCGAATGCCTCGCCGTTGCGGATGGGATCGACCGCGGCGGCGAACAGGACGCCCGGCGCGGCTCGGCGCGAATCGAGCGTGAGCCCGCGGATGTCCGTCTCGCCGCCCCGCAGGACGGTCGCCGGCATGCCTTGGCACAGCACGTCGAGACGCATCGACACCTCAGCTCGTGGGACGAAAGACCACTTTGATCTTTCGTCCATCCGGCAGCGGCGCACCGGGATCGGGGATCTGCTCCACCGAAATTCCGCCGTTGCCGATGACTTCCAGTTCCAGTTCCGCCGTGCCCGCGATGCGCAGGACCTCGGTGATCGGCAGGCCGATCAGGTCCGGAACCAGATCGTCCATGATCGCGGCCATGTCGGCGTCCGAGACGCCGGGCGTGTCGTCGTTTTGCACGACGTAGAATCCGGGCTTGCCCATCGGCTCGGTTGGCATCGATGACGGCGGCACGTTCAGATAACGCAGCGTGCGCTCGGCGATCGTCGCGAAAACGGGCCCCGCAGCCACGCCGCCGTAGCGCTCGCCCTGCGCGCCCTGCGGATCGTCGAGCACGACGATGAGCGCGAACGCGGGGTTTTCGGCCGGGACCGCGCCGATGAACGACGCCACGCGCGCGGTGGCGTGATATCCGCCGGGGATCGCCTTCTGCGCGGTGCCGGTCTTGCCCGCGACGCTGTAACCCGGAATGTGGACCCACTTCGCGGCCGTGCCGCCGGGCTCGGTCACGCGGCGCATCATGCCGGTGATGATTTCGCTCGTTTGCTTCGACAGCACGCGCTCGACGATCTCGGTGGTGCGTTGCACGCGAATCGCGCCCGTCTTGTCGCGCACTTCGGAGACGACGTACGGCCGCACCAGCGTTCCGCCGTTCACCAGCGCGCTGTACGCCGCCACCATCTGCACGCAGTTGACCGAGATGCCCTGCCCGAACGACAGATTCGACAGGTGGATCTTTCTCCAGTCGTGCGCGGCGGGCATGAAGCCGTTGCTCTCGCCGGGGAAGCCGAGGCGCGATTTGCGCGAGAATCCGTAGCGTTCGAGCCAGTCATGCATCAGGTCCGGACCGAGGCGGAAGCCGATCTTGGAAACGCCGATGTTGCTGCTCTTCGACACGACCTCGGTCAGCGTCAGATTTCCGTAAGGATGAGCGTCGTGGACGACATGCTTGCCCACCACGAAACTTCCATTTTCGCAGAAGAACGACTCGGTCGGCTTCACGTGGCCCGATTCGAGCGCCGCCGCGACGATGAAGGGCTTGAGCGTGCTGCCCGGCTCGTAGGTGTCCACCACGACGTGGTTGGTTCGCACGAACTGCGGGTAACGCGAACCCTCGTTCGCGTTGAACGACGGTGCTTGGCCCATCGCGAGGATCTCGCCGGTGTTCGGATCCATCATGAGCGCGGTCACCATGTGGGCGCGCGTCTTCTTGAGGGTGTCCTGCAGCGCCTGCTCGACGATGCCCTGGATCTGGTGGTCGATCGTGAGGCGAACCTCGCCGCCGTCGCTCGTCGTGAGATCCTGCAGGCCGTTCGACAAAAAGATGTTGCCCGAAGCGTCGCGCTCGACGCTCATGCGCCACGGATCGCCGCGCAGTTCTTCGTCGTGGATCGCCTCGACGCCTTCGAGGCCGATGCCGTCGAGACCCACGAAGCCGAGCACCGGCGCGGCGAGCTCGCCGAGCGGGTAGCGCCGGTCGCTCTCTTTCAGCCGGTCGATGCCCGCGATCTTGCCGACGGCGTCCAGCGCGCGGCTCTCGTCGGCGCTGATCTTGCGCTTGATCCACTCGAATCGGCGCGTCTTGTCGGCGAGCTTTTCGGCGAGCGCCTTGGGATCGATCTTCAGGATCGGCGCGAGCGCGGCGACGGCCGCCTCGGGGTCGGTCACCATCGCGGGATCGGCGCACACCGAATCGACGTCGAGGGAAAACGCGAGCGGCTGGCCGTTGCGGTCGAGGATCGGCCCGCGCCGGTGCGTCAATTCGATCTCTTTTTTGTGGCGTTGCGAGGCGAGGTTGTCCCACTTGTCGTGCTGCACGAACTGGAGCTGAACGGCGCGCGCGAACAGCACGACCATGAGCACGACGAAAAACACGCCGACGACGATCGTGCGCGACTCGAACAGGTCGCGCCCGCTTCGCTTCAGGACGATTCGTCGTTCAGGGGTTCGTCGTCTTCGCATAGTCCGTCGTGATGTTGACGATCTGTTGGGATGTCGGAACCACCAGGCCGAGACGCCGCGCCTCGCCTTCGAGCCGTCCCGGGTTCGTCAGGCGGTGCAGCTCCACCAGATTCGCGTTGCGCTCGTTCGCCAGATTCTGCCGGTCGTACACCGCCGTGCTCATCAGGCGGCCGAGGTGGACGCGCTGGGCGCTCGACCAAACGGCCAGCAGAAAACAGATCAGCGTCGCGCCGATCAGCGCGCCGATCGCGAACCACTCCCATCGCGTGAAGTTGACGAGCGGCTTCGCGACGCGGCGCACGTTCTGCCGCTTCGTGATGGTCTGCGTCATGGTGAGCGAACGGGACATGGTCACCCCCTCAAGCCGCCCGGCCGCCGATGATTTCGACGGCGCGCAGCTTCGCGCTTCGCGCGCGCGGGTTTACGCGAATTTCGTCCTCGCCGGCGCACTCGGGCTTTTTCGTCAGGATGCGGGCGAAGGGCTCGCCGATGGCCCGGCCCGTGAGCGGGTCGGTCGGGGCGCCCGACCACCGGCGAAACGTCGATTTCACGATCCGGTCTTCGAGCGAATGGAACGAGATCATCACCACGCGCGCCCCGAGGCGGCAGCGCCTTGCGACCGCGGGCAGAAACGCCTCGATCTGGCCGAGTTCGTCGTTCACCGCGATGCGGATCGCCTGAAAAGTGCGCGTTGCCGGGTCGATGCGCGAATTCGCCCATTCGCGTTTGGGGATCGCGCGGCGCACGGCATCCGCCAACGCGCGGCCCGTCAAAGGTTCGCCCGATTCGCGCAGCGCGACGATCTCGCGCGCAACGCGCCGGGCGTGGCGCTCCTCGCCGTACTCGAACAGGATGCGCGCGAGCTCGGCCTCGCCCGTTTGCCGGAGCAGCGCCTGCGCGTCGATCGGCGCGCCCGCGTCCATGCGCATGTCCACCGGCTCGTCCGACGCGAACGAGAACCCGCGCCCCGGCTGGTCGAGCTGCATCGAGCTGACGCCCAGATCGGCGAGCACGCCGTCGAGCGCGCCGACGCCGGCGCGATCCAGCGCCGCGTCCACGTCGCCGAACGCGCCATGCACGAAACGCACACGCTCCGCGAGCGGCGCCAATCGCCGCCGGGCCATGTCGAGTGCCGTTTGATCCCGATCCATGCCGATCACGATTCCGGTGGACAGCCGCCTGGCGATCGCCTCCGTGTGCCCACCGGCACCCACGGTTGCGTCGAGGTAGGTCCCCCCGGGCAGGACCTCCAACCATCGAATCGCTTCTTCGAGCAGGACGGAGCTATGCCAAGCGCCGTCCGTCATCCCTCAAACCATCCGGTGGGCCAGCCCGGAAAAATCCCATGCCGAAATGCCGCCGCCCCATTCCAATTCAAATCCGCTCGCTTCTCGTCCGGTCATTTCAAGGTTCCGGACAGATCGCTGATGTTCGTCGCGTAGTTCTCCCGCGCCCGGCTGAAGACCTGGCGGAAGACATCCGCGTTGTAGATCTCGATCGTCTGCGACATGCCCACGACCACCACCTCGCCCGACAGATTCGCCTCGTCGCGCAGGCTCGGCGGGATCAGGATGCGGCCCGCCTTGTCGAGGGTGACCGGCTGCGCCGCGGACACGTAGTAGATCATCAGTTCCCGCGTTTTCGGGTCCTTGCGGGGGAGCGTCTCGACCTGACGGACGAAGGCGTCCCACGTGTCGAAGGGGTAGATTTCCAGGCAGTGGTCGCCGTTGGTAATCCATAGCGGATGGGCGAGGGCGTCGCCGAGCTGTTCACGCAGGGACGCGGGAAGGGCCAGACGCCCCTTTGCATCCATGTTCATCGTGAAACGCCCGCCGAGGCGTCGATCCGGGTTTTCCGCCATGAATTCGGCCTGACTCACCCATGAAATGGGAATTGCCGACACGTTCGCACACAATCCCCCACCATGTCAAGGACTATCTCGATCGTCCGAGCGACAATTTTTCAGCCGGATCGTCGAAAAATCGCAAGAAATTCGCGCGATTATGAAAAAGGCGTCGATAGGATCCCGGCCTCGCCGCCAGTTTTCGGTCCGTGGTCGACGTGGTTTCTATCTAGCTGAAAACTAAGAGAAATTTCGGATATCCACAGGTGTGGATAGCGGTGGGGAAAAGTGTCGGTGAAAACGTCAGCGGCCAGCTATGCGGGCAAGCAATGCTGTGTCCGCCTCGCAAATCGTGGATTTTCGCCGACGATTTTCACCGAATCTCCAAATGCGAGGGATCGGATGTTTGCGGTGTGGGGAGTGGGTGGGGATGGGCGGGAGCGCGGTGGGGGTGTGGCCCACGCGCGCGAATTCGCGAGTTTTCGTCCCCGGTCAGCCTGCCAGCAGGCGCCGGGCCGCCGCTGCCGGGTCATCCGCCCGGGTGATCGGACGACCGACCACTAAGAAATCGGCGCCCGCCGCCAGCGCTTCGGCGGGGGTGAGCGTCCGTTTTTGGTCGTCCGCCGGCGACCACGGCGGCCGGATTCCCGGCGTGACGCACAAAAAATCCGCGCCCGCCTCGCGCTTGATTCGCGCGGCCTCGCGCGCCGAGCACACCACGCCGTCGAGACCCGCCTCGCGCGCGAGCATCGCCAGGCGAACCGCCGCGTCTTCGCTCGTGCCGGCAATACCGATTTTCGCGAGGTCCGCGTCGTTCAAGCTCGTCAGGATCGTCACGCCGATGACGAGCGGCGCGGTCGCGCCGATCTTTGCGGCCTCGTCGCGCGCCGCGTCGATCGACGCGCGCATCATCGCCTCGCCGCCCGACGCGTGAACATTCGTCATCCAAGCGCCGATCCGCGTCGCCGCGCGCACCGCGTGGGCGGCGGTGTTGGGGATATCGTGAAACTTGAGATCGAGAAAAATCCGGTGACCATCGGCGACCAGACCGCGCACCAGCGCCGGCCCTTCGGCGACGAACAGCTCGAACCCCACCTTCAGCGCACCCACGTGGCCGGCGAGCCGCGACGCCATTTGGCGCGCGTCATCGGCATCGGCAACATCGAGCGCGGCGATGATCGGGTTCGTCATGCGTTCACGCCCTCAAGGCGTTGGTGACGAGCGATCGCACATGCTCGACGACACGATCCGTCGGCACGGGCTCGAAGGGCGCGCCCGGTTCGGCGCGTCGCTTGAGTTCGACGAACCCTTCGGCCAGCCCCTTCGCCCCGACCGTCAGGCGCAGCGGCAGGCCGATCAGGTCCGCGTCCTTGAACTTCACGCCCGCGCGTTCGTCGCGATCGTCGTAGAGCACCTCGACGCCCGCGGCCTCCAATTCATCGTGGAGTTTTTCCGCGAACGCGAGCACGTCGTCCTTGGGCGACGCCGCGACAAGCGCGACGTGAAACGGCGCGAGCGGCATGGGCCAGATGATCCCCGCGTCGTCGTGGCTCTGTTCGATCGACGCGGCGACCGTGCGTCCGATCCCGATGCCGTAACAGCCCATCACGACCGGCACTTCCTCGCCCTTGTCGTTCAGCACCACGCAGTGCATCGACTCCGAATACTTCGTGCCCAGCTTGAAGATGTGGCCGACCTCGATGCCGCGGTCGAGACGCAGACGCCCTTCGCACGCGGGGCACGCGTCGCCCTCGACCGCGTTGCGAAGATCGGCGTACTGGGGCGCGGGGAAATCGCGCCCGATGTTGCAGCCCGTGAAGTGCGCGTCGGCCTCGTTCGCGCCGACGACGAAATCGAACATGTGTTCGACTTCCAGATCGGCGATGACGCGGATCGAGAGTCCGATCGGCCCCGCGAACCCCACCGGCGCGCCGGTCACGCGCTGCGTGGTCTCGGGATCGGCCATCAGCAATTCGTCGGCCCCCAGCAGGTTTTGCAGCTTGACGTAGTTGAGTTCGCGGTCGCCGCGGATGAGCACCGCGATGGGCGTGCCGTCGGCGACGAAGACGAGCGTCTTGAGCAGCCGGTCGGCCGTTTTGCCCAGAAACGCCGTGACCTCCTCAATCGTGCGCGCGCCGGGCGTATCGACCCGCACGAGCGATTCGAGCGCGGCGGGCTTCGGCGTTTCCACCGGTGGACGCGTCGAAGCCTTCTCCAGATTCGCCGCGTACGAGCACGAGTCGCACGACGCGACGGCGGACTCGCCCGTGTCGGCGAGCACCATGAACTCCGACGAAAACGCGCCGCCGATCTGGCCGGAATCCGCCGCGACCGCGCGGAAACGCAGGCCGCAACGCTCAAAGATGCGGTGATACGCCTTTCGCATCGCGTCGTAGCTTTTGTCCGCGCCGGGTTCGTCGGCGTCGAAGCTGTAGGCGTCCTTCATGACGAACTCGCGACCGCGCATCAGGCCGAAGCGGGGCCGGATCTCGTCGCGGAATTTTGTGTGGATCTGATAGAGGTTGATCGGCAGTTGACGATACGAACGCACGTCGCGCCGCACGACGTTGGTGATGACCTCCTCGGCCGTGGGCGAGAAACAGAACTCGCGGCCGTGACGGTCCTTGATGCGCAGCAGCTCGGGCCCGTACTTCTGCCACCGGCCCGTTTCCTGCCACAACTCCGCCGGTTGGATGACGGGCAGGACGACTTCCTGCGCGCCGGCCCGGTTCATCTCTTCGCGGACGATCGCCTCGAACTTTCGGAAAGCGCGCAGTCCCAGCGGCAGCACGTCGTAGATGCCCGCGGCCAAGCGTCGGATCATGCCCGCGCGCATCATGAGCGTGTGGCTGACGACCTCGGCCTCGGAGGGGTTTTCCTTGAGCGTGGGGATGAGCATCCGCGAATAGCGCATCGATCGTTCCTTGCGGTGGGGGGCCGGTTCGCGGACCTTATAGGGGTTCGACGAACGTGCGTCAATTTCGCCGGGCGCGTTTTCGACCGACGAAAAGAGGGCGCCGAAGCGCCCTCTCCCTAAAACTCGTTCGCGCTACGCGATCAGCCGCAGCAACCGCCGCCGCCGTCGTCGGACTCGCCGCTGCCCGACAGGCTCGACGCGTCGTCGTCGTCGTCATCATCGTCGTCCGCGTCGTCGTCGCCCGCCGCATCGTCGTCGCCCCCCGCGTCGTCGTCGGCGGTGTCGTCGTCATCGGAATCGTCATCGCCCGTGTCGTCGTCGGTGTCGTCGTCGGCGGGCGGCTCGGCGGGGCAGTCGTTGACCTTCATGCGGATCATCAGGTTGTAGGTCGCGCCGATGTCGTCCTTGGTGTTCTTCCACTCGCCGGCGGTCTCCAGAATCGTCCAGCCGTGACCGTCGTTGGCGCTGTCGTCGGCGCCGACCCGCGTCGTCGAGCCGCCGGTGTTGTCGGCCATGAAGCCCACGCACCACACGCCCGAATCGATGGCCGTCTCGAACTCGACGTCGTTATACGTCTCGAAGACGTTCCAATCGTCTTGGGTCGGATCCACCGGTGCCGAAACGAAGACCAGCTCACCCGGCTCGGAGGTCGCATCGGGGCCGGTATAGATCACCCACTGGATTGGAGCCATCTCGATGGTGTTCGTTGTGAGGTACGCGGACACCTCCGTCAGGTAGGACGGATAAGATGGCGGGGTCAGGCAGTTGAGCAGTGGAAACACGCCGAAGGTGTTGGCGAACTCGTCCTCCTGGGCGCCGTCATCCTCGGACACCTCAGTCTCTTCCGAACAGTCATCATCGTCATCGTCGGCCTTGGGTCCGCCGGCGAACCCGAGCCCGGTCAGCGCGGCGGCGGTGATCGTCAGGGCCGCGAGCAAGGTCAAGATTCGGAGCATGGGCGTTCTCCTTCGCGCGAGACTCTCGAAACCATCGTGAAAAAATTGTAGGGGAACGGCGCGCCGACGTCAAAGGTCGAGCCCATTTACGGCGAGCGGCTCCGTTCCGCTTACCTCGTGCCGAAACGATAGGTCGTGGACAGGATGATGTTGGTCGCCTCGGTCGAGATGTCGACCCGGCGGCTGGTGGTGGCGATGTCGCCGTTTTCGACCGAGAGCGAATCGAGAAACGTCTCGCCCGAACCCCAATTGTAGTTGAGGCCCGCGTTGAGCGTGGTCTGTTTGTGCGAGATGCCGACGCCCGCCGTCAGTCCGTTCAGGTCGATCGCGGGGGTGTCGTTTTCGGGGTCCGCCTTCAGGGCCGATTCATTGGTGTAGAACCCGCCGCGCAGCGCCACCGTGCGGTTGACGTTCCACTCGATGCCGAGATTGAGGTTCACCACCGGGCGAAGCTCGATCTTCTGCTTGACGACCGCCTTGTCCGCATCTTCGTACGTGGCCGCCGCGTGATATTTCGCGTCCGCCGCCAGCACCACGGACCCAAGGGTGTACGACGCACCCGCGCCGAGCATGGCCGGTTCCACGCGCCGGGGCTCGAACTTCGTGTCGTCGTCGTCCTCGAAGGTCTGCCCCTGATACGTGGAGAGCGACTCGAGGGTGTATCGCCCCTTGCCCCATACCTGCGCCGAGGGCGAGCGCGCGACCACACCCACTCGCGCGTCCTTCCAGTGCGCGAGCAGACCGACGCACGCGAGCACGCCGAGCGTCTGCCGGTCCTCCGACGAAAAGCCCATCAGGCGGATGGGATCGTCGAGGATATCCAGCTCGTCCGGGCCGATCTTGCCCGACCACTGCGAGTCGTACTGCTCCTGACCGAAGAGCCCGTACGCCGTCGCGCCCAGCGCCACGTTGTCCGAGAGCCGCCGCGCATAGGACGGCCCGAACCAGTAGGTCTGCACCCGCTCGTCGGACGCGGCGGTGACGACCCCGCCTTCCAGATCGATCTGGCTGTGCGACACCGAGAAATCGGGCGTGACGATGGAAAAGGCGAAGGTCGGCGCGGCCGAGTCCGTCTTGTCGAGGCGATATACCGTGCCGAAGAAATTGGGGTTCGCATAAAAGGTTTCGAGGCTGCCGCTGGTGCCGTCGGCGCCGAAGAGGGCGACGTTTTCGTAGCGCGTGCGCGAGTAGCCATAGACCGTGCCGGTCAGGCTGAACTGGTTGTAGGGTGCGAGCGCGAGTCCGGCGGGGTTGTGATAGGCGCCGGAAGCGTCGTCGGCGATGCCGATGTACGCGCCGCCGATGCCCGACGCCCGCTCACCGATGGGGTAGTTCTGATAGTTTCGTGCCAAGGCCGGGCGCGCGAACGCGATCGCCACCGCGACAATGAGCCAAATGACCGGGCTTTTATTCACCTTTCGGCCATATCACCATCCCGAAACGGCGCGCAAGCCCCATTTTGTTCGCCTGCCGCCCAACTTGACCCCCCGCGCGGCGTTTCGTACAAAGACGCGCGCCGTATCGCCGGTCGTTTCGGGCCGCCCCGGCGCTCCACCAACCAGATCGGACGAACATGGTTTCCGACCAGAAAATCGCGACGAATATCGAAGACGAAATCCGGTCGAGCTACCTCGACTACGCCATGAGCGTCATCGTCGGCCGCGCGCTGCCCGACGTGCGCGACGGCCTCAAGCCCGTGCACCGGCGCGTTCTGTATTCGATGCACGAGGCATCGCATCATTACAACCGATCCTACGTCAAATCGGCGCGCGTGGTCGGCGACGTCATGAGCCAGCTCCACCCCCACGGCGATCAGGCCATCTACGATTCGCTCGTGCGCATGGCGCAGAATTTTTCGATGCGCTACCTGCTCGTGGACGGGCAGGGCAACTTCGGCTCCATCGACGGCGATCCCCCCGCGGCCATGCGTTACACCGAGGTGCGTCTCCAGCGCGTGTCGTCGGAGATCCTCGCCGACATCGAAAAAGAAACGGTGGATTGGAAGCCGAGCTACGACGAAAAGAAGCTCGAACCCACCGTCCTTCCCACCCGCGTGCCGAACCTTTTGATGAACGGCTCCGAGGGCATCGCGGTCGGCATGGCGACCAAGATCCCGCCGCACAACCTGGGCGAATTGCTCTCGGCGCTCATCGCGCTGGCCGAGAATCCGGCGATGGAGCTGCGCGATCTCATCGCGCACATCCCCGGGCCCGATTTCCCCACGGCGGGATTCATCTACGGCCGGCAGGGAATCTACGAGGCTTACGCCACCGGGCGCGGCAAGGTCACGGTGCGCGCGAAGATCGACATCGAAACGAACGCCAAGACCGATCGCGAATCCGTCGTCATCTCCGAGGTTCCCTATCAGGTCAACAAGGCGCGGCTCATGGAAGAGATCGCGCAGTGCGTTCGCGACAAAAAAATCGAGGGCGTGTCGGACCTGCGGGACGAGTCGGACAAGGACGGCCTGCGCGTCGTCATCGATCTCAAGCGCGACGCCGCGTCGAACGTGATCGTCAATCAGCTCTACGGGCTCACGCAGTGCTCGATCACCTTCGGCATCAACATGCTCGCCATCGTCGCCGGGCGACCGCGCACGCTGTCCCTCAAGGAGATGCTCGAGGAGTTTCTGGAACACCGGCGCGAGGTGGTCACACGGCGATGCCGTTTTGAGAAGCGAGAGGCCGAGGCGCGCGCGCACATCCTCGAAGGATTGCTGCTCGCCCTCGATCACATCGACGCGATTATCAACACGATCCGCGCGTCGCGCACGCAGGACGAGGCCCGAGAAGCCCTCATCGCGGGATTTTCGCTGTCGGAACGTCAGGCACAGGCGATTCTGGACATGCGTCTCGCGCGACTGACGGGACTCGAACGCGAAAAGATCCAAGCCGAATACAACGAACTGCTCGAGCGCATCGCGTGGCTGACGCGCGTGCTCGGCGACGCGAATCTGCTGCGCGGCATCATCGTGGATGAGTTCCGCGAACTGCGCGAACGATACGGCGACACGCGGCGCACGGTGATCGTGGACGACGACGGCGAATTCACGGTCGAAGACCTGATCGCCGAGGAGGACATGGTCGTCACCGTCAGCCACGAGGGCTACATCAAACGCAATCCGCTCACCGAGTTCCGCGCGCAGCGGCGCGGCGGCAAGGGCGTGATCGGCATGGAGACGAAAGAGGGCGACTTCGTCGAGCAGCTCTACGTCGCCACCACGCACAACTACTTCCTCGTCTTCACCAACCTCGGAAAGCTCTACTGGCTGAAGGTCTACCAGATTCCCATGGCGGGCCGCGCCAGCCGGGGCCGGCCGGTCATCAACCTGATCGATCTGTCCGACGCGAAAGAGAAGGTGCAGGCGATTTTGCCGGTGCGCGAGTTCGTCGAGGGCCGGTACATCGTGATGGTCACGCGGCGTGGATTCATCAAGAAGACCGACCTGATGGCGTTTTCGAACGTGCGCAGTGCGGGCATCATCGCACTCGACCTGGAAGACGACGACGATCTGGTCTTCGCGGGCCTCTCCGACGGCACGCAGGATATCATGGTGGCCACGCGCGGCGGCCTCTCGATCCGTTTCGCCGAAGACGACGTGCGCCCGATGGGCCGCACGGCGCGCGGCGTGAAGGCGATCGCGATCGAAGAGGGCGACGCGGTGGTGGACGCATGCGTGATCGCGCCGGAGAAATCGGTGCTCACGATTTGCGAAAACGGCTACGGCAAGAGAAGCCCGCTCGAAGAATACCCGACGCAGGGCCGGGCCGGGCGCGGCGTCATCACGATCAAGACCACCGAGCGCAACGGCGACGTGGTGTCGGTGATGCAGGTCGGCGACGGCGAGCACCTGATGATGATCTCGGCGAGCGGCAAGATCATCCGTATCGAGGTCGAGCACGTCAGCGTGATCGGCCGCAACACGCAGGGGGTGCGTCTGGTCGATTTGGCCGACGACGACCGCCTGATCGCCGTGTCGCGCCTCGAGGATCCCGATCGCGACGAGGATCTGCCCGAAGCGCCGCCGAGGACGAGCGCGCCCGTGGAGACGGGCTCGCCATTCGACGACGACGGCGCGAACGGCAGTGAGTCCGGCGAGGCGGACGAGGATCCCGACGCGAACTGACGCGGATCGACGCGCGATGACCGCAACACGGCGGGAACCGGCGCGCGTCGGTGGTGTCCATCCGTCGTCCCGACCCCGGGTATTGCGGGCCGACGATCAAACTTGACAGGGGACCGGGGCGAACTTAGGTTCTGACACCTCTTCGTGGGTCCACTTCGCCCGTTCGGGTCCGTTGCCGGGAGCCAAGCCATGACGTCAAACGCCGCGGGAAGTGCGCGCCCGATGGTGGAGGTCAAGGGTCTCGTGAAAAGTTACGGCGACTACCACGCCGTCCGCGGGATCGACTTCACCGTTCATCAGGGCGAAATCCTCGGGTTTCTGGGGCCCAACGGCGCCGGAAAGACCACGACCATGCGCATCGTGACCGGCTATATGCCGCCCACCGAGGGAACGGTGCTGATCGACGGTCTCGACGTGATGACCGACAGCCTCAAGGCCCGGCATCGCATCGGCTATTTGCCCGAGCACCCGCCCCTGTATCAAGAGTTCACGGTCCGCGAAAACCTCGACTTCGTCGCCAAGCTCAAGGGCATCGCCCGCACCGAGCGCGACGGGCGCATCGACACGGCGATGAACCGCTGCGGCCTGACGCACGTCGCCGACCGCTTCGTCGGGCATCTTTCCAAGGGCTACCAGCAGCGCGTGGGCCTCGCCGCGGCGATCGTCCACGAGCCCGACGTGCTGATCCTCGACGAGCCGACCATCGGTCTCGACCCGGTGCAGATCCAAGAGATCCGCGCGCTCATCAAGGAACTCGGCCGCGCGCACACGGTGCTGCTCTCCACGCACATCCTGCCCGAGGTGGTGATGACCTGCGACCGCGTCGTCATCATCAACCAGGGCAAGGTGGTGGCCGACGGCACGGTCGCCGAGCTCACCCGCAAGGTGGCGTCGAACCGCAGCCTGACGGTGCGTCTCGCGAGTTACGACCAAAACGTCGTCAAGCGCCTCGGCAAACTCGACGGGATCCTCGACGTGCAGGCCACCAACGTGCCGGGCGAATACCTGCTCACCTCGCAGGCCGGAGCGGATATCGCCAACGAGGTGGCCCTCGAGGTGCTCAACGCGGGATGGGGCCTGCTGGAAATCGCCGACAAGATGCCGTCGCTCGAGGAAGTCTTCGTGCGCCTCACGAGCCACTAGTCGAAGAGTCACAGGGAGCACGCGATGGGCTTGTTCACGATCTGGCAAAAGGAATGGCGGCAGTTTTTCCTGTCGCCCGTGGCGTACGTCGTGCTCGTGGTGTTCGTTGCGCTGGCCGGGTTTTTCTTCTTCGACACCTTCACGTACTTCGTGCAGATGCAGTCGATGTACCAGATGTACCAAAGCCCCGGCATGGCCGAGCAGATGAACGTCAACGACATGATCCTCACGCCGCTGTTCCACAACCTCTCGGTGCTGCTGATGCTGATCGTGCCGCTCATCACGATGCGTCTGTACGCCGAGGAAAAAAAGAACCGCACCGACGAACTGCTGCTCACGAGCCCGGTCTCCGAAGCGTCGATCGTGTGGGGCAAGTACCTGGGCGCGGTGTCGTTCTACGTCGTCGCGCTGCTGCTCACGCTCCAATTCCCCGCGATGCTCCTGAAGTTCGCGAACCCCGACCCCGGCAAGATGGCGACCGGCTATCTGGGTCTGTTCCTGATGGGCAGCTCGTTCCTCGCCTTCGGACTGTTTGCCAGCACCGTCGCCAAGACGCAGATTCAGGCCGCCCTCTACACGTTCTTTTTGCTGCTCGTGCTGTGGATTCTCAACTGGATCTCCGAATCGATCGGCGGGGCCAGCGGCGAGATCCTGAAATACCTCGCCATGACGACGCACTTCGAGGGCTTCGCGTCGGGCACGATCGCGCTGCCCGACCTGATCTACTTCGCGTCGTTCATCGTCTTTTTCATTTTCCTGGCGACCCGCGCGGTCGAGAGCACGCGCTGGAGATAAGCCGATGAAGTCGTTCGCCAAGATCCTGAAATACGAGGGGCTGCTGCTCAGCTTCATCGCGCTGGTGGTGCTGCTGCTCGCCACCGACATGTTCGTGCGCTTCTGGTACGTGCTGGCCGTCGGCCCGGTCGCGCTCGTCGCGGGCCTCGTCCTCGACCTGGGATCGGTCACCTCCACGCTGCGCCGACGCACGGCGCGGTTTGGCGCGAACGCGATCGTGTTCACCATCGTCGTTACGGCGATTCTCGTGTTCGTGAACGTCATGGCGAAGGGCTGGGACAAGACCTGGGACGGCACGAGCGCCAAGGTCAACACGCTCTCCGAGCAGACGGTCAAGATCCTCCAGAACCTCACCGCCCCGGTGGAGGTGACGGCGTTCTTCGAGTCCACCGAATCGAAGGCCTTCGAGGGCGTGCTGAAGCGCTACAAGGAAGCCGCCAAGCCCGAGATGTTCGCGTATCGCATTGTCGATCCCGACCGCGATCCGCAGCTCGCGCAGCGCTACAACATCCAGCGCCGGGGCGCGATCGTCGTCGAGCAGCAGGGCAGCCAGAACATCATCGGCGAGCAGACCGAACAGGCGCTCACGCAGTCGATTCTCAAAGTCACGCAGGCCAAGGGCGGACCGATCTGCTTCGTCAGCGGTCACGGAGAGTCGAGCCTCGGCGACAACGAACAAAACGGCGCCGCGCTTTTCAAGCGGTTGCTCGAAAACGAAAACCACGACGTGAAGGAGATCGTGCTCGCCGGTCGCGCGGTGCCCGAGGACTGCGCCGTCCTGGCGATCGCCGGACCCGATCGCGCCTACGGCGAGATCGAGGTGAAGACCGTCACCGACTGGGCGCAAAAGGGCGGGCGGCTGATGCTCATGGCCGACGCCAACACGACGACGGGCTTCGAGGCGTGGCTTGAGTCGCTGTCTGTGAAGCTCAACAACGACGCGGTGGTCGAGCCCTTCGACAATCCGTTTTACGGCAGCCAACTCGGCGTGACGCCGGTGGTGCAGGACTACCCGCCCCACGAGATCACCAAGGACCTGAAGCAGCCCACCATTTTCAGCCTCGCGCGCTCGCTGACGCTCAACACCAACGCCAACGCCCCGGCGATGGTCTCGGCGCTGCTCAAGACCACCGCCGAGGCGTGGGGCGAGACCGACATCAACGCGTTGCTGAACGACGGCAAGGTCGAGAAGGGCGACGCCGACGCCCCCGGACCGCTCGTGCTCGGCGCGGCGGTCGAGATGGCGCCGGGCGCGCAGCCCGCGCCGCCCGAGGTGGATGAACCCGAGGCCGAGAAGACGCCGCAAACCGGGGGACGCGTGCTCGTGTTCGGCGACTCCAACTGGATTCGCAACGAACTCATCACGCAGCTTTACAACAGCAACCTTGCGCTCAACGCGGTCGCGTGGCTCGCGGGCAAGGAAGACATCATCTCGATCCGGCCCAACACCTACGACGCCGCACCCGTCTATCTGACCCCTCAAGATCGCGACGCCGTCTTCTTCGTCTCCGTCTTCTCGGTGCCTCTGCTCGTCGCGATGTTCGGCATCGGGGTCTTCATCGCCCGGGGACGTCGGAGCGACGCATGAGCTTTCGCAAGACCCTCGTCGCGATCGTGCTGCTCGCGGCGGTCGCCGCGGTGTTTTTTCTGTACGAAAAACCGCGCCAGAAAAAAGCGGTGGACGACAAGGCGAACGCCGAGAAGGCGATGTCGATCGATCTGGAAAAGGTCGATCGCATCCAGCTCACGCAGGACAAGGCGACGGTCATCGTCGAAAAAAGCGGCGAAGACGCATGGAAGGTCACCACGCCCTTCGTGGACGATGCGGACAAGTACACGGTGCAGGGCATGGTCTCGCAATTGCGCAACGCGCGCGCCGAGCGCGTGGTCGAAGAGCCCAACGCGGATCTCGGCCAGTATGGCCTCGCCGATCCGCGTCTGCGCGTGACGGTGCGTTCGGACGGCGTGGAGCAGTCGATCGATCTGGGCGCGACGAATCCCATCGGCAACGCCGTATTCGCCAAACGCCCCGACAGCCCCAAGCTGCTCGTCATGTCCGACACCTTCCTAGCCACCTTCGACGTCCCCGCGTTCAAGCTGCGCGACAAGACGATCTTTCCCAAGGGATACGACATCGAGCCCGAGCGAATCGAGCTGCAGGATGCGGGCGCGACGCGCTGGGTGCTGGTGCGCGAGGAGATCCAGCCCGAAAACGAAGCGACGGCCGGCGACGACGACGCGGCCGAAACGCCAAAAGCCGAGACCGTCTGGCGCATCGCGGGGCCGAATCCGTGGTGGAAGGCCGACGATCAGGCCGTTGCGGACCTCGTGGCCGCCCTGCGCGAGCTGCAGGTCGAGGGAGTGGTGGCCGAGAGCGCCGAGCGCACCGCGGCGAACGGTCTCGCCCCGCCGGTCCATTCGATCATCGCCAAGTACGGCGGCGACGAAAACCGCGAGATCCGCGTCGATCTGGGAGCGCTGCCCGCGAACGACCCGCAAAACCGCGTGGCCGCCGTGCCCAAGGGCTACCTCGCCCTCGTGCGCGAGGCCACGGTCGCCAAGATTGCGAAATCCTGGGCCGATTTGCGCGCCAAGGCGCTCGGCGACTTCGCGCTTTCCAAGGTCCGCAAGGCCCGGTTGCAAACGGGAGCGGACGAGATTATAGTCTCCCGCTCCGCCGAGCAGGATTTTTCCGCGCCCGGCGCGGGGCCGCTCGACGACGAGCGGGTGCTCGCCGACCTTCGGCGGCTGGTGGACTTGGCGGGGATCGACGAAATCGAGCCCCGGCTGGCCAACAAGGCCGTCAACGCGCTCATGAAGCCGGATCTGGTGATCGAACTGACGGGCGACGGGGACCGCGTCCTCGCGCGTGTCGAGGCGGCCCGGATGCGGGAGCCGGGGTCGAAGGACGATTTCGTGGTGGCGCGGGGGCTGACCTCGCCGACCATCTGGCGGGTCGATCCGTCGGTGCTGACCGGTTGGCCGACGACGATCGGCGACTGGGTGAAGGTGGCCGACGCGCCGCCGACGCCTGTCGAGGCCGCGGGCGAAGGCGACAAGGGCGACTGAAACGCGGCAGGATCGAAAGACACGCGGATAGTCCGCGAGGAGCGACGCAGCGATGGCACGAATCACGGTCGAGGATTGCATCGAGCAGGTGGAAAACCGATTCGCCCTGGTGCTTCTGGCGGCGCGGCGCACGCGCATGTTGATGAAGGGCAGCCGGTATCTGCTCCACCAGTCGGAAAACAAGCACATCGTGAACTCGCTGCGCGAGATCGCGGCGGGCAAGATCCACGTCACGCGCAAGCACGGCGACCCGGTCGAACCCGAAGCGACGGAATAAGGGGGCAAGGCCATGGGCAGTGTCATCAGGAGCCGCGAGCAGTTGTTCGACGTTCGGATTATCGAACGCAACCGCGCCAAGGGCCTCGTGTCCGACGCCGACTACAAGGCGTGGCAGAAGTCGCTCAAGGACGCCGGCGACAACGCCGACTACTTGGCCGCCGACGTGTTCTTCGAGGAAGCCGCCGACGCGGGCATCGACGAAGAAGAAGACGACGAGGATTGACGCGTCCGCTCGTCGCCGGGGGTCCAGGTGTCCGTCACGCGTGACTACTACGAGATTCTCGGCGTGCCCCGCGACGCCTCCGCCGCGCAGATCAAAAAGGCGTATCGCGAGCTCGCGGTCAAATTCCACCCCGACCGCAATCAGGGCGACGCCGAGGCCGAAACCCGCTTCAAGGAAGCCTCCGAAGCCTATCAGGTCCTCTCCGACGCCGAGAAGCGCCAAACCTACGACCGCTTCGGCCACGACGGCCTGCGCGGATCGGGCTATCAGGGCTTCCACGACTTCAACGACATCTTCTCGTCGATGGGCTCGATCTTCGAGGACATCTTCGGCGGCATGGGCGGCGGATTCCGCTCGCGCCGCGACGGACCCTCGCGCGGCGACGACCTGCGCTTCGATCTCGAAATCCCCTTCGAGGAAGCCGCCTTCGGCGCCGAAAAGCGACTCGATGTTCAAAAAAGCGCGTCCTGCCTGACCTGCCACGGCAGCGGCGCCGCGCCCGGCTCGTCGCCGGTGGCGTGCCCGCTGTGCCACGGGCAGGGGCAGGTGCGTCGTTCGCAGGGGTTCTTTTCGATCTCCACCACGTGCCCCAACTGCGGCGGCGTGGGCCGCATCATCAAAGAGCCGTGCGCCGAGTGCTCGGGCAAAGGCCGCGTTCTGGAAAAGACGCAGGTCTCGGTGCGCATCCCCGCGGGCGTCGAAGACGGCATGCGCCTGCGCGTGTCGGGCAAGGGCGAGGACGGCTCGCGCGGCGGTCCTGCCGGCGATCTTTACGTCTTCATCCACGTCAAGGCGCACGAGTTCTTCAAGCGCCACGAAGACAGCGTCGTCATCGAGATCCCCATCGCGCTGCACGAGGCGGCGATCGGCACGCAGATCCAGGTGCCCACGCTCGACGGCGACACGGCCCTCGCGATCCCCGCGGGCACGCAGCACGACGACATCCTCAAAATCCGCGGAAAGGGCATCCCGCACCTGCGCGGCTACGGGCGCGGCGATCAGCTCTGCATCATCAAGGTGCGCGTGCCCAAAAAGCTCACCAAGCGTCAGCGAGAGCTGCTCGAGGAATTCGGCAAGATCGAAGCGGGCAGGAAGCCCGACGTGCTCGGCAGCCTGCTCGACCGCATCAAGCACTTCGCCATGGGCGAGGGCTGAGGCGCGCATGTGATGTCAGAGCCGCGACCGTGAGGGAGCGGCCATGACTTTCGCCTCGCTAGCGACTCCGGCTTAACTTAACCGACGACTTTCGAGCGTTTTCCGTAGAGTCGGGGACGTTTCCTGCTTTACGACCGGGCCGCTCCCTCACGGTCGCGGCTCTGTCGGACGCCCCAACGACAAGGCATGCTCCCTCGCTGAGCGTCGAAAGCGCGCGCCCTCAGAACCCCGCGTAGATGAACTGCGGGCCGGCGCTTCCGAGCAGAATCAGGATGAATCCCAGCGCGGCGTAAACGAGCGCCCAGCCGAACTCGCGCACGAGCGAGCGGCGCAGTTCGGCGGGGGATGCGGGCGGCGCGGCCGGGGTCGTTTCGTTCGTCATTCCCGCACGTCCTTATCTCCCCACCAGGCCGAACATCTTGAGGTAGGTCAGAATCGCCACGCGCGACTCGAACAGGAAGATCGGCCAGGACAGGTTCATAAACTGGATCGTCATGAACGCACCGACGAGCTGGCCGACCAGCGTCGGGTTTTCGACGAGGTTCGGGAACAGTCGCGCCTTCACGCGCGTCCACTGGCGGAAGACCACCAGCCCGAGGCCGAGCCAGATGCCCCAGATGATGTAGTGGCCGATCTGGTTGGAGCCGTGCCACAGGGCGATCAGGAGCATGGTGATCATCGTGTTGATCTCGGCGCGCACCTTGCCCTTTTTGTTGCCGCCCAGCGCGAAGTACACGTAATCGGTCAGCCACGACGTGAGCGAGATGTGCCACCGCCGCCAAAACTCGCGGATGTTGGTGGCCAGAATCGGCCAGTTGAAGTTTTCCATGATGCGGAATCCGAACAGCCGCGACACGCCGATCGCGATGTCCGAGTATCCCGAAAAATCCATGTACAGGTAGGCGTAATAGCCGTGCAGGCACAGCCAGATCTGCCACGGACGCAGGGTGAGCGTTGTGACCGGGTTCATGAAGTCGCTGATGAACCCGTAGAACATGTCGGCGAGCACGAGCTTTTTGACGAGCCCGATCAGAATGCGTTGCAGGCCCTCGCCGAACAGGTCGGGCGAGAATTCATGCGCCGCCGCGCGCTGCTCGCGAAACGGCCCGAAGCGCTCGATCGGCCCCGCGACGACCGTGGGCAGGAATGTGATGTAGTAGAAGAAGTCGATGCCCGAGAGGCGCTCGATCGCACCCCGACGCGTCTCAACCAGCACGTGCACGGCGCGGAAGGTGAAGTAGCTGATGCCCACCGGCGCGGCGAGGGGCAGGGCGGCCATCCACGCGAGGAACGGGATGTGGCCGAGCAGCGAGAAGCGATACTTGTAGAAGATCATCGGCGCGAGTGCGATCGCCACGCCGAAAAATAGCACCCATTTCTTCCCGCGATCGGTCTGCGCGGTCAGGATCAGCCGCTGAAAATAGAGGATGACCCACAAAAAGATCAGCGCGATGAGCCCGGCCTGCGGCTGCGACGCGAGGAAATAGACGAGGCCGTACACGCACAGAAACGGGCCGCGCTTCGCCGCCGGCAGCCACCAATAGATCGGCAGCGCGACGAGGAAGGCGATGGCGGTGGTCCAGGAGATCAATTCCATGGCGGATTATTTCTCCTGGTCGGCCCGGCGCTCGGCATCGCGGGTCTTGTGCCGCCGGCTCGACAGGCGTCGGTCGATGTCCTTGGCCAGACGGCTCGCGACCTGTTTGTGCCCGGCCATGTTGATGTGGTCGGTATCCGAAAAATACGCCGGCTCCACGATCTGCGAATAGTCGAGGAGCTGGTGGTCGTACTGGCGCGTCGTCTGATAGACGCGCTCCTTCATCACCGGCACCACGCGCTCCCAGTTGAAAAAGTTCATCTCCTCGACGAAGGGCCGGTTGATGGGGCTGACGTAGTACAGAACGCTCTGGTCGTGAAGCGCGGCCAGCTTCGCGCCGTCGGTGAAAAACTGCCAGTTGGGATTGGCGTCGGTGAAATCGAAGTTGCCGCAGATCTCGTAGTGCTTGGCCACCAGCGCCTGCGGGAGCAGCTTCCACAGGTACTCCTGGTTGTGCTCCTCGGGGGTGTGGAGCCGCGCCAGGATCGCCTCCTGCGACACGAAGCCGAACAGTTCGTGGAAGCGGTCGGCGATTTCTTTTTGCGGCACCTTCTTGGTGCCGAAAAGCAGCAGCGAGATCAGGTCGCGATAGCCGTAGGTGTGCCAGGCGTCGCCGACCTTGCCGCTCATGTAGATCTTGACCCAGTCGCGCGTCGGGATGTTGAACCGGGCGAGGTAGGACGACAGCTCGGGATTGCCGAGCAGGTAGTAGGCGTTATCCGTGCGCGCGATGGCCGAGAGGCGGAACGTGGAGAAGAGCTTGAAGTGCACCGCGTGGACGATCAGGTCGGGGTCGTCCTCCAGCACGCGGTTGAGCACGCACAGGTGGTCGCCGAAGTTGTTGCCAGCGGTCGCGAAGTTGAAGGTCCTGAGGTTCTTGTAGCCGTACTTTTTGCGCAGGATCTTTTCGGCCATCGACGGAAACGCGCGGTCGTCCCACGAGTTCAGGTAGCCCTGCATGACCGAGCTGCCGATGCACGCGATTTTGATGCCCTTGTGTTTCTCGTACTGATCCAGCAGGTAGGGCATCGCCTGCGGGTTGTTTTCCTCGTTGCGGACGACGACGCCGGGCCGCGCGAAGAAAATCCGAACGCCGATTTCGAGCACGACGAAGATCGCGACGACCATCGCCGCGATTCGAATCCGCCGAAAACGCGGTTCGGTCCAGAAAGCGCCTGGAATCAAGCCTCGTCCCCCAAAAAGCGCACGGCGTCGCGCATCGACGCGCCGCGGGGCCGCGAAAAAAAAGCGCCGTAATGTGGTCGGAAAGCCGCCGCCTTGTCAATCGGCGTAGGCGACGTTTCGCGCCTCGTCCGCGCGCTCCGGATCGAAATGGAACCTCCGTCCCTCCGCGAGATTCCCGGCCGCCCGCGGCAACTCCTGCCGCACCCGGAGCCGGGCGAAGACGAGGGCGGGACTCCAGGACCGCGTCACGCATTGCCCGGACGACCCGCGGCGAACGCGGCGGCCCAGGCGTGGCACGATTCTGGGCCTGAGCGTGCCGCCCTCGCGAATTGACTCGACAATTTTGAGGTATTCGTGGGGATGGCTGTTGAAACGGACGATCTCAATGCGAAGTTTCATGCGCTCGCGGTTGCCGGTTCGGAAATCAGCGGAAGAGGAAGAATCCGATGTTCACGCCGCGTTTTCCGCGATTTCGCGTTCCGATAACACCGAAGCCTTGAAATCATTTCAGTTCAGATCGCGATGACGCTCGTGTAAGTGGCAAAATCGGGTCACGGAATCGGGGATTTGGTGTTTTCCGTTTTCTCGTGCGGCGATGATGACGTATCAGAAATGACCCCGGAGGTCGTCGCCAGGGACGCGGGCCGGCCGGCTCTCCGGAATATCGCGGAATTCATAACGCCCATCCGGTTCAGCACGAATCGGCATGCCTCGAAGAGCGTTCCGAGGCCGTAACGCACTCCGGCCGAGAAGCTCGTCGATGAGGCGTCGGGGCCGTAGCGCACCGGGACGGGAAGCTCGGCGATCTGGAACCCGAAGTAGACGGATTGCATCAGGAACTGCGTGTCGAAGAGGAAATCGTCGGAGTTTTGCTCCCACGGGACGGTTTCGAGCACGCGCCGGTGATATGCCCGGTAGCCCGTATGGCACTCGCTGAAGTTGGTGCCCATCATCAGGTTTTCGACGATCGTCAGAAACCGGTTGGCCACGTATTTGTAAACCGGCATCCCGCACGCCAGCGCCTCGGCCCGGGTGCGTATGCGCGAGCCGAGCATGACGTCGAAGTACCCGTCGCGGATGAAGCGGACGAAGTGCGGCGCGAGTCGCGAGTCGTACTGATAGTCGGGGTGGATCATGAGCACGATGTCCGCGCCGCGCGCGAGGGCCTCGCGGTAGCACGTTTTCTGGTTCGCGCCGTATCCCCGCGTCCGATCGTGCCGGATCACCGTGAGGCCGAGGCGCGTGGCGATCTCGACCGTGCGATCGGTGCTGGCGTCGTCGACAAGCAGGATCTCGTCCGCGGTTCCGGGCGGGATGTCGGCCACCGTCTTTTCGAGCGTCGCCTCGGCGTTGAGGGCCGGCATCACCACCAGCGTCCGCGACGTCGCGCCGAGGGCTGGACGTTCGGCGGGCGCGCGGGCCGTCATTTCGGCTTCGCGGCCTTTTTCAGCTTGGGGTACTTTTCCAGCAGTCGCTGGACGTTGACGCGCGCGGGCAGAAACGTGGGGTCGATGGCGAGCGCCGCCTGAAACGCCGCGTAGGCGAGTTCCGGGCGGTTTTCGCTGCGGTGGAGCAGGCCCAGGTTGTTGCTCGCGTCACGGGCGGTGGTGGTGGCCGGGGCGAGGCGGATCGCCTGCTCGAAGGCCGCTACCGCCGCGTCCTCATTGCCCAGATTGTCCTCGCAGGTGCCGAGGTTCAGCCAGGCATCCGCCGCGTGGGCTTGCAGCTTGGTCACGACCTCGAACGACGACTTGGCGAGCTCGAGTTCCTCGCGCCCCTTCACGTAACGCTTGACGTACTTGGTCTCGGGCGAATCGGTGCCGTCGTTGCGGATCTCGAGCCGATTCTTCTCGGCGGCGCGGAACAGATAGATCTTGCCCAGCAGGTAGTGGTAGTCGGGGTTTTTCGGGTCGAGCGACAGCGCGTTACGCACGCTTTGTTCCGCATTGCGCGAGTCGCCCTTGCGAAACGCCTCGACCGCGATGGCGAAATGGTCGGCGGCGGTTTCGGGGGTCGCGACCTCGGGTGTCGGGACGGGCGTCGCGCCGTATTTGGATTCTACGCTCGCGGCTTGGGCAGCGCACGCCCAGGCGAGTATGGCAACAGTGACGACGATGACGCGCACGAAAAAACTCCTTCCCGCCCGGACGCGCGGCATGATGTCAGTTGCGGCCCACGCCGGTCAACCGCGCACACGATTTCGCGCTTTTTCTCTATCCACGTCCGAAATTTGTCGCTATACTCCGGGCGGCTCGCGGCACGGGCTCGGAGTCATCATGCCTGCCGTCTTCTGCAATGAACCCCTCACGAATTTCACAACTCCCGAAAATCGCAAGGCTTTTACCGATGCACTGGCGCTCGTCGAGTCGCGCCTCGGGGCGACGTATCCGCTGGTGATCGGCGGTCGCGATGTCGCGCCCGGTGCGACGTTCGACAGCATCAATCCGGCGAATCCAGCGCAGCGTGTGGCGACATTTGCCAAGGCCGGCGCGGCCGAGGCGCGCGCGGCGCTCGATGCGGCGTGGACGGCGTTTCCCGCTTGGGCCGATTGGCCGGCGAAACGGCGTGCGAAGCTGCTCTTCGACGCGGCGGCCCAGATGCGCGCGCGCAAGCACGAATTCTCGGCGGCGATGGTCTTCGAGGTCGGCAAGCCATGGGCCGAGGCCGACGGCGACACCGCCGAGGCGATCGACTTTCTCGAATTCTACGCGCGGCAGGCCCTCGACCTGCAAAGCGGCCCGAAACCCTGCACGCAGATCCCCGACGAACTCTCCGAGCTGTTCTACATTCCGCTCGGCGCGGGCGTCGTCATTCCGCCGTGGAATTTCCCCGTGGCGATCATGGTGGGCATGACGAGCGCGGCGATCGTCGCGGGCAATACGGTGGTGCTCAAGCCGTCGAGCGATTCGCCGCTCGTGGCGCAGATGTTCTTCGACGTGCTGAGCGCGTGCGGGCTTCCCCCCGGCGTCGTGAACTTCCTGCCCGGCGGTGGGGCCACGGCCGGCGAGGAACTCGTGACGCACCCACGCACACGGTTCATCTCGTTCACGGGGTCGAAAGAGGTCGGCCTCGGCATCGTCGAAAAAGCGGGCCGCACGGTCCCCGGGCAGATCTGGATCAAGCGCGTGATCGCCGAGATGGGTGGCAAGGACACGATGGTGATCGACCGCGGCGTGGACCTCGATCTCGCGGCGGCGGCGGTGTCGGCGGCCGCATTCGGATTTTCGGGGCAAAAGTGCTCGGCGTGCAGCCGGGCGATCATCCATCCCGATGTGTACGACGCGTTCCGCGAAAAGTTGCTCGCGCGCGTCGCGGCGATCCGCGTGGGCGACCCGCGCGATCCGGCGACCGGCATGGGTCCGGTCGTCAATCGTGCGAGCCTCGACAAGTGCCTCTCGTACGTCGAGATCGGCAAGAGCGAGGGACGACTCGTCGCGGGCGGCGAAACCCCGGCCATCAATGGCGGCTACTTTTTAACGCCCGCGGTGTTCGACGACGTGAAGCCCGGCGCGCGCCTCGACCAGGAAGAGATCTTCGGGCCGATTCTCGCGCTTATTCGCGGCGAGGGCGGCATCGAGGGGATGATCCGCATCGCGAATGCGACGGAGTTCGGCCTGACGGGCGCGATCTGGACGAACGACCGCATGTCGGTCGAATACGCCAAGCGCCACTTCCACGTCGGGAACCTGTACATCAACCGCAAGTGCACCGGCGCGCTCGTGGACGTTCACCCCTTCGGCGGATTCAACATGAGCGGGACCGATTCCAAGGCGGGCGGGCGCGATTATCTCCTCCTGTTCACGCAGGCCAAGTCCATCAGCGAGAAATTCAACTGACGCGGGCGTCGTCATGGCCCGAACCGACCGCCGCATTCTGAACGATCCGCGCTTCGGTCACGCGCGGGGGAATCGGGTTGTCCTCCAATTCGAGGGCCGCGATCTGGCCGCATTTGACGGCGAGCCGGTCAGCGTCGCGCTCCACGCGTCGGGGATCGATATCCTCTCGCGCAGCCTGAAGTTTCACCGCCCGCGCGGGCTCTTTTGCGCCAAGGGACATTGCGGTCGGTGCCTGATGCGCATCGACGGCGTGCCGAACCAAAACGGCTGCCGCGTGCGTTGCGCCCCGGGGGTGTCGGTACTGCGCGAGCCGGGTTATCCCAGCGCCGATTTCGACGTGCTCGGCGCGTCGGACCTGCTGTTTCGCGACAAGCTCGACTACCACCACATGGGCACGTCCACCGGCGCGTCGGCTCGCGCCATCACGCGCCTCGTGCGCGGGGTTTCGGGCTTGGGCGAGTTGCCCGAATTGATGGAAACGCCGGAAAAGACGATCGGCGACCTGCGTACCGAGGTGCTGATCGTCGGCGCGGGCCTTGCCGGGCTCGTCGCGGGCGCGGCCATCGCCGATGCGGGAATCGAGGTCGTCGTCGTCGATGCCGAGGACGTCGGCGGGCGGCTGCTCGATGCGTTCGGCGAAAATGGCGGCGACTCGCGCCGGCTCATCACCGAGCTTCGGGCGCGAATCGAAAATGCCGGCGGGCGCGTGCTCGCGCACACCGAGGCGATCGGGTTTTTCGAGGAAGGATTTTACGTGGTGCGCGACGCGACGGGATTGAAACGCGTTCACGCCGCGCGGGCGATCATGTGCACGGGATCGTACGACCAGAGTGCGCTGTTCGCGCAAAACGATCTGCCGGGCGTGATGAGCGCGCGCGCGGCGCAGTCGTTGGTTGTGCGCTACGGGGTGCGCCCCGGCGAGCGGGCGATGATTTGGGGTGACGCGGGACGCGGCGCACGAACGGCGCGGATGCTGATCGCGGCGGGGGTCGAGGTCGTCGCGCTCGCGACGCCGCGCGAATCCAGCGACACGACGGCCGAAGACCTCGATGCGCTGCGCGCCGCGGGTTGCGCGATCCTGACGAACCACCGGCTCCGCGCCGTCGCGGGGCGCAGGCGCGTGAAGTCCGTGGAGTTCGAGTCGGCTTCCGCGAATCGCCGCGCGGGCTCGTGCGACACGCTGATTCTCGATCTTGCCCCTCAGCCCGCGTTCGAGCTGGCCGCGCAGGCCGGCGCGCGCATCGTGTGGGATTCGACGCTCGGACGATTCGCGCCAATACGAGACAACGACGGACGCACGACGCGAACGGATGTCTTCGTCGCGGGCGAAGCGGGCGGAGCATCGGCGGTCGAGGACGACGCGCTGCGCGCCGCCGCCGCCGTGATCCGCGACCTGCGCGGGGGCGGTCAACCATGACCGCGAAGACGCTCGTCTGCTGGTGCGAAGACGTGACCGAGATCGAGATCCGCGAGGCGATCCGCGGCGGGTGCCGCGATCTGGAGAGCCTCAAGCGTTATCTCGCCGTGGGGACCGGTGCGTGTCAGGCCAAGGGGTGCGTCGCCGCGATGGTGCGTCTGTTGGAAGAGGAAACGGGAGAGTCGTTCGCGGGTAGCGCGCCGTTCGTCAGTCGTCCGCCGACGAGCATGACCACGCTCGCCGATTTCGCGGGGCGCGACACGTCGGAGCCGGGCGATGGGTGAGCGCGTCGTCATCATCGGCGGCGGCGTCATCGGCCTCGCCATCGCGTACGAACTCGGCCGACGGGGGCGGCGCGATGTGGTCGTCGTCGAGCGCGGCCACCTGAACGGCGGCGCGACCGGGCGCTGCGGCGGCGGCGTGCGCCAGCAGTGGTCCACCGCGAACAACATCGAACTGATGAAGCGCTCGGTGGAACTCTACAAAGACCTCACGCGCGAAACCGGCGCGAACATCTGGTTCCGGCAGGACGGCTACCTGTTTCTCGCCAAGTCGCCGGAGCAGCTCGCGCAGCTCGAGACGAACGTCGCCCTGCAAAACGCGCACGGCGTTCGCAGCCGCATCGTGAACCGCACCGAGATCCGATCGATGTGCCCCTTCGTGAATCTCGACGGGGTCGCGGGCGGCGCGTTCAACCCCACGGACGGCACGATCTTTCCGTTTTCGGTGCTGTGGGCTTACGCCCGCGCCATTGCGCGCTTCGGCCACGACCTGCGCACGCATACCGAGGTCACGGGTATCGACGGCGAAGCCGGGACGATCCACCGCGTGCGCACGACGCGCGGCGACATCGAGACCGACCTCGTCGTCAACGCGGCGGGGGCGTGGGCGCCCGCCATCGGCGCGATGCTGGGGGTTCGACTGCCGAATCATCCCGAGAAACACGAGGCGCTCGTGACCGAGGCGCTACGGCCCTTTCTCGGGCCGAATCTCGTGCCGATGGACAGCGGACTTTTCGTTTCGCAAACGATGCGCGGCGAGATTTACGCGTGCGTGGGAGTGGACAAGCACACGCCGACCGGATATACGCCGACCTTCCGTTTCGTGCGCAAGATCAGCCGGCTCATGATCGATCTGATTCCGCAGCTCGGGCCGGTCAAGGTGCTGCGTCAGTGGGGCGGGTACTACGACATCACGCCCGACACGAACCCGATCCTCGGCCCGGCGCGCGGCTGGCCGGGATTCTGGCAGTGCCACGGGTTCATGGGCCATGGTTTCATGATGGCGCCGGTGATGGGCGAAATCATGGCCGAGGCGATCGTCGGCGGACGCAAACACCCGGAACTCGACGCGTGCTATCCGGAGCGATTCGAAAACGGGCAGCTCGCCACGGAGCAGATGATCATTGGCTAAATGGATTCGCGTCATCGGAATTTGTCTCGCGGCGCTCGCGCTGGCGGTGAGCGCGTTCGCGCAGGAGCGCGCGTTCTATATCGAGGAACTGCTCGCGACCTCGGCCCCGCCGGGGCAGCGCGCGCCCGGCGGAACCATCAAGACCTGGGTGCGCGGCGACCGCATGCGCACCGAGTCGAGCAACGGCGAGATCGCGATCTACCGCCCGGACCTCGGCGTGGCGTGGCTCGTCCACTCGCCGTCGAAGACCTACGTCGAAATCGGCTCCGACAAACTCGCGCAGATGGGCATGCAAAGCCTGTCGGTCTTCGGTCGCGTTGAAAACGGCGTGTTCGTCATCCCCGAACCTCTGTTTGTGGCGACGGGCAAAAAGCGCGACGTGGGCGCGTGGAATTGCGAGGACTACGAGGTCGCCGCGAAGCAGGTTCTCGGACCGGGCATCACGTCCACCACCACGCAGTGCGTGGCGGCCAAGGCGGGCCTCACCGCGGCGGATCTCGTTCACGTGTTTCGCCTGTCGGTGGGCGGCGCGACCTCGGCGACCTTCGACAAGTTCTACGCGCAGGTGCAACTTCTGCCCGGCTACCCCGTCGAGCAAAAAACGGTGACCAACGCGCAGGGGCAGATCGTCTCGACGACGAAGACGCTTAAGAAGATCGAGTTCCCCACGGTGAACGACGCGCTCTTCGAACTGCCCGCCGGGTTCACGAAGATCCAGCCGCCGCCGGGGCTCAAGTGACGCTCGCCGAATCGGTCGACCTCGCGCACTGGGCGGGCATCGCGCGCGGCGTCGCGGTCGAGGCGGGCGAGCTGCTGCTCGACTACCAGGGCCGTGCGACGATCGACCGCAAGGGCGAGTACGATCTGGTCACGGCGGCCGATCTCGCCGCCGAGGCGCTGTGCCGCGAGCGACTGCTCGCCGCGTTTCCCGGCAGCGGGTACGTGGGCGAAGAGGGCGCGCGGCACGACCTCGCCGCCCTGTGGCGCTGGGTGGTCGATCCCCTCGACGGCACGAACAACTACGCCAACGGCATCCCGATGTTTTGCGTCTCCATCGCCCTCGTGCGCGGCGGCGCGACGCAGGTCGGCGTCGTCCACGCGCCGCGATTTGGCGAGACATTCGTCGCCATTCGCGGCGGCGGAGCGACATGCAACGACGCGCCGATCCGCGTAAGCGACAAGACGCGGCTCGCCGATGCCATCGTGGGCACGGGCTTTCCTTACGACAAGAAGACGAATCCCCATAACAACCTGGACCATTTCGCGACCATCGTGCCGCACGTGCGCGGCATCCGGCGCATGGGCAGCGCGGCGATCGACCTGTGCTGGGTCGCCATGGGACGGCTCGATGGATTTTGGGAGCTGCGGCTGAACGTGTGGGACGTGGCGGCGGGCGCGCTGGTCGTCGCCGAGGC
Organism: uncultured bacterium; assembly: GCA_964586775.1. Taxonomy (GTDB): domain Bacteria; phylum Lernaellota; class Lernaellaia; order JACKCT01; family JACKCT01; genus JADLEX01. The sequence continues at coordinate 116,419 of CAZPJD010000184.1, read as the reverse complement.
CGGCGGGCTCGTCACCGACTTCGCGGGTGAGCCGATCGGCGATCCGCCGCGCCATGTGGTCGCGGGAAGCGCGGCGATTCACGGCGAGCTTCGACGCCTTCTCGCGCAAAATCCCGCGTGGCGGGAGACGGGCGCGCCATGATGGACGTGGTGGTCAAGTACGTCGAGGGTTGCCGCGACGACCTCGACGCCGCGCGCACGCTTCTCGATTCCGGCCGCCCGTTCTGGGTCGGTTTCCTCTGCCATCAGGCGCTATTCAAACTCCTGCGCGGCTATTTTCTCGAAACGCAAAACCGCTATCCGCCGAATGAACCACACCTGCCCGCCTTGGCGCGCGCGAGCGGTCTCGACGCATCGCTTTCCGGCGCGGATCTCGAGTTTTTGCACGAACTTTCGTTCTATCCGCAGGTCACCTCGCAAAGCGTCTATCGGCAGAAAATCCTGGAGCATGCGGGCGAAGCGGAAGAGATTTGGAAATCCGCAAATCTCCTTTCGGAAAAGATACGCAGCGCGCTGGCGTGAGTTGCGATCGCTTATCGCGTTCGGTCGGCGGAGGAAGGTGAAAACCGCGACCGATCCTGTCGATCTTCGTTGACACGCACCCAGCCGGTCCTCACACTCGTTACGCAACCAGATATTTATCCGGCACGGTGCCGGATTCGGAGCGAAGCATGGGCAAAAAAGCCATCGCCCTGCTCTCGGGCGGGCTCGATTCGACGCTCGCCGCCAAGATGATGCAGGAGCAGGGCGTCGAGGTGATCGGACTGAACTTCGTCAGCCCGTTTTGTCCGTCGTGCCGAACGCCGGCGACCGGGGGCGAGTCGAAGATTCAGAAGGCGCAGCGGCAACTCGGCGTGCCCGTGCGTTTCGTGCCGCTCGACGAGGACTATGTGGATGTCATCCGCCACGGGCGGTTCGGCTACGGCGCGGGCGTGAATCCGTGCATCGACTGCCGCATCTACACGATGAAAAAGGCGAAGCGGGTGATGGAGGAAGAGGGCGCGGACTTCATCGTCAGCGGCGAGGTCCTCGGCCAGCGCCCGATGAGCCAGCGCAAGGACGCGATGGAGACGATCGACGACCAAGCCGACATGGGCGGCATCCTGCTGCGTCCGCTGTCCGCCCGCGAAATGCCGCCGACGAAGCCCGAACTGGACGGCACGCTCAACCGCGAAAGGCTCGGCGCGATCACGGGCCGCTCGCGCAAGGAGCAGTTCGCGCTCGCGAAGAAATTCGACGTCACGGACTTCCCCACCCCCGCCGGCGGCTGTCTGCTCACCGACAAAAACTTCGCGGTGCGCGTCCGCGACCTGTTCGACCGGCAGGAAGAGGTTCTGTTCCGCGACCTGCAGATCCTTCAACTCGGGCGCATCGTGAAGCTGCGCGACGCCGTGCGCGTGGTGGTGGGGCGCAACGAGCGCGAAAACGCCATGCTGGAAGGGTATCAGGACCGCGCGACGGCGTTTTTGGAGCCCGAGAACTTCCAGGGGCCGTCAGCGCTCGTCCTTGGCGAACGCACCGAGGCCGACGTGATCGACGCGGCTCGGATGATACTGTTCTGGACCAAAAAGCGCCCCGCCGAGCCGCGTGTGCTCTGGCTCGGCTCCGGCGGCGCAAAAAGCGTGCTAGTGGTCACTGATCCGTATCCAGAAGGGCCGCTTCGTGAGAAAATGATTTAAGGAAACTGCGCAAACCTTCGATGAAACGACGTTAGGATGTATCGCGTCATGGTCCTTACGCCCGTTTTGGGCGACGATGGGGCCGCAATGCTGGGGATGCGTCGGGCGTTGCCGAAGCCGCGCGTTGCTTTCGAGGTGGCATGAAATTCCGTGAAAAAGTCCTCGTCGTCGATCCGGACTCCACCGTGCGGGAGAGTCTGGTGAGCCTGCTCGAGTCGCAGGAATTCGGCGTCACGTCGGCGCGGGACGCGGCCGAGGCCATGAGCGTCCTGGAAACGGAGTTCATCGCCCTCGTCATCGTGGACACGCACTTGCCCAAGACGGGCGGATTCGCGCTGATGGACTTCATTCAGGCGTCGCACCCGGGCGTGGACTGCGTGGTGACGACGGCCTACAACGACTTCGAGATCGCCCAGAAGGCGATGGAAAAAGGCGCCTACGACTTCGTCGTGAAGCCGTTCCACAGCTACTCCATGCTCATGTCCGTTCAGCGGGCTATGGAAAAGCGGCGTCTCGCGCTCGAGAACCGCGAGTTCCAGACGAATCTCGAAAAAAAGATGAAGGAGCAGCTTCTGTCGCTGCGTCTGCGCAACGAGGAGAAGCAGAACCTCATCAACAACACGATCAACAGCCTCGTCCACACGCTGGAAGCCAAGGACAAATACACCGAGGGCCATTCGCGCCGGGTGGCGGACACGGCCTTGGCGGTGGCGAAGCGCCTCGGCCTGTCGCCGCGCGATCAAGAGGAGCTGCACCTCGCGGGGCTCTTCCACGACATCGGCAAGATCGGCGTGCGCGAGTCGGTGCTCCACAAAGAGGGAAAGCTGACACCTGAGGAGTACGAGATCATCAAGGAGCACGTGGTCATCGGCGTGAAGATTCTGGAGCAGATCCCGCAGTTTCGGCGGATCTCGATGATCGTGCGCCATCACCACGAGTTCTACGACGGCAGCGGCTATCCCGACGGTTTGGCCGGTGCCGATATCCCGCTCGGCGGACGCATCCTCGCGGTCTGCGACGCCTACGACGCCATGACCTCCGATCGCCCCTACCGTCGTGCGCTTTCGGACGAGGATGCCTGTCGGATCATCATTCGCAATGCGGGGCGACAGTTCGACCCCGATCTGGTGGACGTGTTCCTGCGCGCCATCGGCGTCGAGAAGGAAAAGGCGTCGTAAACCGATTCCGGCTCCCAAATTCCCAGCGATCTCGCCAACTTCAGAATTTACTTTCAACTTTTCACGGATCTAGCCGATAAATATGGTGATTTGGGCTTTTCCCATGGGTGGCTTCGTTGCGCGCGAGACGTCGATTTGTTCAGATCGGCCTGTACGCCCTGATGGGGGCGATCTCGTTCGTCGTCCTCGGTGCATCGGGGCAATGGACGACTTCGGACTTCGACGCGGCGACCGCGGAGTGCGAGGTCTCGGCCACCGAGGACCTGATCGAGGACGACGGGGCTTGGGACTCGCTCTTCACCGCTTTCCCCGGCACGCAGTACATCACGTGCATCGTCCCCGAGCAGTACCCATCGTATTTGATTGAAATATCAGCGTTTTTAGTCGGCATTGAAGAAACGTCGTCGATGCGCTGGGTGGTCTATTCGGCGACCGACGCCATTTCGCCCCCGGATGCCGCGCCGTGGTTCGTCTCGGGTGTCTTCGATCCGCCGGGCGCGGGGTTTTTTAGCTTGGATGTCTCCGGAGAGGCGGTCTTTGCGACCCCGATCGCGAGCGGCGCTTGGTGCATGGGCGTGGAGTTCCAGACCGGGCCGGGTGACAGCGGGGTGGGCCTCGATCAGGATCTTCCGCACGCGGGACACGGCTGGGTCGGCAACGACGAGGATGGCTGGACCGGCTGGGATGTGGTGCGGCCCGACGGCAACGTGATGATTCGCGCCATCACCGAATACTGCCTCGTGACGACGACCACCACCACGACCACCACCACGACCACCACGACCGAGCCCACGACAACGACGGAACCAACGACGACCACCACGACCACGACGGAGCCGACGACCACGTCGACCACGTCGCCCACGACGACAACATCGACGGAACCCACCACGACCACGACGACGACGACCAGCGTCCCGACATCGACCACCACGACAACGCAGCCCGGCGACGACGACACTGACGACGACACCGATGACGACTCGGATGACGATGCGGATGATGACGCGGACGATGATACGACCGATGACGACACCGCGGACGACGACATGGACGACGACGCGGCGGCGGATGACGACGCCGATGACGACGCCGGTCCAGCGCCGACGCCGAAGGACGAGGCCGTGGAATACACCGGCGGGTCCTGCTCGCTATGAGGCGCGCGCTTTTTATCGCGACCGTCCTGCTCGCGCTGACCGCGCCGGCCATGGCGGTCGATCAGTCGTACAACGCTCAGATGTTTCGCCCGAGCATTTTCAACGGGCGATTTCTCGCGATCGAAGACGCCGCCACGATGCCGCGGATGTGCTACGGCTTCGGGCTTTATGGCGATTACGCCTCGGGGCTCGTCGAGCAACGCATTGACGACGACTTCGATTCCGCCGTCTTCGCGTCGGTGGCGACTGCGCACCTGACGGCGGCGTTCTCGCCGTGGCGTTGGCTGAGCCTGGGCGTTGAAGCGCCGTTTCACGTTCGAGCGCGCGGAAAGTCGCTGGACGACATCGAGGAACTCGGCACCCAAGGCGCCGCGCAGGAAAACGCAAGCGCGTTCGGCGACCTGAAGGGCGAGATCAAGTTCGGCCTCGTGCGCGATGACCCCGGCCCCTTCGGCCTCGCGCTCGCGGCGTTTGCCACGTTTCCCACGGGCGATCCCGATCGACTGCTCGGCGAGGGGACGGTCAATCCCGGCGCGAAACTGATCGTCGAGAAGGATCTGGGGATCTTCAACATCGCCGCGAGCGGCGGATACCTCTACCGGCCGACGCGCGAGGTCCTGGGCCTCGAGGTGGGCGACTCGATCCTCTTCGGCGCGGGCATCTCGCGCGATTTCGCATCGGGCTTCGGTTTCTCGATCGAGTACTTCGGCGAGTCGTTTTGGTCGGACGCGAACGAGACCAACGACGAGATCCGACCGGTGCCGATGGAAGCTCTGGCGACCCTGCGCTGGAAGTTCGGCTCGGGGTTCCGCGTGATCGGCGGGGGCGGCGGGGGATTCGGCGGCGGGCTCGGTTCGCCGCAATACCGGGCCGTCGCGGGATTCGACTACTACCCGACGTGCGTGAAGAAGCCCGTGTACGTGCCGCAGGGACGGCTCGATGTCGTCGTGACGAACGCGGACGGCCAGCCGCTCGCGGCGACGCTCGATGTCACGGGCGAAAAGTCGTTCACCGTAATAACCGACGGGGCGGGGACCTGGGGCGCGGTGATCGAGCCGGGTTCCTACACGATCGGCGCGTCGGCCGACGGTTACATCGCCCAGTCGGCGACCGTGGATCTGCCCGACACGCAGCAGCGGACGGTGTCGTTCGCGCTCTCGCCGGTTCCGCCGCCGATGCCGCAACTGAGCGTTCGCGTTGTTTTTGAGAAGGACAAGTCACCCATCGCAAATTCGACGATCACGATCACGCGCATGGATGAGCCGGGATCGATCACGCACGAGCTGCCCGCCGGAACTTGGACCGGCGATCTCGAACCGGGCGAATACCTCGTGCGCGGAACCGGCTCGGGATTCACCTTCGAGGACGTCGGCGTCACGCTGGAACCGGGCGAGAAGCGCGAGGTCACGATCGTGCTGCAAAAAAAGGTCATCCTGACCGGCACGATCCACTTCTTCTTCGATTCGCCGCGCATCCGCGACATCTCGGCCCCCGTCCTGCAAGACGCGCTCGCGAAGATCAAGGCGGAGCAGGCCGCGGCCGGCGTCAAGCGCGTGCGCATCGAGGGGCACACCTCGGGCGAGGGCTGGATCGTGCACAACGAGCGCCTCTCGCAGCGACGCGCCGAGGCCGTACGCGCATGGCTGATCCAGCGCGGCGTCGATCCCAAGCTGCTTTATGCCGTGGGCTACGGGCCGTCGAAGCCGATCGCGCCGAACACCAACGAGCCAGATCGCCAAAAAAACCGCCGCGTCGAATTCGTCTTCGAGCACGAGATCGACGAATAAGCCCCGGGCCGAAGCGGCGCGGGTCTGATGTTCGTCATACTATTAGGCTTGACTAAAACATGAATTAGGACAAACGTGACACGAAGAGGTCGTCATGCGCAAATTCCGCTTGGCCCTGTCCAAATCCAGCCTTCTTCCCGTTTATTTCGCGATCGGTTTCTGGTGTCTTTTTGCCGCGTGCAAAGGCGGCGAGGCGGTCCCCGCGAAAGAGACCGCCCCGGCACCGAAGACCGGCCCGATCAATGCCGTCGCCACGATCGGCATGATCACCGATATGGTTCGCATCGTTGGCGGCGAACACGTCCGCGCGACCGGCTTGATGGGCCCGGGGACCGATCCGCATCTGTACAAGGCCAACGAATCCGACATCCGGCTTCTCTCGGGCGCGGACATCGTGTTTTACAACGGGCTGCATCTCGAAGGAAAACTCGGCGACATCCTGGTATCACTGGCGCGCAAGAAGCCGGTGATTCCCGTCAGCGGCAAGATCGATCCGTCGAAGCTGCGCGAGCCGCCCGAGATGCAGGGCAACTACGATCCGCACATCTGGTTTGACGTGTCGATGTGGATGTCCGCCGCCGAGGCGATCCGGGACGGGCTCGCCGAAATCGACCCGGCGCACAAGTCGGACTTCGAGAAAAACGCGGCGGCACTGACCGCGGAGCTTCAGACCCTGCACCAATGGGTGGGCGAGCAGATCCAGACCATTCCTCCCCAGCGCCGCGTGCTCATCACGGCGCACGACGCGTTCGGCTATTTCGGACGGGCGTACGGGATGGAGGTCCGCGGGATTCAGGGCATCAGCACCGAGAGCGAGGCCGGGGTGAAAGAGATCAACGCCCTCGTCGATCTCATCGCCAAGCGCGGCGTGAAGGCGGTCTTCGTCGAGTCCAGCGTGCCGCGCAAAAACGTCGAGGCGCTCGTCGAGGGTGCGCGGTCGCGCGGCGCGTCGGTCACCGTCGGCGGCCAGCTCTTCAGCGACGCCATGGGCGCCGAGGGTTCGCCCGAGGGCACCTACGTCGGCATGGTGCGCCACAACGTGAACACCGTCGTCGCCGCGTTGAAGTGAGGTGGGCATGAGCACCGCGCTCGAACGAGCCGAAATCGATACTGGCGAATCCCCGCCGCTGTCGGTTCGCGATTTGACGGTGGCGTATCATCGCAAGCCCGTGCTCTGGGATGTCGATCTCTCGCTGCCCGCGCGGCGGCTGATCGCCATCGTCGGTCCCAACGGCGCGGGCAAGAGCACGTTCATGAAGGCCGTGCTCGGTCTCATCCCGCGCGCGAGCGGCAAGGTCGAAATCTTCGGCAAACCTTACGAAGAGCAGCGATCGCTCGTCGGTTATGTCCCGCAGCGTGAGTCCGTCGATTGGGACTTTCCGGTCAGCGCGCTCGAGGTCGTCCTGATGGGATGCTACGGGCGCATCGGGTGGCTTCGCCGTCCCGGCAAGGCCGACGCGGCGCGCGCGCTCGAATGTTTGGAAAAGGTCGGCATGGGCGGATTCGCGAAGCGCCAGATCAACCAGCTCTCGGGCGGACAGCAACAGCGCGTGTTTCTCGCTCGCGCGCTCGCTCAGGACGCGCGGCTGTATTTCATGGACGAACCCTTCGCGGGCGTGGATGCCGCCACCGAACGGGCGATCCTGAACCTGCTCCACGAGCTCAAGGACTCGGGAAAAACGGTCGTGGTCGTGCATCACACGTTGCAAACGGTGCGCGACTACTTCGACCACCTCGTTCTGCTCAACATGCGCGTCGTCGCCAGCGGTCCCGTCGAGGAAACCTATACGACCGAGAATCTGCAAAAAACCTACGGCGGCCGTCTCACGCACCTCGATCAGGCGGCGGAAGCCGTGCGTCGGGCGACGCGATGAGCGCGAGCGGACGTTTGCCGGGATTTTCGGGGATGTGATGCCGCTGCGGCGACTCGCCATCGTCCTGGGGGTGCTGATCGGCGCGCAGGCCGCCGCGCACGCGCTCGTCGGTCCGGCGGGCGTGGTGCGCATCGTCGAGACCGTCGCGGGCGCCGTCGGACTTCAGTACAACACGCTCCTCGTGCTGCTGGGAACGAGCCTGCTGGGCGCGGCATCGGGCATCATCGGTTCTTACGCCGTGCTGCGCCGTCGTTCGCTGGTCGGAGACGCGGTCGCCCATGCGGCGCTGCCCGGCGTGGCCGCGGCGTTTCTGGTCCTGCGCGAGCGGGACTTCGCGTGGCTTCTGGCGGGGGCGCTGGCCTCCGGCCTATTGGGATCGACGTGCGTGTCGTGGCTGCAGCGGCACACGCGCATCAAGGCCGACGCGGCGATCGGCATCGTGCTATCGGTCTTCTATGGCGCGGGAATCGCGCTGTCGGGCATCGCGCAGAACGATCCGACCGGTAGGCAGGCGGGGCTCGACTCGTTTCTGCTCGGCAAGACGGCCGGCATGGTGAGCCAGGATCTCGTCTTCATCGCCCTCGTGGGCGCGAACATCGTCGCGATCACGCTGCTGCTCTACAAGGAATTCAAGCTCCTGTCCTTCGACGCCGCGTTCGCGTCGGTCCAGGGCTTCCCCGTATTGGCGCTCGACGCGCTCATGATGGCGCTGCTCGTCGCGGCGGTCGTCATCGGTCTTCCCGCCGTCGGCGTCGTGCTCATGGCGTCGCTCATCATCCTGCCCGGCGTTTCGGCGCGATTCTGGACCGAGCGCCTCGGCCACATGCTCATCCTCGCGGGAATATTCGGCCTCGTGACCGGCGCGGCGGGAACGGCGGCGAGCGCGCATTGGTCGGAGTTTCCCGCCGGGGCGATGATCGTGCTTACCGGCGGGGCGATCTTTTCCGTGTCCATGCTCGTCGCCCCGCGACGCGGCGTCATCTCCCGCGCGATTTCATTTGCGTCGATGCGCTCGCGCGTCGCGCGGCAAAATCTCCTGCGCACGCTCTACGAACTTTCCGGCCCGAACCCCGTCGCACTTCCCGCGATCCCCCTCGATCGGGTGCTGACCGCCAGGTCGTGGAGCGAGCGCCATGTCCACCACGAAATCGCCATCGCAATCCGCCGCAGGCAGGTCGAGTTGTCGGACGGAAGCGTTCGATTGACCCCGAGTGGGCTTGCCGACGCCGCGGCGGTCGCCAAGTCGAGACGGTTGTGGGAACTGTTTCTGACGCGCTATGCCGATGTCGCCGGCGACTACGCCGATCGCGACACGACGCAGCTCGAGCAGGCGCTACCGCCCTCGCTCGTCGAGGAATTGGAGTCGATGCTTCGCCGCGAGGGCCGGTGGCCCGAGCCCGCGAAAGCGCACGCCCACGTGGGAGGGGCGTGATGGGCACGGTGCTCGGGTTCGACGCCATCGCGTTCTGGATCGTCGTGACCGGTGCGATGGTGGGCGTGTCGGGCGCGCTGCTCGGCAACTACCTCGTTCTTCGCCGCCTGAGTCTGCTGGGCGACGCGATCTCTCACGCAATCCTGCCGGGGCTGGCGATCTCTTTCGTCGTCACGCAGTCCCGCGCGCCGTTGGCGATGCTCGTCGGCGCGGCGCTGGCGGGTTTGGCGACCGCCGCGCTGACCGAGTGGATCCGCCGCTTCGCCGGCGTGCCCGAGGACGCGGCCATGGGCGTGGTCTTCACGACGCTCTTCGCCGCGGGCGTCGTCATCATCACGCGCTCGGCGAGCGCCGTCGATCTCGATCCGGGGTGCGTGCTGTATGGAATCCTCGAATCGGCGGCGCTGGACACGCGCGCGATATGGGGCTTCGAGGTCCCGCGCATCACCGTCACGATGGGCGTCATGACGCTCGCGGTGATCGCATTCGTGGTCGCGTTTTGGAAGGAACTCAAAATCGTGTCCTTCGACCCCGACCTCGCGACGACCTTGGGGATCCGCGCGTCGTGGGTTCACGCGGCGCTGATGTTCATGACCGCCGCGTACTGCGTCGCCGCGTTCGAGGCGGTCGGGTCGATCCTCGTCGTGGCGATGCTCATCGTGCCGCCCGCGACGGCGTACCTGCTCACCGATCGTCTCTGGGTCATGGCGATCATCTCCGCCGCACTCGGCGCGCTCGCCGCGCTCGTGGGTCGGTTCGGCGCGAGCGCGCTGTCCACATCGGCCGCCGGAATGATGGCCGTCGCCGCGGGGCTGACCTTCGCGCTGGTAGTCTTTTTCGCGCCCCGCTACGGCTGGCTCGCGAAGCGCGTCTCCCGTGCCTGGGCCGCGCTCAACGTGGTGCGCGAGGACCTGCTCGGCATGCTCTATCGCCTTCGCGAGGCGTCGCCGGATCGTCGTCTCTCGGAGCGCGACGCCTTGTCGGCGGTCGGCGGCGAGATTTGGTCCCGCATTGCCCTCACGGCGGCGATCCGCGCGCGCGAAATCCGGCGGGACGCCGATTCCCTGATTCTCACCGAACGCGGCGCGTCGCGGGCCGCGAATCTGATTCGCGGGCATCGGTTGTGGGAGAGCTATCTGGAGAAATATTTCGGCGTTGCGCCCGACCGCGTGCACGGACCGGCGGACCGCGTGGAACACTACCTGACGGACGACCTGCGCGAAGATCTGGCGGGGCATCTGGGGAATCCCGACCACGATCCCCACGGTCGCCCAATTACCGACCGGATTCGCCCCACGCCGCCCGCGACGAAACGCTGAACGGGTTCGGTTTCACTCGTCGCGACTGACGAGCACGCGACCCGCGGCATTGAGACCGATGACCTTCCGGCGGCGACGTCTTCCCGTCCCCACGAACACGTGCAGGGGGCCGTCGAAGGGGCTTCGCTCCTCGACCTCGATCGCGGCATCGGGCTCGATGCCGAGCGTGGCCAGGTAGCGCAGCAGATCGGGTGAATCGTCGCGAATCCGCACCACGCGCGCCGAGCGTCCGACGGCGAGATCGCGCAGCGACATCGAGGCGACGGTTTCCATCGCGCCGTCCTCGGCGGGGATGGGCGAGCCGTGCGGGTCGTGCGCGGGATGATCGAGCAGGGCCGCGATGCGGTTCTCGAAGCGCTCCGAGATGTGATGCTCGAGCTGCTCCGCTTCCTCGTGAACCTCGTCCCACGAATACCCGAGCACGCGCATCAGAAACGTTTCGAGCAGACGATGCCTGCGCAGCACGCGCAGGGCTTGCCGTCGACCTTCGTCGGAGAGCGTCACGCCGTGGTGACGGCGGTATTCGACCAGCGGCGGTTTCTCGCCGGCGAGCCGCTTGACCATCTCGGTCACCGATGGCGAGGCGATAGCGAGGCGCTCGGCCAGCGCCGTCGTCGTGGCGCGGCCGTGCTCCTCCTCGATCTCGAAGATGGCCTTGAGGTAGTTTTCGACCGAAACGGAACCCATCAGTCCGCGGACCTCGTGTCGTCGGCGCGTGAATCCGTACGAACGTCGTCGCCGGCCGACCTCAATCCGATCCGTTGTCGCCGCAGCCGCAGCATCCGCCGGTGACTTGGCCCTCGGGCCAACCCGCCTCGTCCTCTTTCTCGCCGGACGGCGTCGGATCTGCCAGCGGCGTTTCCTCGTCGTCATCCGTCGGGGGCTCGACGTCGTCGTCCTCGTCGGGCTCGTCGCAGGAGTCCTCGTCCTCCAGGCAGATCGCGCCGTCGGGGCAGGGGTTTCCGGCGTGCTCACAAATCTGCGTCTCTTCGACGCACGTCTCGTCGCCGTTGCAGAACGCGCCGTCGTCTTCGCAGACGGAGTTCGTTTCGCACAGGTCGGTCAACTCGTTGCACTCTTCGTAGCCGTTGCAGAAGACGCCGTCGTCGGCGCAGGGATTGCCCGAACTCTCGCACTCGTTCGAGTCCTCGTTGCAACTTTCTTCGCCGTTGCAATAGACGCCGTCATCGCCGGGGCAAGGCACACCGAACTGCCAGCATTGGTCGGTGAATTCGTTGCACTGCTCGGTGCCGTTGCACCACAGGCCGTCGTCGAGGCAGGGACCCTCGGTCGCCGGTTCGCACTCGCCCGTATCGGTGTTGCAGGTTTCGACGCCGTTGCAGAACTGGTGGTCGCTGCACTGCTCGTCGGTGGTGCAGGGGCAGGGCGATTCGCCGTCGCAGTTCTGATCGATGCCGTCGCAGTCGATCTCGGTCGCGCCGGGGTGGACGTCGGGATCGGAGTCGTCGCAATCGTCGCCGCCGCACTGGCCGCCCTCGTAGCCGTCGTTGTCGAGGTCGCAGTCGATGTCGCACCAGAACATCAGATTGATGGAGTAGTCCCGGTTGTCGTAGAGGTTGAACGCGTCGATCTGCGGATCGCTGGCGAACAGGTTGGTGTCGCCGATGATGAACATCTTCCAGTCGGGATGCACGGTGGGGTCGGGAATGGCCGCGATCGTGAAGGGGCCGTTCTGCGAAGGGAACTCGAGCAGGTACGACTGCGGCGACGAGAAGTAGAGGCCGCTGTCGGGGTTGTCGGTTTCGAGGTGGCTGCATCGCGGATGCACGACCATGCCGATCCCGTCGTTGAGACAGTGATCGGAAAATTCGTCGAGCAGGATCCACTTGTTGTAGAGGTAGTAGCTGGTCGGCTCGTAGACCTGCGAATCGACGATCTGCACACCCGTCTCCAGGTCTTCGAGCAGGTCGTTGACGTACTGGTTCGTCCAGCCGCCCGCGCCGCCGGGGTCGTAACCACCCCATTCGCCGAAGATGATGAAGATCTTGCCCGCGTCGAGATACGCCTCGATGGCGGTCACGTCGCTGGGCGAAAACGCCATCTGCGGCAGGCTCATGACCACCACGTCGTAATTCATCAGATTCGCGAAATCCGACTGCACGTAGACGTCGAAGCCGTAGGTCTCGAAGGTCTGGATGAACGCGACGAACTCGGTACTGGGGTCGCCCGTGTCGGTGTAGGGATAGTGCGAGGTGTCGAAGAGCACCTTGCGCGTCGCGGCGATGGTGGGCGAACCCGTGCGCGGCGTGGTTTGGCGCGGTGGAACCAGGGTGTCGAATCCGCCGGAACCGGGCGCGACGATCGCGTGCCGTGCGATCGGCGCATCGGCCCATGCGAACGAGGCGGCAAGCATCAAGGTTCCGATCAGCAGCGCCGAAATCCGAAACGTCATGAGGGACTCCATCCGCGCGAAAAAACGCGACCAAATGCTACCACAACATCGGTTTTGGAAAATAGCCGAAAATTGGCGAAACCCCCGAAAATTCGACCGATTTCCTCAGTTTCGTCGCCGATCGCGGCCGCCAAACGACCGGGCGCGTCTCGCTTGTTCCCCGGCGACGTTGCTGGTAAAGTTCGCGCCCGCGGTTCGGCGCCGTGTCGTTTTCCGACATCCCAGCCCGTCGCGCCGGTTCCCCTGAACCGACGGCGGGCACCGGCGCATCCGCGAGACGAAATCCAAAGTCACGAGGGAGAGCCCGCCCCGACATGCCCAAGCGCACGGACATCCGCAAGATTCTGCTCATCGGCTCCGGTCCCATCGTCATCGGCCAGGCCTGCGAATTCGACTACTCCGGCACGCAGGCCTGCAAGGCGCTGCGCGAAGAGGGGTACGAGGTCGTTCTGCTCAACTCCAATCCGGCGACCATCATGACGGACCCGGAGATGGCGAACCGCATCTACATCGAGCCCATCACGCTCGACGTGCTCGAAAAGATCTTCATCCGCGAGCGGCCCGACGCCATGCTGCCGACCATCGGCGGCCAAACCGCGCTCAACCTCGCGACCGATGCGTGGGAGTCGGGTCTCATCGGCCGGTACAATGTCGAATTGATCGGCGCGAAGTACGAGGCGATCCACAAGGCCGAGGACCGCGAGGCGTTCAAGGGCGCCATGCGCAAACTCGGCCTCGCCGTGCCGAGGTCCGTTTACGCCTCGAACGTGGCCGAGGCCGAGGCATTCACCGAAGTGATCGGGTTCCCGGTCATCATTCGCCCGAGTTTCACGCTGGGCGGCACGGGCGGCAGCATCGCGTACAACCGCAAGGAGTTCGAGAGGCTCGTGCGTTGGGGTCTCGATCTGTCGCCGAAAAAGACGGTGCTGATCGAGGAGAGCGTGCTCGGATGGAAAGAGTACGAGCTGGAGGTGATGCGCGACCGCATGGACAACGTCGTCATCATTTGCTCGATCGAGAACCTCGATCCGATGGGCGTTCACACCGGCGATTCGATCACGGTGGCCCCCGCGCAGACGCTGACCGACAAGGAATACCAGATCATGCGCGACTCCTCGCTGCGCATCATCCGGGAGATCGGCGTCGATACCGGCGGCTGCAACATCCAGTTCGCGGTGAATCCCGACACGGGCGAGCAGGTGATCGTCGAGATGAACCCGCGCGTGTCGCGCTCGTCGGCGCTGGCGTCCAAGGCGACGGGTTTCCCGATCGCCAAGATCGCCGCCAAGCTGGCGGTGGGCTACACGCTCGACGAACTTACGAACGACATCACGCGCAAGACGAAGGCGTGCTTCGAGCCGACCATCGACTACGTGGTCGCCAAGATCCCGCGCTTCGATTTCGAGAAATTCCCCGACACCGACAAGACCCTCACCACGCAGATGAAATCCGTCGGCGAGGCGATGGCGATCGGGCGTACCTTCGCCGAGGCGATGCAAAAAGCGATCAATTCGCTCGAAAACGGTCGCTACCGGCTCGGACAGGTCACACGGTTCATCGAAGACGGGCGAATCGTGGACCCGGAGGGGCTCGAGGAAAAACTGCGCGTGCCCACGTGGAACCGCATCCATTACATCGCCGAGGCCATGCGCGCCGGGATGAGCGTGGACGAGATCTTCGCCAAATCGAAGATCGATCCCTGGTTCCTCGCCTATATCGAGCAAATCGTGGTCGAGGAAACGCGCCTCGCGAAACTCGCCGCCGAGCGGCCCGATCGCCCCGCGCTGGAGCGGTGGGACGCGGGCGACTGGCAAAACGCGAAGCGGATGGGCTTCTCGGACCGCGCACTCGCGGAAATGCTCGGAATCGACGAGGTGTCGGTGCGCGATCACCGCACGTCGCTCGGCGTCAAGGCGACCTACAAGATGGTCGACACCTGCGGCGCGGAATTCGAGGCGTTCACGCCGTACTTCTACTCGACCTACGAGTCGGAGTGCGAAGCGAGCCCCGACGAATCGCGCAAGGTGATGATTCTCGGCGGCGGGCCGAACCGCATCGGGCAGGGGATCGAGTTCGATTACTGCTGCGTGCATGGCGCGATGGCCGCGAAGGAAGCCGGCTTCACGTCGATCATGGTCAACTGCAATCCCGAGACGGTTTCGACCGACTACGACACGTCGGACCGCCTCTACTTCGAGCCCGTGACGTTCGAGCACGTCATGAACATCGTCGAGACCGAGAAGCCCTACGGCGTGGTGCTTCAGTTCGGCGGGCAGACGCCGCTCAAGCTCGCGCAAAAGCTCGAAGACGCCGGCGTGCCGATCCTGGGCACCTCGCCCGACGCGATCGACCGCACCGAGGACCGCAAGCGCTTCGCGTTGATCGTGAACAAGCTCGGTCTGCGCCAGCCGCCCAACGACACGGCGATGAACGTGGAAGAGGCCGTCGAAGCGGCCGAGCGCATTGGTTACCCGGTGGTGGTGCGTCCATCGTACGTGCTCGGCGGGCGGGCGATGGAGATCGTGCACGACGAGGAGTCGCTGCGCACCTATATGAAGCACGCCGTGCTCGTGACGCCCGACAAGCCGATCCTGGTCGACAAGTTTCTCGAAGACGCGATCGAGCTGGACGTGGACGCGGTTTGCGACGGGGAGCTGTGCGTCGTCGGCGCGGTGATGGAGCAGATCGAGCGCGCGGGCGTGCACTCCGGCGATTCCAGCTGTTCGATCCCCACGTTCTCGCTCTCCGACGAGGTGCTCGAAAAAATCCGCCGCCAGACCGAGGCGCTGGCCTTCGAGATCGGCGTCATCGGGCTCATCAACATCCAGTTCGCGGTGCAGGGCAGCGAGGTTTTCCTGCTCGAGGTCAACCCCCGCGCGAGCCGCACCGTGCCCTTCGTCTCCAAGACCATCGGTGTGCCGCTCGTCAAGATCGCGACCAAGGTCATGCTTGGCCAGAGCCTTCGCGATCAGGGATTCACCACTACGGTCATTCCGGCCTACTTCGCGGTAAAAGAGGCCGTGTACCCCTTCATCAAGTTCCCGGGCACCGACACGCTGCTCGGGCCCGAGATGAAGAGCACGGGCGAGGTGATGGGCATCGGCTTCGATTTCGGCGTGGCCTTCGCCAAGGCCGAGATCGCGGCGGGCAACCGCCTGCCCAGCCGGGGTCGCGTCTTTTTGTCGGTCAAGGAATCCGATCGGCGCTTCGTGCCCGATCTCGCCAAGCGCCTGACGGAGCTCGGCTATCGCGTCGTGTGCACGAGCGGAACGGCGCAGATCGCGCGCGAGGCGGGCATCGCGGTCGAGGTCGTCAACAAGGTCCACGAGGGCCGGCCGCACATCGTCGATCGCATCCTCAACGGCGACATCGATCTGGTCATCAACACCACGTCGGGCAAGGCCGCCATCGCCGACAGCCGCTCGATCCGGCGCGGCGCGCTGGAGCAGGGCGTGCCCTACTTCACGACCATGCCCGAGGCGTTCGCGGGACTGCGCGGGCTCGCGGCGGGCAAGCCCGAGGATTGGAACGTGCGGTCGATTCAGGAGTATTATGAGGCCGCCCGAAGGCGTTAGTCGGCGAGGGGGCCGGGCATGACCGTGCGGATCGCCTGCGCGCAGATCAATCCGGTGGTGGGCGCCGTTTCGGAGAATCGCGATCGGATTCTCGATGGCCTGTCGCGTGCGCGCGACGCCGGCGCGGATCTGGTGCTGTTTCCCGAACTCGCCATCGCCGGATACCCGCCCGAGGATCTGCTGCTCAAGCCGCACTTCGTCGAGATGTGCGAGCGTGCTCTGGCCGACATCGCCGCCGAAGCCCGCGGCATCGTCGCCATCGTGGGTACGCCGGTTTTCGATCAGGACGTGTACAACGCGGCGGCGGTCTGCGCCGATGGCGAGGTCGGGCTCGTCTACAAAAAAGTCCACCTTCCCAACTACGGCGTCTTCGACGAGCGCCGTTACTTTCATGCGGGGGAGTCGGCGGACGTCATCACGCTGCGAGGCGAAGGCTTCGGGCTGACCATCTGCGAAGACATTTGGGTGACCGACGGCCCCTACGTCGACGCCGCGGTCACGGGCCGTGCGAGCGCGATCCTCAACATTTCCGCATCGCCGTTTCACGCGCGCAAGACGGAGCAGCGCGAGCGCATGCTGCGGCAGCGCGCGGTGGACAACGGCGTCTTCGTCATCTTTTGCAACCTCGTCGGCGGGCAGGACGAGCTGGTCTTCGACGGCGTGTCGTGCGTGATCGACGTCGAGGGAAACGTCGTGGCGCGCGCGGCGGCATTCGAGGAGCAGTTGCTCATCACGGACCTCGATCTGGAACGCGCCAGCCACGGACGCCTTCGCGACCCGCGCCATCGCGACGCCTCCCCCGCGCGACGGGCGCATGCCGCACCCGTGCGCGTCACGCCGGTTCCCGTGGTCGGCACGCGGCCGTCGAACCCGGTGGAGCCTGTCGTCGAGGCGATTCCCGACACCACCGACCTTTTGCTGCGCGCGCTCACCACGGGCGTGGGCGATTACGTGCGCAAGAACGGCTTCACCGGCGTGCTCGTCGGCATCTCGGGTGGCATCGACTCGGCCCTCGTGGCGGCCATCGCGTGCCGTGCGCTCGGCCCCGAGAACGTCTGGGGCGTCTTCATGCCGAGCCGTTTTTCGTCGGACGATTCGCTCGAGGATTCGCAGGCCCTCGCAGCCGAGCTCGGCTTCAGGCTGACGACGATTCCGATCGAGGATGCGTTTGGCGCCTTCGGCGACGCGCTTCGCCCGGTGATGGGCGACCGCCCGCCGAATACCACCGAGGAGAACATTCAGGCGCGCATCCGCGGCGTGCTGCTGATGGCGCTCTCAAATCAGTTCGGCCACCTCGTGCTCGCGACCGGCAACAAGAGCGAGATGAGCGTGGGATATGCGACGCTCTACGGCGACATGTGCGGGGCGTTCGCGCCCATCAAGGACGTGTCGAAGACCCGCGTGTACGACCTGTGTCGCCGCGTCAACGAGCTGGCGGAATCGGACCTCATCCCCGCGCGAATCCTGACGAAGGCCCCGACGGCGGAGCTGCGCGAGAACCAGAAGGACTCGGACTCGCTGCCCGAATACGCGGTGCTCGACGACATCCTCGAGATGTACGTCGAGGAAGAACTGTCCCTCGCGCAGATGGTGGAGCGCGGAGCCGATCGCGAGACGGCGTCGTGGGTGATCCGTCAGGTCGGGCGCAGCGAGTACAAGCGCCGTCAGGCCGCGCCCGGCGTGAAGATCACGCCGCTCGCCTTCGGCAAGGACCGCCGCCTGCCCATCACCGAGGGCTTCGGCCGCTTCGAGTCGGGCGAACGGGACGGCGGCGAGTGACGACCGGCCCGGCGTACGACTTCTTTCTCGCGGGGGTCATCCAGGGTTCGCGAATCGATCGCGATGTCGAGACGCAGGACTACCGCGCGCGCATCAAGGACATCGTGGCGCGCAGGACGCCGTCGCGGACGATCTATTGCCCCGTCGATCATCATCGCGAGAGCCCGGCGTACGACGACGCCGACGCGCACCGCGTGTTTCACCACCACATCGATCTCGCCACGCGCTGCCGATTCCTCATCGCGGTGCTGCCGACGGCCAGCATGGGGACCGCCATCGAGATGTGGGAGTGCGCGCGCGCGGGCGTGCCGGTGATCGCGATCACCCCGATGACGCACAACTGGGTCGTGCGGCTTTTCTCGGCGGCGGTGTTCCGCGATGTCGAAGAATTCGACGCATGGTTGTCGGAAGACCGTCTGGAAGCTATTGTCCAAAAATCAGCCGGAAATCTCGCTTCGGTCGAGTGAGGGCGCGATGGACCAGGCGCAGCGATTCGCGGTCGTGATGAACAACAGGGCGCGCAAGGTGAAGGCGCACACGATCGAGATGGTCGCGCGCCACGTGCCGGACGAGGACCTGTTCGTCACGCAGACCGTCGAGCAGTCCGACGCCTGCCTCGAAGAGATCATCGAAAAAAAATACCCGCTTGTGTTCTGCGGCGGTGGCGACGGCACCGCCATGCGCATCATCGAGCAGATGTTTCGCCACGTGAAACGCCGGATCGCCGACGGCCGCGAGGCGGTCATGCCGCGCATCGGCCTGCTCAAGCTCGGCACGGGAAACGGCTGGGCGGGGCAGCTCAAGGTGCCGCCCAAGACGGACCCGATCGACCGGCTCAAGCGCGGCGCGCCATCGCGCTTTACGCGCTTTTCCATGCTGCAGGTCGGCGACCGCCTCGCGCACATGGGCGGTCTCGGCATCGACGCCGCGGTGCTGAACGACTACATCACGCTGAAAAACCGGCACCACGAGGGATGGCGCTGGAAATTCGCCAACAGTATGTGGGGCTACATCTACGCCATCGTGTTCGTGTCGATCCCGTACTTTTTCCGGCACGGGTCCCAATGGAACGTGCGCGTTTATAACGACTCCGACGACCCGGTTTTTCAGGCCGCGATCGGCGAGCAGCCGACGCGGCTCGGACTGCGGCGCGGCGATCTGATCTTCGAGGGGCCGCTCAGGTTCGTTGGATTCGCTACGACCATGAACTACGGTTTTAATCTCAAGGTCTTTCCGTTCGCGGGGACGATGCCGCCCGGATACCTGCAGCTTCGCCTCGTGTCCACGTCGATCCCCGGTCTGATTGCCCGCGTGCCGCAGGTCTGGACGGGCACCATTCGCCATCCGGGTGTCCGCGATTACCTTCTGACGCGGGTCCGAATCGAGAGCGATCACGACATCCCGTTCCAGCTCGGCGGCGACCCCGAAGGGCAAGTTCGCTCCGTGACGGTCGGCGTGGCGCAGGAAACCGTCGAAGTGCTGGATTTTTCGTGAGAATCTTGCGAATCCGGGCTCGGGCCGCGTCGCTGATGCGTCGGCGCGTCACCGCGCCCCAAATTCGCGTTCATCGAATCGGAACAACGATCCGATAGAAGAATCATGGCGCGAATCGACGTCTTCGAGTTTGGTGTTGCCTTCGCATGGCGTCAAACGCCGGAGATGACCGCGTGAACACCGCGTACTTCGAAGGCGAGGCCCTCGAGCGGACGCTCGAGGAGATGGTCGCCGAGCGCGCCCGGGCGGAGTTGTCGTCGGGCGGTCGTCGCGATTTCACGCTCGTGCGTCTCATGAAGCTCGGCCCCGAAGGCATCCTCGTATTTCCCCAGGAGATCGAGCTCGCCAAGGACCTGATTGCGCTTCGCGGCTCGATCCTGATCCGGTTGGTCTGGCAAGACGCCTTCTACGAGTTCGAGTCGGCCATCGGGGAGTGGGTGGATGTGGAGCGCGGCGAGGTCTTCATCACCCGCCCGGCGCGCATCGACCGCATCCAGCGGCGAGACAGCTATCGCATCGCGCCGTCGATCCAGAATCCCATTCAGGTGATCTCCTACGGCGATCGGAGGGGAAAAGAAGCCGCCGCGCTGATCGTTTTCAACATCAGCCTGTCGGGAATCTGCATCGTCTTTCGCGGCGAGCCGAAGCATCGATTGGGCGAGCCCATCGGAAACATCGAACTGCGTCTGGGGAGCCTCGGCGTCATCCGCCTCACGGGTGAGGTGCGTCGCATCGGCGCGGGATCGGAGAATTTCTTCGAGGTCGGGATTCGGTTTCAGACGTTCTCGGCCGGGGCGAAGACGGCCCTCGCCCAATACATGCTCGCCCGCCAGCGTGAGGACCTCAGCCGGCGTCTATAACCAGGCGACTCGCGCAAAGAAAAACGGCGCGGCCAAAGCCGCGCCGTTCGTCGTGAAGACTTCCGGATTATTCGAAGCAGAGCGAATCGACGAGGCCCGCGGAGTCGTAGATCGCGTCGCCGACGTCGGACACGGTGAAGAGCACCGTGATCGTCGTCATGTCGGCGGGCAGATTCACGGTCGCGAACTTGCCGACGTTGTCGTCCTCGGGCTCGCCGCGCACGCCTTCGCCGCCGGCGTTCATGAGCTGGCCGTCATAGACCGCGCCCGTGCCGTTGTAGCCGGCGTCGGCGGAGCCATCGATGCCGAGGATCGCCATGCTGATGTCTTCCCAGTCGCCCGCGGAGGCCGTGTTGTTCACGGTGCGGTTGACGAGGTAGTCGGGCGCGCCCTGCACGATGAGCGTGAAGATGTCGTTGTACGCGCTGCCGGCCCACTCTTCCCATTCCTGCGACAGGAAGTTGTAGGTGGCCTTGATCTTCGTCGCGCCTTCGGGCACCGCCACGGTGGTGGACAGGGTGCAGCTCGGCGTCTGGTTGCCGCTGCTGGTGGCGTAGAGGTAATCCGCGCCGTCGCCATCGGGGAACAGGGCGTCGTACTCTTCGCTGCTCACGCCGAACGCCACGCACTCGCCGGTCGCCGACCAGCCGGTGTCGAGGGCGACGCAGTCGCCGTCGGTGGTGCCGCTGCCGCTGCCGTCGGGCGGAAGTTCGGTGTCGCCGGCATCGGTCGAATCGGTGCCGTCGGGGAGTTCGTCGATCGGGGGCGTCTCTTCGGGATCCTTCGGGTTCTCTTCGCCGTCCTCGGTCGAGGGCTGCGAGGTGGAACCGGAGCAATCGCCGTCGGTGAAGTTGATCTGAGCGGGCACGCCGGACAGCGAGGGCAGGGCCCACGAGCCGTCATCCGCGCTGTACGTGAAGAACGGGCCGTCCGACGCGGTGGCCAGAATGCCCGACTTCACCGAGCCGTCGCAGCTCGTCACGGTGCCGTTGATGTAGCCGTTCTGGGCTTCGGCGAAGTACGCGATATACAGACCCTCGCCCGAGGAGCCGATCGACGGGCCGAGCGCCTCGACGGCGGCGGTGTCGAGCACGAGCTTTTTGTCCTCGACCTTCAACTTGTTCGCGTAACGCAGCCGGTTGCCGTAGCCCTCGAGCGCCTCTTTCTTGGCGAACGCGAGCATGTACTCGATGCCGTCGAGGTCGACGACGCTCTCGAGCACGTCCAGCGGAACCTCGAATTCCTGGTCGATCAGCTTGGACTGTTCCTCATCGAGAACGACGCCGAACAGGAACACCCACCCATCGGGGGACGTCACGTCCGCATCGTCCTCGTTCAGGACGAAGTCCAAACCGGTGGCCGCTTCGAGCGCCTCTTCGGCCGCTTCGTCGCAGCCGGCGCCCACAAGCATCGTCATGGCGAGCGCGATCATCGCGAACGCAGTCCGTTTTCGCATCAGGTAGTCCTCCCGTGGTCAAAAAAGGTTCAGCGGTTGCCTCCCGCTTCACTCCCATATCGATTGGCGCAATTCATACCGGAAATCGGGTGCGATGTCAAAAGAATCCGACTCCCGCCCGAGGGTGCCGACCGGGAGGCGAACGCCGGAATACTCGCGGGGAAATCGCCTAAGACCCCGATTTCCCCGAGGACGTGTCCTGAGCGGGTTCGTGCAGTGGCCATGGATCGACGCGTCCCGCCGGCCAGATGTTCGGGTCGTGCGCGGGGACGATCCGCAGCTCCGGGCGGCCCTTGCGCAGGTCGTGGAGCCGCGTCAGCGTGTCCGCCGCCTGCTCGGGGATCGTGGCAAGGCCGATCGGGACCGGCTTGTCGATGTTGGTGTTGGTGTATGCGGCGTCGCCGACCAGCAGGACATCGCCCGCCTTGGTCTTGACGAGCACCGAAACCGCACCGGGCGTGTGCCCCGGCGTCGGGATGACGAGGATCGACCCGTCGCCGAGCAGGTCGCGCGACCCCGCAAAGGCCAGAACCTTCGGCGATTTCGTGAAATCGAGTTCCCGTATGCGGACGCCCTCGAAATCGTCGCGCATCACCCCGCGCGACACCCCGAAGGCGCGCTCGAGGTATTCTTTTTCGCCTTTGCCGACCCAGACCCGCGCGTTGGGAAAGGCCCGAAGCTCGCCCGTATGATCGAAATGGGCGTGCGTGAGGACGATGTGGCGGATCATGTCGGGCGTGATGGCCATTCGTGCGAGCTGAGCGATCACGTCTTGGCCCTCGGCCATCTTGGGCAGTTCGTATCCGCGCTCGGCGATGAACTTCACCAAACCGCCCAGATACTCCTGTGGCCGAAACGCGAAGTGGTGGTTCAGGCCCGTGTCGACGAGCACGATGTCGTCGCCGTGCCGGATCAGCGCGCACAGGAAGGGAATCGTGACCGGGTCCTTGGTCCCGCCCTCGTGCAGGTGGCCGTCGGGGGTCGTCGCCTCGCCGGTCTTGATGAGCCACAGGCCATCCACGGCGGCGCGGTCGCGGGCGGGCTCGACGATCTCGAAGCGACCGGGGGTCAGCTCGACGGGCGGGGGCTTGCAGCCCGCGATCCAAAGGGCGAGCGCCGCGAGGACCGCGTTCGCAAAATAACAACGAAAGAGCTTGCTCGGCATGTGCGAAAAATCCTACCGGCGGCTCGTCGCCGTGTCAAACGGCCCGAGCAGCCGGGGCTTGCTCAGAGCGCGCCGATGGGCCAGAAGTGGACTTTCACTTGAGGAGGACGTGCCCATGGTCGATGAACTCTCGATTTACGTGCCCGATCGTTCGGGCGAACTCGCCCGCATTCTGCAACTGCTCAAGGACGCCGACGTCAACATCCTCGGCCTGACGATCGACGAGGTGCAGTCCGTCAGCATCGCGCGGTTCATCGTCGATGCTCCCGAGATCGCGAAGAACGCGCTGGAGGAAAAGAACCTGACCGTCAGCGTGTCCAAGGTCTTCACGGTGCGTCTGGCGCATGCCCCCGGCGCGCTGCACAACATCGTCTCGACGCTCGCCAAGGCGAAGATCAACATCCGCTACATCTATGTGATGCAGCAGAAGAACAGCGCCGATCCCGTCATCGTTCTGCGCGTTCCGCCACGGCAGGAAAAAGAGACGAAGGACGTGCTGGAAAAGCACAAGTTCGCGCACGTGCGTCTGAAGGATCTGATGGCGTAGGCGGGCGGGCCGAGGTATCGAACCCGAATTGATCGCCGAATCATGAATCGCGCACGTTCGCGCACCAAGACCGTCGCATTCGCGATCGCGGCTTTCGTGATCGCGATGCTGGCGCTCGTCGTCACACTTGAAATCGGGCTGCGGATTTTCGGCGCTTGGCGGGCGATTGAACGCACTCCCGGGACGTCGCGCGCGCCCGGGACGTCGCGAGCGTCACGAACCCAAGGCGAAACCGAACTCTTGATCCTCTGCGTCGGCGACAGCCACACCGAAGGTATTGGAGCGCCTCGCGGCGAGGATTACCCCGCGCAGTTGCAGGCGCTGTTCGATGCCGGAAGTCCCGCGAATCCGGTGCGCGTGATCAACGCGGGAATAGCCGGGAGCAACTCGAGCCAAGCGGCCGACGCGGCGCTCGCCTTCGTGCGCCAATCCGGCCAAGTGCCGAGTCACGTCGTGTTCAACGCGGGGAAAAACAACCCGCACAATTTTGCCGATGCGCGCGTGCTTCCCGACGAAGTTCGAGGAATGCCTCCGACGATCTGGGTTCGATACCTGGCACGGAACAGTCGCGCCTTTCGTTTCGGAACCGTGACGTCGCGGAGGCTTGAGCAATTGGCCGGGCGCGATGTCGAGCAGGTCGACCTGGCGTACGATCAGGTATTGGATGTTCGTGGCGAGGCCGAGCAAGCGCTCGTTGTGGAGTGGATATCGCGGGATGTCGCGGCGCTTCGGAAGGAACTCGGCGCGTCTTCTCGGATCTATCTGGTCAATTACTGGGATCACACCACGCCGTGGGTGGACCGCGCGTTCGAGAAAATTCGGGACGAGGGTAACGCGAGGTTCGTGGATGTGCGCGACTTCGGAATCCCCGGCGCGAGGCGGGCCGATGTCCGTCCTTTCGTCGTCATCGACGATTGGCATCCGAACGAAAAAGGGTACGCCATGATCGCGCGTCTCGTACGGGACGCGATCGAGCGCGATCTGTTGATTCCGCAAGGGCACGTCTCAAATTAGCTTCGAAGCGGTGAGAGCGGACGACCCGCTCCATGCGATCGCGTCACGTTCTACAGGACGAACGCCCTTGGACCGCCTTCGGGACATTCCAATCATCCCGACCGGTATGTTGCTCATGGAATTCGCGCGCCTTTGACGCACGTCAAACTCATGCCCCGCGGCATGTGGGATAAGGCTCGCGACGGAACACGTCATTTTTCGGATTTTGCCCGCCGCCCCGACGCCCGTCGTCGGCCGCAGGGCAACTGGTTTCCCAGGGTTCGAGTTCGTTCCACAGGTACGACATCCCATCGCGATCGCGGGAGGCGACATGAAGGAATCGTCCGGCAAGGGGTTTACGAGGCGGAGTTTTCTCACGCACCTGGCGGCCGCCGGCGCGGGGACAACGCTCGTCGCGGGCAAGGCCGCCGCGGCCATGAACATGCTGCGTCCGGTGATCGTCGATAACCCGCTCTCCCAGTATCCGAATCGCGAGTGGGAGAAGGTCTATCGCAACCTGTACAAATCCGACTCGTCGTTCACGTTCCTGTGCGCGCCCAACGACACGCACAACTGCCTGCTGCGGGCGTACGTGAAAAACGGCGTGGTCACGCGCATCGGGCCGACCTACGGATTCCATCAGGCGACGGACCTCGATGGCCGTTCGGCGAGCCGGCGCTGGGATCCGCGCTGCTGCCAGAAGGGCCTCGCGCTGGCGCGGCGTTTTTACGGCGATCGCCGCTGCCGCAAGCCGATGATCCGCAAGGGCTTCAAGCAGTGGGTGGTGGACGGTTTCCCGCGCGATCCCAAGACCGGCGCCGCCGATCCCAAGTACATGCAGCGCGGGCGCGACTCCTGGGTGGCCGGCACGTGGGACGAGGCGTACGAGCTGTCGGCCAAGGCGATGATCAACATCGCCAAGACCTACACGGGCGACGAGGGCAAGAAGCGGCTGCTGGCGCAGGGTTACGACCCGGTGATGGTCGAGGCGACGGGCGGCGTGGGCACGCAGGTGCTCAAGTTCCGCGGCGGCATGCCGCTGCTCGGCATGACGCGCGTTTTCGCGCAGTACCGCCTCGCGAACTCGATGGCGCTGCTCGACAACAAGCTGCGCGGCGTGTCGCCCGATCAGGCGCAGGGTGGGCGCGGATGGGACAACTATAGCTGGCACACCGATTTGCCGCCGGGCCACCCGATGGTCACCGGCCAGCAGACGGTCGATTTCGACCTGTGCAATGCCGAGCACGCGAATCTCGTGCTGGTGTGGGGCATGAACTGGATCACGACCAAGATGCCCGACAGCCACTGGCTGACCGAGGCCCGCATGAAGGGCACCAAGGTCGTCGTTATTGCGTGCGAATACAGCGCCACCGCGAGCAAGGGCGACGAGGTGCTGGTGGTGCGGCCGGGAACGACGCCCGCGCTGGCGCTGGGCCTCGCGCAGGTCATCATCGCCGAGAAGCGCTACGACGCCGACTACGTAAAAGCGAACACCGATCTGCCGCTGCTGGTTCGCATGGACACCGGCAAGAAGCTGCACGCGGCGGAGGTTTTTCCGGGCTACCAGAACGCCGAGCTCTCCAACGTCACCCAGGTGCTCGCCGCCGGCGAAAAAGCGCCGCCGATGTTCGAGCAGGCCGGCCCGACGATCCCCAAGGCGTTGCGCGAGGGCTTCGGCGATTTCGTGATCTGGGATCGCAAGAAGAAAGCCCCGGTCGCCGTGAACCACGATCAGGTCGGCGAGCACTTCGCCAAGCTGCGCGTCGATGCGCAGCTCGAAGGCGCGGTGAACGTGAAGCTGGCCGACGGGTCCACGGTCACGTGCCGCACGGTCTTCGACGTGACCAAGGAACTGCTCGACGGCAGTTACAAGCCCGAGGACGTCGAGAAGCTCACGTGGGCGCCGGCCAACGCGATCCGCATGCTGGCCCGCCAGATCGCGGCGAACAAGGACAAGACGCTCTTCGCGATGGGCATGGGTCCCAACCAGTTCTTCAACAACGACCTCAAAGACCGCGACGTCTTCCTGCTCGCGTCGCTCACGCGCAACGTCGGCAAGTTCGGCGGCAACGTGGGAAGTTACGCGGGCAACTACCGCACGAGCTTCTTCAACGGCATCGGCCAGTACATCGCCGAAGACCCGTTCAACGTGCAGCTCGATCCGGCGAAGCCGTCCACCGTGAAGCGCTACTTCAAGCCCGAGAGCGTTCACTACTTCAACCACGGCGACCAGATCCTGCGCATGGGTGACACGGTGCTGACCGGCAAGACGCACGTGCCGACGCCGACCAAGTCATTCACGGTCAGCAACTCCAACTCGCTGATCGGCAACGTGAAGGGCCACTACGACTTCGTCATCAACACGCTCTCGCGCGTCGAATTCGTCGGCGTGAGCGACTGGTGGTGGACGGCGAGTTGCGAATACGCCGACATCGTGTACGCGGTCGATAGCTGGGCCGAATTCAAGTATCCCGACATGACCGCGAGCGTGACCAATCCCTTCCTCTACGTCTTCCCGGTCACGCCCCTCGAACGCATCCACGACACGCGCAGCGACGTCGAGGTGGCGGCGGGCATCGCGAAGGCCGTCGGCAAGGAGACCGGCGACGACCGCTACGACGCCTACTGGAAGTTCATCGACGAAGGCCGCGCGCGACCCTATATCCAGCGCGTCCTGAACGCGTCGAACAGCACCCGCGGCTACAAGATCGCGGAGCTCGAAAAGAACGCGGAGCAGGGCATCCCCGGCATCATCCAGACGCGCACCTATCCCAAGGTCGGCGCGTGGGAGCAGGGCAACGAGAGCAAGCCCTACTACACGCAGTCGGGCCGACTCGAGTTCTACCGCGACGAACCCGAGTTCATGGATAGCGGCGAAAACCTGCTCGTGCATCGCGAGCCGATCGACTCGACCTTCTACGAGCCGAACGTCATCGTCGCGAAGGCGCACCCGCTGCTGCGTCCGAAGACGCCGGACAAATACGGCGTGTCGGAAGGCAAGCTCGACGCCGACACCCGCCAGGCGCGTCACGTGGTGCGCACGGTGGACGAGCTGATGGCCACGTCGCATCCGCTCGCGCACGAGGGTTTCAAGTACATCTTCCACACGCCGAAATACCGCCACGGCGCTCACACCACACCGATCGACACCGACATCGTGGCGATCTGGTTCGGCCCCTTCGGCGATATGTTCCGCACCGACAAGCGCATGCCCTTCATCAGCGAGGGTTACGTCGATATTCACCCGCTCGACGCGAAGGAACTCGGCCTCGAGGACGGCGACTACGTCTTCATCGACGCCGATCCGCACGACCGGCCCTTCCGCGGTTGGGAGAAATACCCCGAGGGCTACAAGGTTGCGCGCCTTCTCGTGCGCGCCCGCTATTACCCCGGCACGCCGCGCGGCGTCACCCGCATGTGGCACAACATGTACGGCGCGACCTTCGGCTCGGTGAAGGGGCAGGAGCAAAACGCGAACGGTCTCGCGAAGAACCCCGAGACCGGCTACCAGTCCATGTTCCGCGGCGGAAGCCACCAGAGCTGCACGCGCGGCTGGCTCAAGCCGACGATGATGACCGACACGCTCACCATCAAGCAGACCTTCGGGCAGGAGATGAAGCAGGGCTTCGAGCCCGACGTTCACTGCCCCACGGGCGCGCCGCGCGAATCGATGGTGCGCATGACCAAGGCGGAAGACGGCGGACTCGGCGGCAAGGGCCTGTGGAGGCCGGCGCAGCTCGGCCTGCGCCCGGGCTACGAGAACGACGTGCTCAAGAAATTCCTGGCCGGCGCTTACGTGAAGCGCGCCTAGTCATCAACGGAGGCATCGACCATGGCGAAGCGATTCAATTGGCAGATCGGCCGGGAGATGGATTACCCCTACGATTCCACTCCGCCCAAACGGCAGGTCGCCTACATCTTCGATACGAACAAGTGCATCGAGTGCCAGACCTGCACCGTGGCCTGCAAAACCTGCTGGACCAGTGGCAAGGGCCAGGAGCACATCTTCTACAACAACGTCGAGACCAAGCCATACGGCGGCTATCCGCTGGCCTGGGATCAGAAGCTGCTGGACATGCAGGGCCCGGGCGAGTGGAACAAGGTCACGTTCATCGGCAAGACCGTCTTTGAAACGCACGGTCCGCTCGACCCGCCGACCGGCCACCGCCCCGTCATCGAGGACTACGCCGCGCCGAATATCGGCGAGGACGACACGACCGGCCTGATGGAACAGGGCGGATTCTTCGATGGCGTTCACCCGCACTGGATGTTCTACCTCGCGCGCATCTGCAACCACTGCGACAACCCGGCCTGCGCCGCCGCGTGCCCGCGCAAGGCGATCTACAAACGCGAAGAGGACGGCATCGTGCTCGTCGATCAGGAGCGCTGCCGCGGCTATCAGGAGTGCGTGAAGGCCTGCCCGTACAAGAAGGTCTTCTACAACGTCATCGGCCGCGCGAGCGAGAAGTGCATCGGCTGCTTCCCGCGCGTCGAAGAAGGCAAGGTCGCGCTGTGCGTCGAGTCGTGCATCGGCAAGATCCGCCTGCACGGTTTCCTCACCACGCAGGACCAGCCGCGCGAGGACAATCCCTTCGACTACATCGTCAAGATCCGCAAGCTCGCGTTGCCGCTCTACCCGCAGTTCGGCACCGGTCCGAACGTCTACTACATCCCGCCGATCCACGTGCCCGACGGCTTCCTCGAGATGATCTTCGGGCCGGGCGTGGAAGAGGCGAAAGAGACTTACCGAAACTTGAAGAACGACAAGAAGCTCCTCGGCGCGCTCATGCTCTTTGGATCGACCGAGTACATCATCGACCGGTTCGAGGTGCAGGGCGACGAGGTGGTCGGCTGGAACGACAAGGGCGAAGAGGTGACCCGCGTGCCCTTCACCGAGCCGACGTACATTCGCGATCACCGCGACGAGCGCTTCGGCGCGTATCGTCACAACACGAACTGAGGGGCGGGCAATGACGATGCGAACCATCATCGTGGGTGTTGTTGCAACGATCGCGCTCGCGTTCGCCGCCGCGTGCGCGTCCACCACCGCGCCCGAAGCCGCGCTGGAAGACGCCGCCGCGCCGGTCGCCAAGGCCCCGTGGCCGCCCGCCGGCGAGTTTCCGACCATCAACTCTTCGCAGGCCGACAAGCTCGTCGTCGTTCGGGCCAAGGCCGACCTCGCGACGGACAATCCGTATGCCGAATACTGGAAGGATGTTCCGTACTATCGCGTTCCCGTGCTGCCGCAACTCATCACCGCGCCGCAGCTCTTGCCCGAGCAAAAGGCCCTCGATCAGGTCGATGTGCAGGCGGTGACCGACGGCAAGACCATCGCGTGGCGGCTCACGTGGACCGATGCCACCGCCGACGGAAACGTCGATACGGCCAGGTTCACCGACGCAGTGGCGATGCAGTTCCCCCTCGACCCCGGCGCGGCCCCCATGATGGGCC
The DNA here is from genome assembly GCA_964586775.1 of uncultured bacterium. Taxonomy (GTDB): domain Bacteria; phylum Lernaellota; class Lernaellaia; order JACKCT01; family JACKCT01; genus JADLEX01. Next base: position 86,260 of record CAZPJD010000184.1, on the reverse strand, counting down.
ACCGTGAAACCGGCAAGGTGCAGATCGTCCACTGGAAGGCGCTGTGGCAGAAGGACCTCGACGTGGGCTTTCAGGACGTTCAGGATCTTCATCCGAACTACTGGAGCGACCTGTACTGGTTCGCCGAGGGCCAGTTCCCGTATCCGATCCCGTCGGCGTTCAAGGACCCGCGCTCGATGCAGTGGTTCGTCGCCAACCAGGCGGGCAATCCCCTGGCCGTGTTCTCTCGCACGCAGCCGGCCGAAGAACTGATCGCCGAGGGTTTCGGCACGCTCACGCACCAGAAGGATTCCGTCTCGCGTGCCAAGGGCGTGTGGGCGAACGGAACGTGGTCCGTTGTGTTTTCGCGACCGCTCTCGTCGAGCGATCCGGGCGACTACCAGTTCCAGCTCGGCGGCACGGGCCAGGTGTCGTTCGCCGTTTGGGAAGGCACGCACGAAAACGTCGGCGGGCGAAAGCACTGGACGAACTGGGTGCCCTTCGAGGTGCAACCGTGACGACCGTCGGCTTCACCAACCTCGCGCCGCTCGCGCAGTCCGACCTGCTGGGCGTGCTCGCCGACGCCTTCAACAGCCCCGCCTCGGCGCACGCGCTGCGCGACACGAAGATCGAGGATCTGCGCGCCCTGATCGACACGGCGGGTTTCGGCGGGGCCGAGGCGCTGGTCGCGGCGATCGACGAACTCCACGCCCGCGTGACGGGCGCACCGCTCGACCAGATCGAGGCCGAGCACGCCCGCGCGTTCTGGGCGCAGTCCGACTGCCCGCCTTACGAGTCGGCGTTCGTGCGTCGCGACAAGGGCGCGATCCTGGGAGACATCGCCGGATTCTACGAGGCGTTCGGCTTTCGCGCCGATCAACCCGGCGAGCGCCGCGCCGATCACCTCGTCTGCGAGCTCGAATTCCTCGCCGCGCTGCTGGTGATGGCCGAGCGCGCCAAGGCCGAGGCCGAGCACGAACGTCTGACGATCACGCAGGCCGCCATCGACGGCTTCGTGTGGGATCACCTGGGCGACTGGCTGCCCGCTTTTTGCGAGCGGCTCTCGGCCACCGTGCCCGGCGGCGTGCTCGACGCGGCGGCCGCGGCGCTGGGCCATCTGTGGGACGGCCTTGTGCTCGCGCACAACTGGCCCGCGGGCGATCCGGCGGCGTTCGTCGCCGACGACGGCACGCCCTACGAGTGCCCCATGGCCACCGAGGAACAATGGACGCCCGTCGAGTTCGATCCCGGCGTCCCCCATTCGTGAAACCGCGACGAACATTCGCCGTCGCCCACATCCGGCGGGTCGCCCGCCGCGGAATCGATGAAGGAGAGATGACATGAGCAAGGGTTCGGTTTCCAAGTTCGTGATGACGGTCGCCATGGCGATGGCCTTGGCGATGGCGGCGCAGATCGCGTTCGGCCCCGCCGCCGATGCCGCCGGTCTGCTCGGCGACGCGGCCAAAGGCGCGGCCCCCTACAAGACCTTCTGCTTCTCGTGCCACGGCGAAAAAGGCGACGGCAACGGCCCCGCGGGCGCGGCGCTCAACCCCAAGCCGCGCGCCTTCACCGACAAGGCGTACATGACCGGCCTGACCGACGAAAACCTGCTCAAGGTCATCACCGAGGGCGGCGCGGCGGTCGGCAAGTCGCCTCTTATGGCCCCGTGGAAGGGCACGCTGAAAGATCAGGAAATCAAGGACGTGGCGGCTTACGTGCGCGCGTTCGCAAAGTAATCCCGCAGTCAAGACGACGCGCAGCAGGCCGGCCTTCGGGTCGGCCTTCTCTTTGCTACCGACGCGCGACGTGCGTCACAAGATCACCAAAAACGCCGCTCCTCGATCTTTTCGTCGCAGTCGCCGAATCCTGACGTTGGTCGTGGACAGTGCGGCGCGCAACGGGTAAAAGGCGGGCGCGATGAACACGGCCCGAGAAAATTCCAATCTCGACGACAAGCTGGACCGGCTGCGCGCGATCCTGCGCGACATGGACCGCTTTCTCGTGGCCTTCTCCGGCGGCGTCGATTCCGCGTTTCTGCTCGCCTTCGCGGCAAAAAACGTCGGCGAAGGCGTGACGGGGCTCATCGCCGACGGCCCCTCGCTGCCGCGATCCGAACTCGCCGAGGCGCTCGATTTCGCGAAGCGGGTCGGTGCGAATCTGCGCGTCGTGACCAGTCACGAAATCGAAAACGCCGACTACGCGGCCAACAACCCCGACCGCTGCTTTCACTGCAAGACCGAGTTGTTTTCCATCTGCGCCGACGAGGCAACGCGCCTCGGCATTCGCTGGGTCTGCGACGGATTCAACGCCGACGACGAAGGCGACTATCGCCCCGGCAAACGCGCCGCCGCCGACTGGGAGGTTCGCCACCCCCTTGCCGAGGCGCGCCTGTCGAAAGACGACATCCGCGCGGCGTCGCACGCCATGGACCTGCCCACGTGGGACAAGCCCGCGTTCGCGTGCCTCGCGTCGCGCTTTCCGTACGGCACATCGATCTCCGTCGCGCGGCTCGGTCGCGTCGAGGCGTGCGAAGAGGCGCTGCGTAGAGAGGGTTTTCGCGGTTATCGGGTTCGCTTTCACGACGAGATCGCGCGCGTCGAAATCCCGCCCGCGGACTTCGCGCGCATGCTCGACGAGGCCGCGCGCACACGCGTGATCGCGGCCATCAAGTCGCAGGGATTCACGTACGTCGTGCTCGATCTCGAAGGCTACCGGTCGGGATCGATGAACGAATCGCTCGACGAAGAAACGAAAGCCCGGCACCAATGACCGATCGCTTGCAGGCGGTGATCGCCATCGCCCGCGACGCGGGGCGCCTGGCGCTCGACCTGCGTCACGACCTTCGCGTCGAGACGAAACCCGACGGCTCCATCGTCACCAACGCCGACGTCGCGGTGCAGGCGCGCATCGTCGAGGCGCTCGGCCGGTCGTTTCCCGATTTTGCCATTGTCGGCGAAGAAGGCGGGCTTGGTGACGGCGACCGAAGCGGACCGACCTTCGCCGTCGATCCCATCGATGGCACCGATTCCTACCATCGCGGCTTCGTGCACTTCGGTGTTTCGATCGGGCTGGTGGAAAGCGGGCGATGCACCCTCGGCGTGTTCTTCAATCCCGCCCTCGACCTGCTGTACGCCGCGGACGCGGGGACGGCGTATCTGAACGGCGAGCCGCTGCCGCGTCTGGTCGATCGCCGGCTCGGCGAAGGCCGGCTCTTGCTCGCTCCCAGCAACTTCCATCGCTATTACACGACCACCTTCGCGGGAAAGATCCGCGGCTACGGCAGCGTCGCGCAGCACCTGTGCTACGTCGCGTCGGGGCAGGCGGCGGCGGCGCTCGCGTTTCGGTCGCACATCTGGGACCTCGCCGCGTCCCTCGCCATTCTCGACGCGGTCGGGTGCAGCTATCTCGATCTCGATCGACGGCCTTTCGATCCCGCACCGACCCTGAACGGCGAGAAGATCCTCGATGCGTACCTCGCCGCGCCGGCCGATATTTGGGACGAGCTGGCGGCGCAGATCGTGCCGCGCTTCCGGGCGACGAGCGTGTGACGAAAACCGACCGGATGGCCCGGTTTTTCAGCCTTGCCTGCGTGCGTCGCGAGTGTTGTCTGTGGACAAGTGGCCCTTTTATCCACAGGTTTTCCGAAGCAAAAAAAGGCGTGTGGATAGAAAACGGGATAACTTCGAGATCTGGCCGACCTGATTCGGAAAATTCTGTGGATATCGCTGTGGCCATCGCGTTTTGACCGATGCCGTCCCGGGCTGATAAATAGGGGTGTTCTCCACAGGGCAGGGGCTTTTCATGAAGGTTCGGGTTTTTACGTCTTTGGCGGCGGTCTGGTGCGCTATCTTCGCGTTCGCCGGATCCGCGCGGGCCGACAACCGAAAGCTCGCCGACGACCTGCGCGCGAAGCTGCTCCAGCTCCCTGGCTTCGCGGCCGTTTACGAGGGAAAGAACAACGCCACCGGCGCGACGCTCCGCATCGAGGTGACGTACGCATCGCCCGATCGCGTGCGCATGGATGTCGTGTCCAAAAACGTGCGGACGGCCTACGACGGCAAGCGCCTCGTTCACTACGACGAAAAATCGGGCACCGTGCTCGAGATGAGCCTCGAAAACGCGCGCCGCGTGGTGAAGGAATCCGCCAAGGCGCTCGCCGCGCTCGACTGGCTTGTGCCCTCGGCGAAGACCTGGCCCGATCAGGCCGACGTCTTTCCCTTTGTGCTGCTCGACCTGACGGAATCGAACGCGGAGCTCGCCGTCTATTTTGGCGCGCGCGCGTGCGACGCCCCGTGGCTCAACCGGCTCGCCGCGAATCCCGACGAACCGCAGGTCGGCGATAAAGAGATCGTCGTGTCGTACGGAAACTTCACGCACCGCATCGACCCGAAGACCGGCGTGTTGATGGCCGTGGAGCACCGCGAGAACGACATTGTCGTTCGTTCCCTCGTGCGCACGTCGTTCGAGGTCAAGAAGCCCGACCCCGCCGTCTTTCATCTCACGCTGCCGCCGGTCACGCGCACCGAACAGGCGCAGTCCGACTCCAACGCCGTCGACGCGGTCGTGCGCAGCCAGTTCAACATCCGCATCGACGCCCTGCTCGCGGCGTCGGCGGCGCGGTGGAAAACCACCACGGACGACGAGAAGCAGAAGATCAGCGCGGCGGTGACCGAGTATTGGCGCGTCGCCTTCGCGGCCAACGAGGACCTCAAAAATCGCCTCTTCAAGCTCATCGACAGCGACCAGAGCGTCGCGCTGATTCGCGAACAGATCGACGACGCCGAGGCGAAAAAGGCGTGGGTTGCCGAGCAGAAGGTCGAGGGCAATCCCGCGATCGAGGAGCTGTGGCGCAACAACGTCGCCGTCACGCTCACGCAGGAGATTCTGCGCGAAACCGCCGATCCGTATCGGCGCGAGATCTTCGAGTCGGTGATCAAAAGCGTGCGCGCGTCGGCCAAGGCGCACAAGCTGACCGAGGACGAGGCGAACGACCTGCTCCAGCGCCACACCGAGGGCATCGTGCTCGCCCTCGTCGAAGCCCTCATGGAACCCATCCGCACGCACGTCGACGCGGCGGTCGAAAAGGCCGCCAAGCTCAAACCGTGAGCCGGGCGCGGCTGATCGCCGTCACCGGCACCGACACCGGCGTCGGCAAGACGTGGGTCGCCTGCGCGCTCGCGCGGGCGTGGACGGCCGCGGGGCTTCGCGTGCGCGTCTGCAAGCCGCTCGAGACCGGCTGGCCGCAAGACGGCGACGCAGACGAAACGGACGCCGGGCGTCTTCGCGTCGCGGCGGGGGCGGATCAATCGATCGAGGATGTCTGCCTGTACCGCTTTCGCGAGCCGGTCGCGCCGTATGTGGCGGCGGCGAGCGAGGGCGTCGAAATCGACACGGGCTTGATCGCGCGGCATGTCGATGGCCTTCGCGACGGGTGCGACGTGGTGCTGGTCGAAGGGGCGGGCGGGCTGCTCGCGCCGCTCGCGCCGGGTTGGACGCTGCTCGATCTGGCGACCCAAACGGGCGCCCGGATGCTGGTCGTGGTCGCCGATCGGCTCGGCTGCCTGAACCACGCGCTTCTCACCGAGCGTGCATTACGCGCGGCGGGCGTCACTCACCTCGGTTTTGTGATGAACCAACCGCCGGGAACCGGCGACGTATCGCGGTTGTCGAACGAAAAGACCCTGGGCGAATGGACGCACCGGTCGATCTGGCGAACGCCGGACGGCGCGGGCGACGAAACCTGGGGACGGATCGCCGAGGCGATCCTCGTCGGAACTGGCGAACGAGGGCGGCACGAACCTCCTTGATCGTGAACGAGAACCGGACGGGGATCGGCGGCAGCGGAACGGCTGGTAATCCGCCCGACAACCGTTTCGATCAAGGAGCCTGGACCCCTCCCTTGATGTCGCCGCCGGTCCCCTCCATTTTTTAGCGGCCCACCATCCGAAGTCCTCGCCGATTCGATTGACACGTCCAAGTCACCGGTCTTGTATGTCGTCATGAACGAAATCGCGGCCAGAAAGATCGCGGCCCTTCGGCTCGGCCAGTGTACGCGGCACATTTTGTTGTGCACGGGGCCCGACTGCTGCCACCCCGAGCAGGGGCTCGAATCCTGGGAATTCCTGAAAAAGCGGATGGCCGAGCGCGGCCTTTCGCCCGGCAACGTGCTGCGTTCCAAGGTCGGGTGCCTGCGCATCTGCGCCGACGGGCCGATCTGCCTCGTCTACCCCGAGGGCACGTGGTATCGCGCGGCAACGCCCGAGGCGCTCGAGCGCATCATCGACGAACACCTGATCGGCGGGCGGCCCGTGGAAGACCTCGTCATCGCCGTGAACCCACTCCCCCCGAATCCATGAAGGCGCCGGCGAAGTACGGCATCATCGGCTATCCGCTCGCGCACTCGGCGAGCCCGGCGATCTATGCCGCGGCGTTTCTTGCGCTGGGCATGGACGCGACCTTCGACCGCATCGAAGACAAAAACGGCGAGCGCGCCTTCGCCCGCGCGCGCGACGAGGGTTACGCCGGAATCGCCGTCACCATGCCGCACAAAAAAATCGCCGCGTCCCTGTGCGACGAACGCTCCCCCGACGTGGAGGAGATGAAGGCTGCGAACACGGTGGTGTTCGACGATCGGACGCGCGCGTTCAACACCGATGTCGCGGGGGTGCGCGCCGCGCTCGCCAGCGTCGAATTCGACGCGCGCGACCGGGTTGCCACGATCATCGGCAGTGGCGGAGCGGCTCCGGCGGTTTGGAACGCGTTGATCCAGGGAGGCATCCGGGAGATCCACATCATCTCCAGATCGAAGCGCGACGCGAATCTTCATTGTCAGGTGACGCCCGAACGCAAGGTCATGATGTGGCTTCGTCGGCGAACCGACGCGAGCATCCGCGAAGCCCTCGCGGCGTCGACGCTCGTCATCAACGCCACGCCGCTGGGGATGAAGCCCGGCGATTCGCTCCCCGCGCCCAAGCAGTTGCTGCGTCGCGACATGACGGTGCTCGACGCGGTGTATCGCCCCGCGCGCACGCGGTTTTTGCTCGAGGCGATGGGTCGCGGCGCGACGGCGATCCCCGGCACACGCTGGTTTCTCGGGCAGGCGGCCGAGCAATTCCGCCTGCTGACGGGCCGCGAGGCCCCGGTCGAGGCGATGCGCGCGGCGCTCGAAACGGTCCCCGGATGCGACTGGTTCTGATCGGCCCGCGCGGCGCGGGAAAATCGCGGTTGGCGCGCGGCCTTGCTGAGGCGCTCATGCTGCCCCAGGTGTCGAGCGACGAAGAGATCGCGCGCGTCGCGGGATGCCCCATCGCGGATTTCGTCGCCGCGAACGGGTGGGGCGCGTTTCGCGCGCTCGAAACGACGATGCTCGAAAACATCCTGCGCGATCACCCCGGCGACCTGCTGCTCGACGCGGGCGGCGGGCTGATCGTCGCCGAGCACAACCGCGAGTTGCTGCGGGGATTCGATGCGCGCATCCTGCTCATGGCGCGGGTCGAAACGCTGGTCGGGCGCATCTCGCGAGACCCGAACCGCCCGCCGCTGACCGACGCGCCGGACCCCATCGAGGATATGCGCCGGGTGTTGGCTGAACGCGGGCCGATCTATGCTTCTTTGGCCGACGTGACCATCGACACGACGGATGCGTCGCCGGACGACACGCTCGCGGCGGCGATTTCGTGGATCAAGACGCACGTGGAGAATCGCGGATGAAGTGTTCGACGTTCGTCGCGGCCCTGGTCGCGCTGCTGATCGCCACGCCCGCCGGGGCCCTGGAATTTCGTGAGAGCGCCATGCAGGCGACGGGCACGATCCGCTCGGTCGTGGCCGACGACCTCGACGGCGACAAGAAGCTCGAGATCCTCGTGTCCATCACCGCCGGCACGCCGCCGAACGAAAAACGGCGGATTCAGGTCTTTCATGTCGGCGCGAACGGATACGAGGCGCAGCCGCGCTGGACGCTCGACGTGCCGGCGGGGGCGTCGGCCTTCGACACCGGCGACGTGGACGGCGACGGGGCGGCGGAGTTGCTGTGGATCTATCGAACCCGCGTGAGTGCGGTGGACTTCACCGGAACGGGACCGGGCGAGGAACGCACCCTCGCGGACAAGGGCTGCGGCGTGTGCTGGGCCGATCGCACCAAGGCGCCCGTGCTGGATCTCGCTCGTGATTGGCGGGGCGACGCGGCGGTCGACCTGATGCTCCCCGGCGACGGCGAGTTTCGTTTCTTCGAGCGGCGCGATGGCGCGTTCGTCGCGGCGGAGACCGTGGCGGTCGAGATGGAGCGCGACCTGAACAGCGCGCAGGCGACGAAGTCCGAGAGCTACGGGTTCTCGCTGACCGCCACGATCAAGGTGCCGGAGTGGGCGCTTGTCGATTACGACAACGATCGCGACGCGGATCTCTACGTCGTGGGCAACGAACGGATCTGGGTCGTCAAGCAGACCGACGGCCGATTCGAGACGAAGCCCGCGACGTCGCGCTTTTTCAAGATCCGCTCCGAGCAGGACTGGAAGCGTCAGGACGTGACGGTATCGACGCACGTGCGCGACCTGGACGGCGATGGATTCGGCGATCTCGTGTTCAACAAATTCGGCGGCAGCATCACGAATTTTTCGTCGGACATCCGCGTGTTTCGCGGCGGCGCGGCGGGGCTTCCCACGAGCCCGACCTACACGCGGCAGTTCAAGGGGTTTTCGGGGCTGCTCAAGTTCGCCGACGCCGACCGCGATGGTCGCGTGGATCTGATCGCGCCGGGCGTGGAGGTGAGCATCGGCAAGGTCATCCGCGTGCTCACGGTCAAGAAGCTCGACATGGAGTACGGTCTTTATCGTTGCGACGGGCCGCAGCTATTCGCGCAGGAGCCGACGCAGAAATTCGACGTGCCCTTCCACATGAGCACCGGCGACGAGAACGATTTTTCGGGCACGCCGCCGGAGTACGGTCAGGATTTCGACGCCGACGGCAAGCCCGACCTGCTGATCGGCGTGAGCCCCGACGAGATCGTGGTGAAGACGGGCAAGGGCGGTCTTGATTTCAGCGGCCCGACGGCCTCGATCAAGACCCCGGCGCCGAACGGCGCGGAGGTGATGGACCTGGATGGCGACGGCCGGGCGGATCTGCTGATGTGGTACGGGACTGCGTCGCGACAGGGGCAGTTGAAGGCTTTTTTATCGCGGTGAGAGCGGGACGCTCTAGAAGTTCATGTTGATCATGAGCATGTGCGAGAAGTTTTTCGGATTCTCGACATCGCCCCGGAACGAATAGCCGAGCGTGCCCTCCGGCGCGTACCACGCAATGCCCGCGCCGTAGCGGTCGCGGTCGTAGATCTGATCCCAGTTGAATCCGCCGCGCAGCACGAGCCCCGCCTTGGTCATCGAACGATAACGATAGACGAAGCTCTCGGCGCCGAGTGCGAAGTTGAACGTGTTGACCTCGTCCACGTCGAAGACCTTGGTCGCATCGAACGAAATCGTCGCGTAGTCGAGCACGAAGCCCGCGAGGCCGATCGAGAACTCGCGCTCGATGAGATACGGATCGGGGCCGCCGAACATGTTGCGTCCCGCGAGGCCGATGGCGAAGTAGTCGATCGCCTTGATGAGCACGCCCGCGTCCATGTTGAAGTTTGACGAGCCCGGTTCGAGCTGCCGGTACTTGCCCGACGCACCGATGAAGAAGATGTCGGCCGCGCCGCCGGCGATGGCCAACGCCGCCTGATAGTCCTTGCCCTCGGCGAAGGTGCGATTGGGAAAGTTCGCCGCCGTGAACGAGAGCCCCGCGGCGATCGCGTTTGTCGTCTTGCCGTCCACGATCGACATGTGCCAGAAGTCCGAGATGTTTTTTTCCTGCGCGTCGATCGCCGATTCTTCGTCGGTGAAGAACTGATTGTTGAAATCGTCCTCTTCCTCGAGCGGCTCGATGTCGTCGCTGTGAAGCTGTTCGTAGTCGAGGATCTCGTACTCGCGGCGCTCGTATTCGACGTCGAGACTGTACGTCTCGATCATCGCGATGCCCGCCGGATTGATCTGAATGGCGTTGTTGTCGTCGGCGACGCCGGTGAACGCGGTGCCCATGCCCACGGGTTTGGCGCCCCAGAACCACACGGCGTGCGCGGGCGTGGCGGCGGCGATCACCCAGGCAGCGAGCGCGCCGGCCATGAGAAAAACGAGGCGGTTTGCGCCTCGATTCCGCGAATGTCGGTTCGAATTCACGGCGGGAACTTAGACGTTTTGGCCGCGCGTGTAAAGAATCGACGCGGGCCGTTTCAGTAGGCGCACAGGGCGAGGCGCTTGGCGAAATCCTCGCAATCGCGCGCGTCGCAAGATGCCTGAATGCGGCACTCGAACGCCGCCTGATCCACCGTTTCGCCCGCGATCGCCTCGTTGCAGGCGCCGGCGAAGGCGGCCACGTCCGGGGTTTCGCCGTCGATCTCGATCACGCCGTGGCAGTCTTCGAAGATCGCGAGCGCCATGCCGCTGCAATCGCAGGTGCGGTCGATATCCTCGTCATCCCATTCGTCGCCATCGCACGTGCACGACGGCGCGGTCGCGATCGCGACGGCCAACAGCGCTGCGAATGTGACGGCGCTACACGCGCGGCGGACGCACCCGAGGGTGCGAGTAGGTCTTTCGGCTGCCTTCTTCCTCTTCATTGAAGATCCATCCGACGATCTCGCCGACGTTCAGCACCGTCTTGCCGCGAACTGTGATCTGGTAGCGCTTGCGGTGCACGCGGCTGCTGGTGCCCATTCCCGACTGCGTCTGCTTCCAATCCATCGACTCGATTTCGGCGGCGAGCCGGGCGAGCCGCTCACGCCAGTGTTTCATGTTCGCGACGCGAAGATCAACCCAACCGTCGTGGGCGTAGCGGTCGATCCGCCCTGCGTCGAGCTCGATCGTGTTTTTGCCCCGAAACGGCGGGATCACGATGTTCGGGCCGCGCAGCATGGCCTTTGCGTCGGGCAACAGAATCGGGATGCCGATCGAGATGATGCGCGCGCGCAGCGTCTTGTCGCGACGCACGAGCCGTTCGAGATCGGCGGACATCTTCGCGGGATCGGCTTTCGTCGCGGTCGCGATGTCGCCGTACACGCGGCGCAGCAGGTGCGCCTCGTAAAGCAATTTCGACAGGCGCGGCGGGCCGAGCAGCTCGAAGGCGATGCTGTCTTCGCCGCCCTCGGCCTGCATGTCGCGCAGTCGCTCCAGAGCGATCTCGCGCATCACGCCCGCGCGGTAGGTGGATTTCATCACCGAGTTCGAAAGCATGCCGATGATGTCGAAGCCCGTGTTGCCGCCCAGCAGTTCTTCCTTCACGTTCTTCGCGATCTCCTCGGGCGTCACGTACTCCATCTGGCCCGCGGTGGTGATCGCCTCGAACTCCGCCGCCGAAAACAGCCCGTTCTCGCCGGTGTTGATGTACACGGCGCGCAGCGGCTCGCCGAGGGCGCGGATGCGCGCGTCGCCCGCCGCGACCAGATCGACCGACTTCGTCACGTCGAATGGCGCGCGCGTGTCGCAGTCGTACAGCTCGATGGGCTTGCCCGCCTTGCGGATCTCGCCCCGGTCGATGTCCTTCCACGCGATCGCCGCCGCCGGCTTCACCTCCATCGTGAACGCAAAGCCCGGCGTGTTGTTCATGAGAAAGAGCAGCAGCGAGTGCGCGCCCGCCACCGCCGACTTCGACAGCAGTTTCTGGCTCGGCTTTTCCTCGCTGTGCGTGTAGGGGATGTTGAGCCCCATGCCGCCGGTGCCCGTGGTGCCGATCTTGAAATAGCTGCGCGTGCCGGCCTTTTTCATGGCGTTGAAAAGAATCTGCACGTGCCGGATCAGGCGCGGAAGGTATGTGGACGCCATCTGGATCCGCGCGCTTTTCATCATCGCACGCACGGCGTCGGCATAGGCGGGATCGGACGGATCGAGCGCCTCGACGTCGCGCATGCGCAGGCGCAGATCGAGCACCGAGGCGTAGACGTCGCGATAGGCCACGCCCGTCGCCGTGTTCACCGCGTCGATGACGACATCCGGTCGATACCGCGTAACGAGCCGGTACAGGGTGTTCTTCGTCACGTCCACGGTGGACAGGTCGTTGAACGTGTCGTCGATGACCCGGTCGAGCGTCGCCGTGTCGGTGATCGCGCGCGCGTCCATGTCCTTGTGCTCGACGCGCGCGAAAAGATCCCCCCATTCGGGAACGAGCTTTGTCGTGACGCGCGTCTTGCCGGTATCCGTGAGGAACCCGATCTCCTGAGCGAGATCCTGAATGGCGTCCTTCGATTCGCTTTCCTTGAGCGAGCAGATGACGAGTTTTTTCGGATTTTCCTTGAGCAGCTCGTAGCAGATCGCGCGACCCACCAGGCCCCAACCGCCCAGAACCAGAATCGTCTGGCCCTTCAGCGCCGGCATGCAGACCTCCCAAACATCAAAGGGAAATAAACACGGAGGGAGAGCCCCCGAAAGCCCGGCGATGATAACGCCGGGCGGTCCGGTGTCAACGAAAATGTACCGTTTTTCGGGCGTTTCGAGGCCGGTGGTCGCACGCCACAGGACGCTAGAGCTTGAGGGCGACCGCGATCCCGTCGCGCAGCGGAACGACGGCGGAAAACGCGTCCGCGCGTGCGAAAAGGCGGTTGTTGAAATCGCGGATCGCCCGCGTCGAGGGTGCGTCGTCGTCCGTGGCCACGCGCGCGCTCCACAGCACGTTGTCGGTGATGAAGAGCCCACCGGGCCGCAGCTTTTCGATCGCGAGGTCGATCACGTCGGGGTACTGTTCCTTGTCGATGTCGTTGTAGACGATGTCGAAGGGTCCGGCCTCGCGCGCGAGGACCTCCTGACCGACGCCGACGCGAAAGTCGTAGCGCCCGGCGAACCCCAGCGCATCGAGGTGCGCCGAAGCGCGGTCGCGATTCGAAGCCGACCCGTCCGTCAGGACGATTCGACCGTCGCTTGCCATGCCCGTCAGAAACCAATACGCCGAGTAACCGTAGCCCGAGCCCATCTCGAAGACCGATCGCGCGTTCGTTGCCCTCGCGAGCAGCGCGAGCAGGCGACCGACGTGGGGGCCGATAATCGGGAAGCGATGAACCGCCGCGTACTCTTCCATAAGGGCGACCTCGGCGGAGCGCGCGGGGATCAGCTCGTCGAGATACCGGTCGAGTCCCTCGTGAAACATGCTCACGGCCATGGGGTCATCCTTTCGAAGATGCGCGCAAACGGGGGGTCAGTGCGACGCGTCGAACTCCACGCGCAGGATGGTGAGGCTGTGCGGGGGCAGGTCGAGCGTTACGCGCGTGCCGACCTGCACGAAGACGGCGTCCGCCGTTCTGTACACACCCGATTCGTCCGACTCCAGCGACTTCGGCGCGTACATCGCCGCGCCGGTCACGCGGGCGTCGCGGTCGATCTTCACGTCGACGTGCGTGTTCGCGTCCTGCACACGGTTCAGCAGGACGATCGAGCCGCGCGTGCCATGTGCGTTCGCGAACGCCGTCGCCGCGACGCTCGCGTATTTGAGCGCCGTCCGCTCGAACGAATACGAGCGCGAGGGCATGCGCAGCGTTCGCACCGGCACGGTGCGTCCCAGCATCGCGCCCGCGATCAAGTTCGTCACTTCGAATGAGGGCATGTTGACGAGCGCGCCGTGCGTGTCGATGCGGAAAGGGTTGTACCAGCGCTCGACGAGCGCGTCGCGGTCGTCGCCATCGTCGCCAAAGGCCAGCGCCATGTGCTGGCACACGGCGTCGATGCCGAGATTCGCGTAGGCGATCAGCATGTCGGCGATGCCGAGCCCCACGACCGGCTGGTCGCCGCGCGTGAAACGAAAACGCGAGAACGCACCCGCGACGTGGTATTCGGTCACGACGATGCCGAGCGGCTCGGTGCGGGGCAGGGCGTCGATTTCGGCACGCAGTTCTTCATAGAGCGGTGCAAAGAGATCGCCGCCCGCCAGCAGCATTTCGGACGAGTTCTTATCCCAGAATCCGAAGACCGCCGCGTCGTCCACCTGATATTGGTGGATGACGACGGCCTCCACCGCCGGGTGGGCGAGCAGCGGCGCAAGAGCCGCGACAGCCTCGCTCGTGCCTCCCCACGCATCCATCGATGCCTGCGAGAGCGGCACCCAAAACCGCGCGCGGGGCTCGACGGCGAGCACGGCTTGCACGTAGGCCAAGGCGCGGGCGGAGAAGTTCGCGGGATCGTCCGACGGTTTGCGATGCCACGCGGGATCGCCGCCGTTCTCGGCCCGTGGATTCGCGTAAGAGAATCGCCCGGTCTGCGAATACGCGGTGTTCCACCACCCGAAGACCTCGTTGCCGATCTCGAACGTCGTGTGATCCCACGGGCTCTCGTAACCCCAATACCGCCGCGCACCGGCCATGGCGTCGTCGGGGTCGGCGCTGTTGAGATGACGCACGTACGCCGCCGCCTCGAGCGCGGTGCCCGACCCGAAGTTGAGCGTCACGAGGCCGTCGCCGCCGATCTCGTCCATGATCGCGTGGTATTCGAAGGTCGCCATGTTGTCGTCTTCGGCGACGGTGCGATCGGGCCGCACGAAGTCCCAGAAGTGATACCCGTCGCCGCCGAGCATTCCGTCGATCTGCAAACCCGAAAAACGCACCAGCGGCGGTCGGTCGTCGGCGGTGCGGATCGCGGAGAGCCGCCGGATCGCCTCGACCATCGCGGGCGTTCGCCATTCGGGATGGAGCGGATCGCCCTCGGGCGCGTAAGTGGTCCCGCGACCGATGTTCCAGCCGATGAGCCGACCGGTTTCGGTCGAGGGTCCCGCGAAGTTGACGGCCAGCACCACGGGCGCGGATTCGGTGTCGACATCGGATGGTTCATCATGGAAGTCCGCACCGGGGTGCAGTGCCGTCACCGGTTTCGTGGAAGGATCGCTCGACGGGTGATGAGGTTCGGCGCAAGCCGCGATCAGCACGATCGAGCAGGCCGACGCGAGCAGCGCGGGGTACGAACGGGAGCCCCTCATCACGTGTTGCCCTGGCAGGGAAATCGCCCGAATTGTCAGACGCTCGGGGTAGCGTTGTCAAACGGTCGCGGGAAGAATGCGGCGGGCATGACAAATCGAAGCCGCGAAACGACCGGGGAGCACGCCGACGCATGGCGCGCGCGCTACGGTCCGTGGGCGCTCGTCACCGGTGCGACGATGGGAATCGGGGCGTGTTTCGCGCGCGAACTCGCCCGGCGAAGGCTCCACGTCGTTGTGAACGCGCGGCATCGCGAGGACGTGGAGGGCGTCGCGCAAAACCTTGCCGAAACCTTCGGCATAAAAACGCGCGGAATCGCCGCCGATCTGTCGCGGCGGGAAGACGTGCGTCGATTGATCGAGGAGACGGCGGGCATCGACATCGGCCTGCTCGTGCTGAACGCGGGGACGATGACCCTCGGTGCGTTTTGCGACGCCGACGTCGAGGCCGAGCTGGACATCGCCGCGCTGCATGTCGAATCCACGATCATGCTCGCGCGCGCCTTCGCGCCGTCGATGCGCGATCGTGGCCGGGGCGGCATCGTGATCGTGTCGTCCACGATGGGCGCGTTCGCCGCACCCTTCGCCGCGAACGCGGCGGCCACGAAGGGCTGGCAGCGGCAATTCGGGATGGGACTTGCGGTAGAACTGCGCGGCAGCGGCGTGGACGTGCTCGTGGCGTGCCCCGCTCTCACCGACACCCGCGCGATCCGCCGCCTGAACATCCGCGCCCTGGGCAAGCGACCGATGCCCATCGAAGTGCCGGTGCGCGCGGCGCTGGGGGCGCTCGGGCGGCGCACGGTGGTCACGGTCGGTTGGTCGAACGCGCTCGCGCGCGCGGTGCTGCGGCTGTTGCCGGAGACGTGGGTCGCGGCGCTGGTCGGCCGGTATCTCAAGCGCCTCGCCGCGGACAATCGCGGCACGCGCTAAGCGGATTTCTCCGTCGGGAAAAGCGGTCGCCACGCCTCGAATCCGCCGGCGATGCTGCACACGTCGGTGAACCCGCGCGAACGCAGGAACCCCGCGCCGCCGACGCTCACGTAGCCGTGGTAGCAGTAGACGACCACGGGCGTGGTCTTGGGCGTCTTTTCGATGAAGTCCTCGACGTTGTCGTCGCGCAGGTGCAACGCGCCGGGCACGTGGGCGAACGCGTAGTCGCGTCCCATGCGCACGTCGACGAAGACGGCCGCCTTTGCATCGAAGCGGCGCTTGGCTTCCTGAACGTCGATCTCGCAAATCTCGGGCTCGTCGTACATGCAAATGGCTCCCTCGCGCGGAATTCACGCGATCAGATCCGGTCTTCGCTCGTTGTCGAAGATCTCTCCCAGCCGGGGCCATCGGTGGCGTTCGGGGTCCGTTTCGCGATAGCGCAGCATCGCGTCGATGCCCCGGCGCACCTCGTCCCTCACGGTGTCGCGCAGTTCGCGCGCGGCGTCGAGGTCGTCGAAACGGCCGCCGTACCGCGCTGTGGCAATCGGTTTGCCGAGACGAATATAGACTCGTTCGCGCCGCGGGATCAGCGTAGGCCCGACGCCGCGGACGATGGGCAGCACCGCGTCGGGCCGGATTCCCAGTGCCGCGATCGCCTTGCCGATCGGCGTTTTCATGATCGCGGGCGAGTCGATCACCACACGGTAAAGCTCGTCCGCTCCCACGGCGGAAAACGGAATGATGGAGCAGCCGTAGCGGATCGCGAAACGTGCAAACCCGACGCGGTCCTTCCAGATCACCTGATTCGCCTCGCCGCGCTGTTTGAACGCCTCGCGCGCGCCGCCCGGAAAGATCAGCACGCACTCCCCCGCGCCCAATAGTCGCGCCGCGTGTTCGTGCGTGCCTTCGAGCACGCCGAAGTGCGCCATGATCTCGCGCCAGACGGGGACCTGAAAATGCGCCCGGTCGCCCAGCGCGTGCAGGTAGATGTCGTGGCGAAAGTACAGCTCCTCGAACATGAACATCGAATCGAAGAACGCGAAGAGGCTATGGTTGCCGATGAACAGGAGTGGGCGATCGGCGGGGATGTTCTCGCCGCCGAAGATGACCGGACGCACGAAAGCCCGCCACGGCGCGAGAATCCTCGACACCGCCCCCATCTCCCAGCGCGACGGCTTGGTCACGTGGTTGCTCGACAACGAATATCTCCCGCGTACATGTCGCCAAAAAGCGAAAAGAAGGGACGGCCGAAGTGCCGTCCCCGCGAACGCCGTTCCTTTAGGGGAAATCGCGCCGGGCATCAAGTATCGAGCGCGACAATGTGTCGAGCGCGACAACATGGCGAGCGAGACAACCAGGAGCGATCGATGGCGGGTGATGAGGCATCTCGACGCAGGGATGCGCCGTTCGTACGATACCGTATGCTCCGATCGCGCGCTTTCGGTTTCCGGCTCGCCGGAGTCGCCCTGATCTTCGCCGTGACGACGTCGGCGTTTCTCGCCACGCGCGACCGGGGACTGTTTCCCTTCGACGACAGCCACATCACGCTCGCGGCGGCGCGCTATCTCGCCGAACGCGGCGTGCTCGCTGTTGTCCCCGACCAGCCCTGGCGGGGCGTCACGAGCCCGCTGCACGTGGCGCTCGTCGCGATCGCCGGCCGCGTCATCGGCGTCGAGCACGCGGCGCGAGCCATCGGGATCGCGGCGCATGCGCTGGCGGTCGTCTTCGCGGCGTTTCTCGGCCTCGCGTGGATGAGTTCTTCGTCGCCCGACCAGCGGCGACGGGCCGCGTGGTGGGCGGCGATCCTGACCGCGGCATCCGGCTACCTCACGCTGCACTCGCTCTCGGGGATGGAGACGACGTTTTTCGTGGCGCTTGTTCTGGCGTCGTTCGCCGCGCATGTCGTCGCCCTCGGTGTCGAGCACTCATTGTGGCCGCGGGTGCTGCGTGGATTGCTGATTGCATCCGCCATCGCCACGCGGCCGGAAGGATTCCTCGTCGCGGCGGCGCTGTGGGGGGACGAGGCGTGGAGCGCGATCGCGAACCGACGGTGGCGAAGTATTGCGGCCATCGCCGGCGAAGCCTTGCTGGTCGCCGCGCTCCTCGCTCCGTTTGCGTTCGCGTACCACGCGCACACCGGCTCGTGGTGGAGCGACACCGGCGCGGTCAAGGCGGCGTTCTTTCGCCTCGACATCGACGACCGCGCGCTGCGTTCGACGGGCGCGTACCTCGGCGGCATCCTGCGTTTTACGATCCGGCACGCGCCGTTCGTGGTCCTCGCCGCGTTGGCGTGGCGACGCGAGCCGATTGCGCGCCCGGCGCTGCGCGCACCGCTCGCCTTCGCAACGATGTTTTACGCGGGCGCGGTGTTTTTCCCCGCGGGATTGCGGATGTACTGGTTGCGCTACCAGATGCCCGTGCTCGCGCTGCTTCTGCCGATGGCGGCGATCGGGTTCGCATTGTGGTCGGCGAGTGCCGATCCTGGTCGCGTTCGCCGCATCCTCGTCGCGTTCGCGCTTTTTCTCGTGCTCGATGTCGCCGCCGCGCGGCGCAACTTCGTGGGCGACCTGCGTCAAACGCGCGTGTCGGTGGTCGCGACGGCGGATTGGCTGCGCGAAAACACCGCGCCGGACGACCTGGTTGCGGCGCACGACATCGGCGCGATCGTCGACATCGCTCACCGGCCGGTGCTCGATCTGGTCGGCCTGATCGACCCGGAAACGGCGGCGGCGAATCGCGAGGACATCTCGAAGCGGGCGCTGTGGAAAGTGATCGAATCGCGCCGCCCGGCTTGGCTAGTCATGTTCGATGCGGCGAACACGGCGTTTTTTCGGTTCGGCGATGAGATCAAGCGTGGCGTGTTGGAGAGTGTCTGGCAGAGCGAAGCGGGGCGAATACCCGAAAAGCGTTACACCGTTTACCGTTGCCGTTGGGATGCGCCCGAGTCCCCCTGACGCAGGTCCGCCCCGCCAAAAAGCGGCGGGGCGGATATCGGATTGTCACGAATCGAAACTACGCGCGGGCGTCCTTGACGGGCGGCATCCACGGGATCTGGTCGCGCGTGCGCGTGACCGCATGGCGGCGGCCAAGGCCGCGGGAAAGCGCGTGACGCGCGCGGTCGGACGCGAGGTCGATCGCCGTTTCCCACTCGGCGTGGCGCTCGGTCACCAGCACGCGCCCACCGTCCACCAGCGAGATCTGAACACTGGCGCTAAACGACGGCGACTCGCCGGAGCTGCGCTCGATGCGAACGACGGCGCCGCGGATCTCGCGCGAGAAGCGGTCGAGCGCGAGCGAGAGACGCTTGTCCACGTGTTCGATCATGCGGGGTTTGATGGCGACGCGGCGGGCTTTGAGCTCGATGTTCATGCCGAACCTCCTGCACAAAACGCGTTTGACGCTGGGCGGCCACGACAGTCGGATGGTTTGTGCGCTCCCCCGACGCGCGGCTCACCCTCCAAGGCGAGTGTACCCCCGCCGAGCCGCAAGATCCATGAGATTCCTTGCAATTGTCCCGCCCCCCCCCGTGGGAGGGTTGGGGGGGCGAAAACGACGCCGCGCCCTCACTCCACCGTCACGCTCTTGGCCAGGTTGCGCGGCTGATCGACGTCGGTGCCCTGCAGGTCGGCGATGTGGTACGCCAGCAGTTGCAGCGGCAGCACGGTCAGGATCGGCGATAGCAGTTCGTCGCACGGGGGGACCTCGATCAGCCGGTCCACGCGCCCATGCAACGAGTGGCGCCCGCGCGTGACGATGGCGAAGAGCTTGCCGCCGCGCGCCCGCGCTTCCTCCAGGTTTGAGAGCATCTTTTCGTACACGCGCGACGCCGGCGCGATGGCGACGACGAGCATCTCCTCGTCGATGAGCGCGATGGGTCCGTGCTTCATCTCGCCCGCCGCGTACCCCTCGGCGTGCAGGTAGCTGATTTCCTTGAGCTTGAGCGCGCCTTCCATCGCGATCCAGTGATTCGCGTGGCGACCGATGAACAGATACCCGCGCATGTTGCGCGACCACCGTGCGATCTCGCGCACCTGCGGCTCCGACGCCAGCACCTCCTGAAGCCGGATCGGCATGTGCGACATTTCTTCCAGCAATTCCTTGGCGCGCTTTTGCGACAAATTGCCGCTTCGCCGCCCGAGCCAGATCGAGATGAGCAGCAACACGGCGACCTGCGTGATGAACGCCTTGGTCGAGGCGACGCCGATCTCGGGACCGGCGTGCGTGTAGCAGACGCCGTCGGCGGTGCGTGCGATGGTGGATTCGGGAACGTTGCACACGGCGATCGAAAGCGCGCCCCGGCGTTTCACCTCGCGCAAAGCGGCCAGCGTGTCGGCCGTCTCGCCGCTTTGCGACACGGCAATGGCCAACGTGCCCGGCTCGACGATGGGATCGCGATAGCGGTATTCGCTCGCCAGATCGACCTCGCACGGAATCCCCGCGATCGACTCGATGTAGAATCGGCCAACCTGCGCGGCGTGCCACGCGGTGCCGCATGCGAGCAGCACGACGCGCTGCACCTCTGTGGCGTTGATGGCCTCGAGGCCGCCGCCGTCGAAGACCACGTCGCCCTCGGGGACCTGAAAACGGTCCTCCATGGCCGCGATGAACGCGCGGGGCTGCTCGTGGATCTCCTTGTGCATGAAGTGCTTGTGGCCCTCTTTTTCGGCGGCCACGGGGTTCATGTCGATCGTCTTCACCACGTGCTGCTGAGGTGTGCCGTCGAGCTTCCACACCTGCACGCCTTCGCGGCGCACGAGTGCGATGTCGTCGTCTTCCAGATAGATCACGCGGTTCGTGTAACGCAGCAGCGCGGGCACGTCCGACGCGATGAAATTCTCGCCGTCGCCGATGCCCAGGATCAGCGGGCTCGACTTGCGCGCGGCGATGATCTGATCGGGCTCGGTCGGGCTGACGACGAGCAACGCGTAAACGCCTTCGACGCGCGAAAGCGCCTCGCGCACGGCGTCGAGCAGTCCGAGGCCGCGCGAGCGGGCGATGTCGATGAGGTGCGCGACGAGCTCGGTGTCGGTCTCGCTCTTGATGTCGCGCCCCGCCGCGACGAACTCCTCGCGCAGCTCGGTGTGGTTCTCGATGATGCCGTTGTGAACGATGGCCACGCCGTTGACGACGTGGGGATGCGCGTTGTGCTCGGTGGGCGCGCCGTGCGTGGCCCAGCGCGTGTGGCCGACGCCGACGGGGCTCGACAGCGGGTCGTCGCGCAGGCTCATTTCGAGATTCACGAGCTTGCCGACGCTGCGGCGCAGCAGAATCTCGCCATTGCCGAGGAGCGCCACGCCGGCGGAGTCGTAGCCCCGGTATTCGAGCTTACGCAGCCCTTCCAACAGCACGTCCACCGAGTTGCGATGGCCGACGTATCCCACGATTCCGCACATCTTCGGCTCCCTTCGCCGTTTCTCTCCGCACTGGTCGGGACAGGCGCAATCTACCACGCGGCCCGGCGACCCGATAGAACCTGCGTGAGAATACGCCATGAAATCGGCGTTTTCGCCGGTCGACTTGATGCGGCGCGGCGAAAATTTGGCGAACGGCTCGTTCACGCCAATGGTTCGTGAAGCCGGTCACAGTCCTGGCGCCCCCCCGCGTTCCCAAAGTCGTCGGTTCAATTTACGGATTGCCGCTTTTTCCCTAAGATGCGGCCTTCCATCGAGATCCCCTGAAGATTGAGGTTGCCCGACCGGCGATGGCTAAGCGCAAGTCCATCATTCCCGACGAGTCCGCCACCTACGAGTTTGCCGTTGACGACGCGACGGGCTCGGAGAAGCGCGTGCGTATCGGCGGGCGGCTGTCGATCACCAACGCGCATCGGGTGCACGAGGACCTCGGCCACGCGCTGGCCCGCTCGCCCCATCGCCGCCTCGTCATCGACTTGACCGGGCTCGCGTACATCGACGGCGCGGGGGCGGCGATTCTGGTCGAGACCGAGCGTTCGTGCCGCCAAGGCGGGATCGAGTTCGACCTCATCGGTTTGCGCGGCGACGTCGAAGGGCTGCTCTCGCTCGTCGATCGCAAGAAGCTCTCCGAACTGAAGAAAATCGTCGCGCCCAAGCCCATCAGCGTGCCGGTCGAGATCGGCGAGAAGACCCTCGATATGCTCGCCGACGTGCGCAAGATGTTCGTCTTTGTCGGCGATGCCACCTTGGCGCTCACGCATGCCGCGCTGCACCCGGGCAGCGTTCGCTGGCGCGACACGCTTTACTACATGGAGCGCGCGGGGGCCGACGCCCTGCCCATCGTGGGCCTCATCTCGCTGCTGATGGGCATGATCCTCGGCTTTCAGGCGGTCTTACAGCTCTCGCAATTCGGCGCGAACATTTTTTGCGCCGACCTGGTCGGCCTGTCGGTGCTGCGCGAACTCGGACCGCTCATGACGTGCATCCTCGTCGCGGGGCGATCGGGATCGGCCTTCGCCGCGGAGATCGGCACGATGAAGGTGAGCGAGGAGGTGGACGCGCTCGCCACGATGGGCTTCGACCCGGTGCGTTTTCTGGTCGTGCCCAAGGTCATCGCGCTCGTGCTGATGGTTCCGCTGCTGACGCTCTATGCGGATTTTCTCGGTCTGGTCGGCGGCATGATCGTCGGCACCACGCAGGGTGGCGTCACGCTCAGCGCGTATATCGCGCAAAGTTACGAGGCGATTGGGCTGTGGGACATCTCGCAGGGATTGATCAAGTGCACCGTGTTCGCGATGATCATCGCCCTCGTGGGATGCATGCGCGGATTTCAGGTGCGCGGCGGCGCGGCCAGCGTGGGGCAGTACACCACCAGCGCGGTCGTAACGGGAATATTCCTCATCATCGTGGCCGACGCGGTCTTTACCGTGTTGTTCACGTATTTCGGATGACGACGATGAGCGCGGCGGTCGAATCCACGAAGGACAGCGGGATCGTCACGGGCGTGCTCGACCCGCCGCCGGGGAAGGCGGTTATCCAGGTCCGCGATCTCGTCGTGCGTTACGGTTCCGCGACGATTCTCAATGGCGTGACGTTCGACGTGTACGAAGGCGAGATCTTCGTCATCCTCGGCGGTTCGGGCTGCGGAAAATCCACGCTGCTGCGGCAGATCATCGGGCTCGAACGACCGTATTCGGGGCAGATCCTGATCGACGGCGAGGATATCGCCAAGGCCGATGGCGAAGACCGCGAGCGAATTCTGCGCAAGGTCGGCATCCTGTTTCAGTCGGGCGCGTTGTTCGGATCGATGACGCTCGCCCAAAACATCGCCCTGCCGCTTCGCGAATACACCGATCTGTCGCCCGACGTCATCGACATCCTCGTGCGCATGAAGCTCGACATGGTCAACCTGCACGGATTCGAGAACCACCTGCCCAACGAAATCTCCGGCGGCATGAAAAAGCGCGCGGGGCTGGCCCGTGCGATGGCGCTCGACCCCCGGCTGCTGTTTTGCGACGAACCGTCAGCGGGGCTCGATCCGATCTCGTCGGTCGAGCTCGACAACATGCTCATGCAGCTCAGCAAATCCCTGGGCATCACGATCGTGGTCGTCACGCACGAACTCGCCTCGATTTTTACGATCGCCCAGCGCGTCATCATGCTCGACAAATCGGTCCGCAACATCATCGCCACGGGCACGCCCGAGGGCCTGCGCGATCACCACACGCACCCCTTCGTGCGCGACTTCTTCAACCGGCAGTCGCTGCACACCAAGGGCAAATAGAACCGGGGGATCGGGAGAGCGCATGTCGACCGAAGCGCACAAATTCAAAGTGGGACTTTTCGTCATCGGCGGAACGCTGATCCTCGTCGGCGCGCTGATCTGGCTAGGGGCGTCGAAGTTCCTGTCGGAGACGCGCCTTTACGTCACGTACTTCGACGAGACGGTGCAGGGGCTCGAGGTCGGCTCGCCCGTGAAGTTCATGGGCGTCGTGGTCGGGGCGGTCAAGGACATCAAGGTCGCGCCGGACGGCCGCATGATCGAGGTCGTCATGGAGACCGACAAGACCATGCAGGCCGAGCCCGACATGCGCGCGCAGCTCGCCATGGCCGGCATCACGGGTATGAAGTTCGTCGAAATCACGCGCGCGCCCGAATCCGCGCCGATCGAGATCGCGTTCAAGCCTTCGCACGAATACCTGCCCGGTCGCGCGTCGTCCACGGCGGAACTCTTCGCCGCCGTGCAAAACGTTTACGAAAAAGTGATGGGCGTCGATTTCGAAGGCATCAGCGACGAGGTCAAGGGCAGCTTCGTGGCCATCTCGGGGCGCATGAACGATCCCAAGATCGACCGGCTGCTCGAGGCGCTCGCGGGCACGGCGGAGCGGGTGCGTTATCTGGCCGAGAAGAAGGAAACGGAGAACTCCATCGTGGAGATGGAGCAGGCGCTCGCGCAGCTTCGCATTCTCGTGCAGAGCCTGACGAAGCAGATCGAGTCCGTGAATCTCGCGCAGACATTCCAAGGCGTCGATCTGGCGGTTTCGAACCTCAACGACATCATCGACCGCATGGACAATGAGATGGCCGCGGTGCTCATCAACCTGCGACGCACCACCGACAACCTCGCGCGCATCACCGAAAAAATCAGCGAGGACCCGGCGCAGACGCTGCTCTCCGAGCCGCCGCCGGAGCGCGTGGTGTCGCCGCGCGGCCTTGCCGACGAGGAGAAGCCCAAATGAGAAATTTCCCCGCGACCGTTTCGCTCGCCGCCGCCCTCGCGCTCGCCGCGTTCTCAGCGGGCTGCTTCAACGTGACGCGCGACTATCAGGAAAAGTTCTACTACCAGCTCGAATACAACCCGCCCGCCGTGTCGGGTCCGACTCTGGACGATGTCGTCGTGCGCGTGGGGTCGTTCCAGGTCGCGCCGTCGTACCAGTCGCAAAAGATCCTGTATTCGACGAGCAAGCGCAAACGCAAACCCTACGAATACCACCTGTGGATCGTGAACCCGGGCGACATGATCGCCGACCTGCTCGTGCGCGACATGATCGACGGCAAGCAGTATCGCGCGGTGGTGGACGTGCGCAGCTCGATCAATCCCGACTACGAGATCGAGGGCATCATCGACGAGATCTATGAGAAGGACGACAACGACACGTGGTTTTCCGTGCTGCAGATGCGCGTGATCCTCATGGCGCATCAGGGCGGCAAGAAGACCGTGCTCTTCCAGCGCAATTACCGCGAGACGCACCCCGTCGAAACGCACACGCCCGAATCGGTCGTCACCGCGATGAGCGCCGCGACGAAGATCCTGTCGTCGAAGATCCAGGCCGATGTGAACGCGGCGGTGGCCGATCACGAGGCGAAAAAAGCGTCCGAGGTCGCGGCGACGAACTGAGCCTTGTCCCGGTTCGGTTTCGGATGGTTACTCCAAGCTCTTCAGATTCTCCAGAAACCGTCGGACGTCAACCTGAAATCGGGAAAAGGCGGGCAAGGCGGACAAAGGACTGAAATCTTCGATCAGTTCGACCAACCGGTGTATGGCGCGGTTCACCTTGAATTTCGCGCGTCTGCGTGCGTTCAACTCCGTCGCCAAGCGAAGCTTATCCTCAAGTACCTGCTTTGAATTTTGGACGGACTCCAAATCATTCAATCTGGGAAGATCGAGCGGGGCCGTTCCGTTCGGATTGTCCGCAGCGCCTCGAATGGCTTTTTCGTCGCACAATAGCCACGTTTCGATCATGCGCACCGGAATAACAGGGATCAAATCGTCAGCAACGGGGATTTCCCGCGCGCGTTCGTCCCACCGCAAGTTTTCAGCATCGCGATGCACAAAAATGACATCTGGGAAATAATGTTCTCTAACCTCAGAAATTACTTCAGAAATTGAGCGATGTTTTCGCTCAAAAACATACCCTGGCTCAATCTCGAGTCGAGCTTTCGAATCTGCCATGCGCAATGTCCAATCGATGATCGGCGCGAGCAGACGATCCGATGATCCATCAGCGATCAACACATAACGAAGTGGTCGAAAGTCACTCATCCCAGCGGTAGATCCAGCGTGGTTTTCATTTTTCGATGTTTTAGGTCACCCGTCTTTTCGTCGGCCAGACGAGCGCGGCGTCTCTGCGTGCCTCCGATATAGTCAATCACTTCGCGCAAGGGCACGCCGCGCAGTTCACGTCGATATTTCAGTCGCCAAGATGATCGTTCTTTGCCATCGTCGACCGGAAACACCTTTGCGATGATTCCCTGAAAACTGTCCACTGATCGCACGAACAGGATCTCGGAGTAGTCGAACTCACTCACGACATCAGGGGAATGAGTATTAACGATAACCTGCCGCAAGGGGTTGTCCTCGTTGACCTCCTCTTTCGGATCGACGCACAAATCCCTCAGCAGTTCGCACATGACGGGCACTCGGCTCGGGTGAACTCCGTTCTCGGGCTCCTCCATGCACACCACTCCGGACGCCTCTGGGTCTTCCGCCAAGGTCGCGAGCACCAAGAAACGTAACGTACCATCGGATAGTGACATGGGGCCAAGTTCGTGTTCGCATCCCTTGATTTTCATCATTAGCGACAACCTTTGCACTCGCTCGTCCCGCTCGATCCGTATCGATCGAACCTCCGGTAGCAGTTGACCCAGCCGATTGGATATCGTTTGAAGGATGCGCCCATCGCCTGTCTCAGCGGCCCGTAGACGTTCGATGGCGGCGGCAAGATGCGCGCCTCGTTCGTCGATGCGATCTTCGCCGCCGATCGGATCCGGCGAACGCATGACCGATGGCTCCAGTTGGAAAATCCGCCACGACGCCATTTCCCGACGCGCCGCGAGAACAGTGGGAAATTCCGCCGCATTTGTCCCGCCAACGACCGTTCGAGGCGAGCGACCCACCGGGATGGCACGCCCGCGACTGCCGCCATCTTGGTGAAGCTGAATCCCCGGCCGGTCCTTCGTCGTTTCATCCGTCGAAATAAATGGTCCGCGCCGACGGGGAGTCGTGAGAGCGCTTTTTCTAAACGCCCCCGAGTGTTCGAAACCCAGGAGTTTCGCGGCTTCGCTGATTTGGAGCGGCGACAATTGTTCCCGCTCAACGGTGAGTTTCTCCGGGTTCTGATCGTACCTCAATTCCAGAACATAGCGTAGGAAATTCGCCTTCGGCTTACACTCAACTCCAAAGTCGTCTTCGACGGATAGAGGAGCGATCATGTCCGCCTCAAACAAGATCTTGGAGTTGACTCCGGGATTCCAGAGTAGGTCGCGCAGTCGAAACGACGGCCGCGACGCGTTCCGAATCGATTCGACCGCTGCCATGATCTCGTAGTCCGCGAGGTGCTTGAGTAGCCGGATCGCGTCAAATATGTTGGATTTCCCTGCACCGTTCGGGCCGACGAAGCAAGTGAGCGGTCCGAAACGGATCTCCGCGTCAGCGAGATTCTTGAACCCTTTGATCCGAAGTCGAAGCAGCATCGCGGCACCTTTATCCCTTCCGGTCACGGAGCCGTTTGGCCATTATAGGGGCCAACTTCGAAATGAAAAGCGGCCACCAGCGGTCAGGGATCCGATCTCACCACGAACGCGATCGACGCGTAACACGCCGCGCCCGCGATCATCGTCGTCGTGATTCCGAACGCGATGGAGATCATCACCGCGGCGGCGCTCGCCACCACGCCCGCCGCGCCGTTGACAGCCCACAGCCAGGGCGTCGGGTCGTTGCCGGCCGCGAGCCCGCGACGTGCCCACCGCATCCCCGCGGGAAACGCCTGACCCATCAACAGCCCCGCGGGGGCCAGCACGGCGACGCATAGCCCGATCCGGCCCGCGAGCTCCAGCGCGCCGAAGTGAGCGGTCAGGCGCGGCAGAGCGCAGGCCATGGCGATCAGATAGCCCGACACCAAGAGCGCAAAGGTGCGAATGCGCGTCGGCGTGTCCAGCGCGAACCGATCGCTCGCGAAGCTGCCGAGCCCCGTGAACAGGATGATCGAGAACAGCACCACCGCGAGCGAATAGACCGGGTGACCGAGATACACCGAGAGCTGCTGAAGGAAGGCGATTTCGGAGAGCATAAATGCGAGCCCGATCAGCGCGAAGTACGCGAGCGCCCGCGCGCCCGGGCGCGGCGAGCCCGCCGGGGCGAAACGCGCGGGAAGGATCATCGTCGCCGCCGCCAGCGCTGCCGTGACAAAAAAGATGACAATGAGCGTGAGCGTGGCGATCAAATTGCCCGCGACCACGCCCGACGGACGACCGAGGTACGACGCGATCTCCCACGGACGCGACAGGCGCAGCAGGTTGAAGAAAAACGGGCGCGCGTCGGTGGGCGGCGTCAGGTCGAGTGGCGTGCTCCGGCCATAGGTGACGAGGTCGTCGTAATTCGTCTTCGACAAAATGGCCGCGAGCGCTTCGCTCGTGGTCTCTTGCCCCGGCGCGAGCACGACCTCGAATCCCATCTCGGCGCAGGCGGCGGTGAAGCGGGCGATGTCGCGCGGCGCAAAGGGATCATTCGAGACGAGGATCGTCGCCACCTGTCCGTGCGCGGCAAGAAGAATGTGCTTCGACGGTTCGGCGACGCCGCGCGCGAGCAGCGTCCCCGCTGCGAGCGACAACAGCCGCGCGGTTTCGTCGAGCCGGTCCGGCGCATACCACCTCGACACGGTGAAGATGCCGCCGGGCGTGAGGCGATCCAGAAAGACGCGCCATGCCTCGACCGTGTAGATCGAGTTCTCCGACAGGCTGTAGGCCCCCGCGCCGGTCGCGGCCCACGTGTCGATCAGGCTCGCCTGAAGCACGTCGTATAGGCCGTCGTCGCGCGTGAAGTAGCTGCGCGCCTCGTCGGTCACGAGACGCACCCCCGCGTGGTCGGCGAGCCCGGCGAACTCGCGGTAGGGCCCGGTGAGCGCCTCGGTGAACGCGGGGTTGAGTTCGACGCCCAGCACCTCGCGGTGCCCGAGCGCCAGCGCGGCCATCACGTCGCGCCCGCCACCCACGCCGATGATCGCGGCGCGTCCTTGGCGTACGTGGTGCGCGAGCGTCGTGACGTCGTAACGAAGAAAATCGACGTTCGCGGGATCGCCGGCCATCTTGAAGATCGCCGTGCCCGCGAGCCCGTCGATATTCATCATCACGAACTCGACCGGCGTCGTCGGCGTCTTGTCCGACGCGGCCCACATCACCATCTTGGGCGATTCGTTCCACGGCTTGTAAGCGATGATGCGCGAGAAGCTGTTCCACCGCTCGTAGGCGACCCAGTGGCGTTTTTCGGCTTGGCCCTTGACCATGATGGGGTCGAGGCCGAATCGCGTCTGCGAGTTCACCACCGCGAGGGCGACGAGGAAGAGGGCGAGCACCACGCCGCGCCGCCTTTTTCCCGCGGGCGCGAAAAGCGCCGACGACACGGCGAAGAGCGACGCGGCGACAAAGATCGTGCTCGGGCCGTCGAGCACGCCGAGTAGCGGAATCACCGCCACGCATCCGAGCGCCGCGCCGGCAAGGTCCGCGCCGTAGGTGCGTCCAATGGGAAAGGGCGAGCGCGTGAGCGCGAGCGTGACGACGATGCCCGAAAAAAAGAACGGCACCGACACGGTGATCGCGAGCCGGGCGAAGACGACAACGGCGCTCGCCGAGAGCACCATCTCGGGCGCGAGGCAGAGCTGATCGAGCCATGCCACGGCCGCGGCGATCGCCGCGAAATAGGCGCTTCGCGACAGATGCTCGTCGAGGCGGGCGGCGTCGAAGCGTTCGGGGCGCAGGAATACGTAAAGCGCGCCGAGCGTCATGCCGAACATCGCGAGACTGATGACGAAAAACGCCAAGTGGTACCACGAGACGACGGAGAGCAGGCGCGTCTGGACGATCTCCAGCGCAAGCGTCGCGCCGGTGGCGACGGCGAGGGCGATGTAAAATCTGCCGGATGATTCGGCGCGTGGCACGACGCGGTCAGTCCTCGAAAAGTGGCGGTATGATCGCCGCGCGCACGCCCAAGTCAAGCCGCGACGAACCGTCGCCGAAAGCGATCACATCGCCGCCGGAATCCGCACGACAACTCGTTCCGATGGATCGTCGGGCAGGCGGTAAGAAACCAGCTTTTCGACATCGACCTCGAGCGCTCCCGGCCTGGTCCAGATCGCAATCGAGGCGGACGACCGTGCGCGGACGAGACGCACCAGCGCCGAGGGATCCGCGACCGCCCGGGCCGTGAAGAGCGAGACGTCGCCCGGCGTCGCGTCCTCGAACCGGCCCGCGAACACGGTCACATTGGCAAGGTTGAGTGCGCGACGCGCATGTGCGAGAAACGCGGCCTTTTTGCCGATCGACTCAATGAGAGTGAACGCGAGATCGGGCCGCGCGATCGCGAGAACGAGGCCGGGAATCCCCGCGCCGGAGCCGATGTCGACCACGCGGCCTCGATCGGGCAGCAGCGGCAAACCCGCGAGGGCGTCGAGCAGGTGGCGCGACGCGAACTCCCGATCGCTCGCCACGCGAATCAGGTTGATGCGCTCGTTGAACCGGAGCAATTCGTCGCGGTATGTCGCGAATGGCGCCCCCAGATTCGGCGGCACGGGAAACGGCGCGACGCTCGCCAGGTCGTCCCACAGGCGCGCGAAGTCGCCCTCGTCCTTCCATATGGCTCGTGACGAACTTTGTGGGCGCGGGCGTGTCATCGATCATCCCGCGTGGGTTTTTTCCGATCGGGCTTCTCGACGCTCTGCATCCGCGCGCGACCACATTTTGGGCAGATCCACTTGCGTTTCCCGTGAAACACCCGGCGCTCTTCCTTCATCTTGATGCGGCATTTTCGGCAGTGCACCGGAGGAATTTACACCAGCGCCGGGCGGCGCGCACGCCTCGGTGCGTAAAACGATCGGCGGACCCGAAGGCCCGCCGACGCGTGTTCGATTTGTTCGATTCGATCAGAGCGGGCGTTTTCCCAGCTTGAACATGTGGCGGATGATGTCGGTCATCGCGCACACGCCGACGGGGATCGCCTTGCCGTCCGTTTCTTCGACGACGATCAGGCGGTGGATGCGCCGCGTGGTCATCATGGTGATCGCGTGCTGCACCGTGTCCGTCTTGGTGATCGTCAGAGGATTGGGCGTCATGAAGTCGCGAACGCCCAGAAGCGCCACCTCCTCGGGCTTGCCCTGCTGACGTGCGAGCACGAGGTCCGTCTGACTGACGACGCCCGCGATGGTGCCGTCGGCCTCGGTGATGACGACCGCGTGCACGGTCTCGTCCACCATCTTGCGCGCCACGTCGGCCAGCGTGCCGTCGACGGGCACGGTCGGCAGGTGCGAATGGTAGACCGCGGCCACGGGGGTCGGGTCATCGGGAATCGCGAAGCCGGCCAGGTCGTCGACGTTGTACAGGTCGATGACCGGCGTCGGCGCTTTGCGCGCGGTGTGATGATGATCGCCCACCGGAACCTCCGACGTGGCGCCCTTGCCCAACTCGCTCGCCCCCACGAGGATCGCCATGTTCCCGTGCGGGTGCTTGTTTTCGTACATCAACTGGTGGCACTCGGCCAGTTGATCCCACGTGAACGTGCGCGACAGGCAGGGATCGACCTTGCCCTGGATCACGAGATCGTTGACGGCGTACGCCTGATCGTCGTTGGCGAAGTGGCTGCCCTGCAGGCGCTTCTGGCGCATCCACAGGTAACGCAGATCGACCGTGGCGTTGTACCCCGTGGTGCCCGCGCAGATGACGACCATGCCGCCGGTCTCGGCGACGAAGATCGAGGTGGGCACGGTCGTCTCGCCGGGGTGCTCGAAGACGATGTTGACGCCGCGCTTGTCGCCGAGGATGTCCCAGATGGCCTTGCCGAACTTGCGAACGCCGGAAAGCCAGGTCGCGTAGCCCGCGTTGTCCTTCCAGTGCGGCAGCATGCCCCAGTGGTCGAAGTCGTTGCGGTTGATGACGCCCTTCGCGCCGAGCTTTTTGCAGAACTCCACCTTGTCGACCGCGGAGACCACCGCGATGGGGATCGCGCCGGCCGCGCGGGCGATCTGGATCGCCATCGAGCCGAGGCCGCCCGCGCCGCCCCAGATGAGCGCGACATCGTCTTTTTTCACCGCGTTGTCGCCCCAGTTGTGGAGCATACGGTAGGCGGTGGCGGCGACGAGCATATACGCGCCGGCCTGCTCCCACGACAGATGGCGGGGCTTGGGCGCGCACTGGTGCGCCTGCACCTTGGTGAACTGCGCGAACGAGCCCCAGTTCGTCTCGTAACCCCAGATCTTGAACGTGGGGCTGTACATCGGGTCGTTGCCCGCCTTGACCCACGCGCAGTTGCGATCCCACGTGCCGCAGTGGATGACGACCTCGTCACCCACTTTGACGTTCTTCACGTCCTTGCCGGCCTTGTAGACGATGCCCGACGCGTCGGAGCCGCCGATGTGGAAGGGCTCGGGTTCGCCCGCTTTGTTGCGCGCGCCGATGACGTTGACCGGCACGCCCAGAGCCGCCCACACGTTGTTGTAGTTCACACCGGCAGCCATCACGTAGACGAGCACCTCGTCGTCGGCGATCGGCGGAACGTCCACCACTTCCTTCGCGAAGCCCTTTGTCGGCTCGCCGAATCGCTCGGGCCGAATCAGCCACGCGTGCATCTTCGCCGGCACGGTACCGACGGGCGGCGCTTCTCCGATTTCGTACAGATCCTTGGACATGCGTCTTCCCCCTTGGCGACACGCCCGTTCGTCCGGCTCCGGCGCACGCGCGATTTCGCGCGTCGCGAGCGGCGCCCGATTCACGGATTCGCGTGAAATAACGGTTAAATCCCCAGCGCGACCGATGAGCAATTTTTAGCGGCGGACCCGCCAAAATGCAACGGGGACAACGCTGATGGCGGTCAGGTTTTTTTCGGCTCGTCGGCAAGAGGACCTGCCGATTTTTCGTCGCGCCGGGCGCGGACTTCGGCAATCACCTCGTCCTCGCTCCACTCGGGATTCGTCTCGACGCGGTAGGACTCCGACGCCCATTCGCCGAGGTCGATCAACCGGCAGCGTTCGGAGCAGAACGGGCCGAGCGGCTCGTCTTCGAAACGGGTGGGCCTATCGCAGATGGGGCAACGCAGCATCTTCGTGCTCTCGACCGGGGACATGGCTGTGCGGCCCTCACCCCCCGCCTTCGCGGCCATTGCCGCTTCGGTGCGGCGGGCCCTGCCCCTCTCCCATCAGATGGGAGAGGGGTGGCGAGCAAAGCGAGACGAGGTGAGGGAACCAAAGACCCTGCCTTGCCCCGCAACGCGGGTCCCCTCTTCAAAGCGGGCGACGGGCCTCGAACCCGCGACCCCGAGCTTGGGAAGCTCGTGCTCTACCGACTGAGCTACACCCGCGAAACAATGTTATTTCGAATCCGCGTTTACACATCAAATGCCGCCTAAGCGATTAAACTTCATCGCCCCATTCAAGTACATATCATTGTTACTTGGCGTACCGATATTTTCGAATTGCCCTTAAGTGGATCTTGCGATTTTTTTTGCCTTTTCTGCCGGTCTAGGCGCAGCCATAATGCGATTTGCCGCTAGATCATCCTGAATAATGTTAATCTTACATGTACATTCAGCAGCTTGACAGTCGAAACAACACAACTGCTTACTAGCGTTATGCCTGTGTCGGTCTCTGATATGATTTGCAATAAACATATTTTTGGAAACAGTTGTTTTATTTTCCAAATAGTTGTCAAACACTTCAAAAACATTTTGGAATTTTCGCGATACTGCAAATAGCCACGAAAAACAATCGGCCAATTCCTCTTCCAACTCCGAGACTCTTTCGAGCCAGCTAGTTTGACTGGGCCTCTGAGCTTGGTAAGTATAGAGCGATACTATCGATTCCGCCATTTCTCCCACTTCTTCAAGCAGGTGAAATGCCATAGATTCCAAACTTTGAGAAAATATGTTTCTCTGAAAAATGTTCCCGAATCGCGATTCAAGCTCAATCATGCTTATTTTTCCGTAATCACAATTTATGAAATGTGCCTCAGCCCACTGTCTGCGTATTTTTTTTGTTTCAGCTTTTTGTTTAGACGTCCATACTTCGTTTCGTTTCTCCGTTTCTTCTAATGTTAATATACATCGACAAGAACGAGGTTTTTTTGCATTCAAACCGTCGACAAGGTTTGATCTATGCATTCGCGTAAAACAAGCAGGGCAGCAATTTGGGAATTTCATCCACAGTAACCTTGAAACTGGTTTCGTCAATTTTATTAAACCATCTACCCCGCTTCGATTTTTCTCCAGTCCTTTTGATGCAAATGTTAACATCCATATTGCAAGTCTTGCTAACTGCTTCGTCGCTTCGTCTAACCTTTGACGACGAACTTGTTCGCCAAATCCGGCTGCGTGTTGAACAACGCGAAGCCAAATGTCGATCATTGACCGGCTCGCATCCTGTTTTTTCCAGACAATTCCAGTGTCATTGACGAAATCGTCAATCGAAGCGTTATCCCAATCCCTAGCCGTCTTTATCTTCCGCGACATGCTTCCTCCGGCCTATCGATGTCAAAAATACCCATCTGCTCCACGCCACGATAGACGCAACTCGCCTAGCGCTTTAGCTGGGGGTAAAAATTGCGTCCTCAAAATAACCTCAAAATTCTCCCACCTAATTCATGACCCGGTAATAGCCCCACTCGCGCAGGCTGTGCCAGCGCTACGCCTCATTGATCTCGCCACAGTAGCGCCTACCCAATCCAATCAGACGGTCAAGTGGGCTGCCTGATAGGGTTGTTCGACGGCACCACTTGAAATTTGCCTGTCGCGAGATCTCAGAACTCGTCCACTCCATCCGCAGTTCTTTCTTTCCCCTCACGCTCCCAACCTCAGCGCCCTTTCCCGGAAAAAGCGCAGCAAAGGTTTTGAAACATCGGAGCCAGCGTCGATTTTAACCCGATCCACGCCGATGCGCAAGAGGGACTTTCTGCGGGCGGTTTCGCGGGCGGCGGCGGTTTCGGTCCAGCGCGCGCGCGTGGGCGCGTCGCGCAGATCGATCCACGTCATCGCTCCCGTTTCGGGATCGGTGAGCGGAATCAGGCCCGAACCCGCGAGGGTGCGTTCGCGCGGGTCCTCGACGTGCAGCACCACCAGATCGTGGCGGCGAGCGGCGATCTGGAACGCGCGGCCCGGCTCGCTGATTCCCAGCAGATCGGAGATGACGAAAACCACCGCGCGTTTTTTTTGCAGGCGGCCGAGCTGCGCCATCGCCGCCTCGAGATCGGTCCCCGTTTTTTTCGGCTGTTCGTACAAGATGTCGCGCACGATGCGGATCGCGTGGCGCTGGCCCTTGCCCGGCGGCACGTAGGAATGCGCGTCGCCGCCGAAGAGCAGCGCGCCCACCTTGTCCTGATTGCGTACCGCGGACATAGCGAGAATCGCCGCGAGGGTCGCCGCCGTTTCGCGTTTCGTCTCCGCGCCGCTGCCCGTGTCCATCGATGCGGAGATATCGGCGACGATCATGACGGTCAGCTCGCGCTCTTCCTCGAACAGCTTCAGAAACGGCCGGCCCATGCGCGCGGTGACGTTCCAGTCGATGGCGCGGATGTCGTCGCCGATCGCGTATTCGCGCACCTCGGCGAACTCCATGCCGCGGCCCTTGAACACCGAGTGGTATTGGCCCGCGAAGGTCTCGTCGACGCGGCGGCGCGTGAGGATCTCGATGCGCCGGATTTTTTTGAGCAGCTCGCGCGGCAGCATTGGGCTTGACCCTTAGGGTAGACTGTCGAATCGAGTGTCGCGCCTTCTTGCGCCGTCATTCCGACCGGAGCGAAGCGGAGCGGAGGAATCCCTTACGTTGTCGAGCGGGAAAGGGATTCCTCGACTCGGCCTGACGGCCTCGCTCGGAATGACAGAAAGAATCACGGCCTCGCTCGGAATGACAGAAAGAACCACGGCCTCGCTCGGAATGACAAATTGGGAAGTGTCACCCTGAGCGAAGCGAAGGGTCTTGTTGCGTGTTCCGACCAGATCCTTCGCTACGCTCAGGATGACAGATTGGGAAATCAGGATGACAGCATGCGGAGAGGACAATTGCATCCGGTTACGCCTGCTCATCACGGCTTTTTCACCTTTTCGAGCACACGCGCCACGATGTCGTCACTCGACAGACCCTCGGCCTCGGCCTCGTACGTGCCGATGATGCGGTGACGCAGCACGTCGGGCGCGATGGTGTGCACGTCATCGGCGATGACGAAGGCGCGATGATTGAGGAACGCGAAGGCGCGCGCCGCGATGGTCAGATACAGGCTCGCGCGCGGGCTCGCGCCGAGCTGGATCAGCGGCTCCAGGTTGTCGAGGCCCATCGACTTGGGGTCGCGCGTTGCGAAGATCAGGTCGAGGATGTAGCTCGTGATGCGCTCGTCCACATAGATGCGACGCACCAGCTCGCGCAGTTTCAGGATGTCGTCGGGCGAAGTCACCTGCGTCGGCTCGGGGGCGTGGCCGGCGCTGTGGCGCGCGATGATCTCGCGTTCCTCGTTGCGCGTCGGATAGCCGACTTTGAGCTTGAGCATGAAGCGGTCGACCTGCGCCTCGGGCAGCGGATAGGTGCCCTGCTGCTCGATGGGGTTTTGCGTCGCGAAGACGAGGAAGGGCTCGGGCAGTTTGTAGGTGGTGTCGCCCAGGGTGACCTGATGCTCCTGCATGGCCTCGAGCAGCGCGGACTGCACCTTGGCGGGGGCGCGGTTGATTTCGTCGGCGAGGACGAGGTTGGCGAAGAGCGGGCCCTTTTTCGCTTTGAAGTCGCCGGATTTCTGATCGTAGATCATCGTGCCGACGAGGTCCGCGGGCAGCAGATCGGGCGTGAACTGCACGCGCGCGAACGAGCCGCTGATGGCGCGGGCGAAGGTATTGACCGCGAGTGTCTTGGCGAGGCCGGGCACGCCTTCGAGCAGGATGTGCTCGCCGCACAGGATGCCGATCAGCACGCGCTCGACCATGTAGCGCTGGCCGACGATGACCTTGGAGACCTCGGCGGTGAGGCGGTCGACGGCGGCGGACGCCTGTTTCACGTCCTCGGTGAGAGCCTGAATGTCCGCGGGCAGTTGCATCGCAAATCCTCGAAAGATATTGGGTCTATGGTTTCGACTCGTTCACGGGTCCCCGCGCGTCGCGCATGGCTTCCACGGCCTCTCGCGTCAGACGAAGCGCCTCGATCGCATCGCCCTGGCCGAGGGCGGATTCGGGCTGACGGCCGCGCTGGCAGTACGCGAGGGCCTCGCGCGCGAGATCGAGTACGGATGCGGGCGCGCCCGCGCCGGAAAGCTCCGCCAGACGCACCGCCGCGCTGCCGGTGGGCACATCGGCGGGCGCGAAGAGATCGGCCCACAGGCGCCCTTCGAGCCGCTCGTAGAACTCGACGCTCGGCTCGCGGGCCTCGTCTTCGAGCGAATCCCACGACGCGTCGAACTCGGTTTGGGGCAAGGCGGGTTCGGGCGCGGCGCGGCGACGTCGGCGCGCGCGGCGCACGATCGTCACGACGATCCAAAACGCGGCAAGCCCCGCCGCGAAGAATCCGTATTTGGTGTAGGGGCTGGAGCGCACGAAGCCCAGGAGCGTGGGGCGGATCGACACATCGACCGCGGGGGCGACGGTGGAGAGGTTCTGGCCGCTGCCGTCGTCGTACGCGACGCTGACGGGGCCGATCTTGAAGTCGCCGGGGGTGGCGCAGCGATAATCGACGAAGGTGGTGATGGAGGCGTGGATCTCGTCGCCCACGACGGACTTGGCGGTGCGTTGATGCTGTTGGATGACGTCGAGCCCGGCGGTCAGCGGCGCGTCGAAGGGCGCGACCTGCACCACGCGGCCCGGCGCGGAGATCCACGACAGGGCGATTTCGTAGGTGACGCGCTGGCCGACGGAGCACGACGGGCGATCGATCTTGCCGTTGGCCACGACGGGGAGCGGGTCGAGCTTGGGGCCGGGCGCGGGGGGCGCGCCGCCGGGCTCGGCGGGGGCCGGGGCGGCCGCGCCGGTGGACTTGGCGGCGTCCTGCGTGGCGGCCTTGGATGGCGACACCGTGGGCGCGGGTGTGGGGGAATCGGACGGGGCGGGAGCGGGCTCGGGCGTCGCCTGCGCGAACGCCGACGGGGCGGCGACGACGAATATCGTCGCGACGACGAGCGCCACGGCGAAGGCTTCGCGCGAGCAGATCTTCATGCGCTTTTTCCGTTCGGATTCCACGGGTGTCGCGTCATATCATCCGCCTTCCGCGGCGGTCAAGGACGCGCGGGCGCATGACATGCCCCGCAGGCGTATGACACGACGCGCGGGCATATGACAGCAGCGCGCTTTTTCGGTTTCCGCAAAATGGAGCGTCGTTCGTGCGCCGACAGACTCACGCCTCCGGCCACGTCTCGGCTCACGCCTCGACGAGCAGGCGGATCGGGTCCTGCACGCGCGCAATAACGTGGTTGACGAAGCGCGCGGCGTCGGCGCCGTCCACCACGCGGTGGTCGAAGCCGAGCACGAGCGGCAGCATCTTGCGGATCACGATCTGGCCATCGCGCACCACGGGCCGCTCCTCGACGCGGAACATCGCGAGGATCGCGACCTCAGGGTAGTTGATGACGGGGGTGGCGAGCCGGCCGCCGATGGGGCCGATGTTGGTGATCGTGAACGTGCCGCCCTGAAAATCCTGCGCCGCCAGCTTTTCAGCTCGGGCGCGCGCGGCGACATCGGCGATCTGCGCGGCGATTTGGGCGATGCTCAGGCCGTCCGCGCCGCGCACGACCGGCACCACGAGGCCCTTGGGCGAATCGCACGCGATGCCGAGGTTGTAGTAGCGCTTGTAGACGATCTCCTGACGCACGGGGTCGAGGCTCGCGTTGAAGCCGGGGAACGCGCGCAGGGCCGACACCACCGCCTTCGCCACGAACGACAGCAGGGTGATGCGTCCCTCGGGTTTGTCTTTCGCCGCCTCGCGCAGACGCAGGCGTGCTGCTTCGAGGTCGGTTACGTCGGCGTCGTCGATGTGCGCCACGTGGGGGACGATGGTCATCGAGGTCGCCATGCGCACGGCGATCTTGCGCCTGACGGAACGCAGTTGTTCTTTCTCGACGGGTCCAAAAACCGAAAAATCGGGCAGCGGTTCGACGACGACAAAGGGCACCGCCGCCGCGCCCTCGACGAACGCGGGCACGGGCTCGTCGCTCGCGGCGACGGGTCGCGCGGCGGGAGCGCCCGAGGCAAAGGCGCGCACGTCTTCGGGCGTCACACGTCCCCCCGGGCCGCTAGACGGCACGAGACGCAGATCGACGCCCAGCTCGCGGGCGAGCTTGCGCGTGGCGGGGGCGGCGGGCACGGGGCGACCGGGCTCGGAAGCGGGCATGGCGGCGGATTTGGCCGCAGCCGGCGCGGCGGCGGCGACTGTTGGTGCTTCCACCGGTTTCGTGGGCTCGGCGGCTTTCGCGGGCTCAGAGGACTTTTTCGCGGACGGTTTCGCGCCGGCGGTGTCGATCACGCAGATCACGTCGCCCGTGTGAATGACCTGTCCGACTTCGCCGTGGATGGACACGACGCGTCCGCCGCGCGGCGACGGGATCGTCACCGCCGCCTTGTCGGTCTCGACCTCGATGAGCGGGGCATCCTCGGCAATCGTGTCGCCGGGCTTCACGAACCACTGAAGCACTTCGCCCTCGTGCACGCCCTCGCCCAGATCCGGCAGTTTGAACTCGAACACGTTCGTCTCCGTCAGAATGCCAGCGTGTCTTCGATCGCCGCCGCGATACGCCGCGGGCTCGGCAGATAGTTCATCTCGCGCCCGAAATACGGCGTGCACGTGTCCCACGTCGTCACGCGCTTCACCGGCGCTTCGAGATACATCAGGGCTTCGTCGTTGATGCGCGCGACGACCTCGGACGAGATGCTCACCGACTTCGGCGCTTCCTGCACCACCACGCAGCGCCCCGTCTTTTTCACCGACGCGACGATGGTGTCGCTGTCCATCGGGCTCATCGTCAGCAGATCGATCAGATCGACCTTCAGACCGCGCGACTTGCGAAGAAACTCGATGCCTTCCAGCGTCGGGCGCATCATCGCGCCCCAGGTCACCACCGTGACGTCGTCGCCTTCTTCCACGAGCTGCGCCTTGCCGATCTCCATCGTCTCGGGCTCGTCGGGCACCTCTTCGCGAAACGCGCGGTACGAGCGCTTGGGCTCCATGAAGACGACGGGGTCGGGGTCGCGGATCGCTGCGGCGAGCAGCGCGCGCGCGTTGCGCGGCCCCGACGGCAGGATCACCTTCACCCCCGGAATCGTGGAGTAGAGGTGTTCGCGGCTCTCGGAGTGGTGTTCCAGCGCGCGCACCCCCGCGCCGTAAGGCATGCGCACGACGAGCGGGCACGTCCAGCGGCCCATCGTCCGTTGGCGGTAGCGCGAGGCGTGGCCTTCGAGCTGCGCGACCATGAGGTACGAGAATCCCGAGAACTGCATCTCGCACACGGGACGCAGCCCCGCCAGCGCCATGCCAATCGCCGTACCGATGATCGCGCCCTCGGCCAGCGGCGTGTCGATGACGCGCTTCGTGCCGTATTTCGCGAGCAGCCCCGCCGTCACGCGGAATACGCCCTCGTCCATGCCGACATCCTCGCCCATGACCAGCACGTCCGCGTCGCGTTCCATCTCCTGATGCAGCGCAAGGTTGATGCCCTGCACCATCGTCAGCTTAGCCATGGGCTTGGTCCTCCTGCATCGGGAGGATGGAGAGGAACTCGGCCCGCTGTTTTTCGATCGCGGCGTGCGGTGCGCCGAAGACATGGTCGAAGGGCAGATCGGGCTTGAAGCCCGACATGGCCTCGAACTCCTTCACGGCCGCATCGATGTCGGCCCGCACCGAGGCAAGCAGCGCGTCCTCCTGCTTCTCACTCCACACCTTGCGCGACTCCATGTATTTGCGTAGACGCGGGATGGGATCGCGCTTCCACCAGCGCGCGACCTCTTCCTCGGACCGATATTTCTTCGGGTCGTCGGCGGTGGTGTGCATCATGAGGCGGTAGGTGACGGCTTCGATCAGCGTGGGGCCCTCGCCGGCGTATGCGCGCTCCAGAGCCTCGCGCACGGCGCGGAACAGGGCGAGCGCGTCGTTGCCGTCCACCTGAATGCCGGGCATCTGATAGGCGATGGCCTTTTGCGCGATAGTGGCCGACGCGGTCTGCGCCGAGCGGGGAATCGAGATCGCCCACTGGTTGTTCTGGCAGATGAAGACGACGGGCGACTTCCAGACCGCCGCGAAGTTCAGCGCCTCGTGAAAGTCACCTTCCGATGTCGCACCGTCGCCGAAGTGCGTCACGACCGCGGCCTTTTCGCCGCGATATTGCAGTGCGTATGCGACGCCGACGGCGTGCGGGATCTGCGAGGCGATCGGCACGGACATCGGCAGGCAGCGCTCCACACCCGGCGTGATGTTCCCCTCCTCCCAGCCCGCGTGATAGAGCAGGAAACGCGCGATCGACTCGCCAAACAGCCATCTGGCACCCAGATCTCGGAAGCAACCCACGAACCAATCTTTCGGTCCCATCGCCGCCGCCGCCGCGCTGGTCGGGGCTTCCTGACCTGTCGAGGGTGGGAAGGTGCCGATGCGCCCCTGCCGCTGGAGCTTGAGCATCCGCTGATCGGTTTCGCGCGACATCACCATCGCGTGATACAGTCGGACGAGGGTGTCCTTCGGGATCTTCGGGTCGAGCTTCGTGTCGAGTTTTCCGTGCTCGTCGAGCACCTGCAAATAAGAGATGGCGAAGCGCTCGATCTCTTTGAGCGGCATGGATCACCTCGTGCCGGCAGAAAATTCGGCGCCGTGGGGGTACGCTGTTTGTGTGCCTCGATGGTTCACACCGGGGCGCGAAAAGTCAAGGTTGGCCGGTGTGTGACACGTGAGAACGATCACACGTCGGCGCAAGATTCGATCGCGCGGCGTGCCGGACGGAAACGACCGGACGCCGACGTTCCGGCGAGGGATCGACCCCGCTCGAAACGCCTCTTGACGTCACGAAATATGTCCTTATGATCCGCGATCCTTGACTGTGCATAGATTGCATATTTATTCACGGTCCGGTTTTCGAGACGGTTTGGGAGGGGACGCGGGCACATGACCATCATCCGCCTGAAACTCGACCGCATCGCGAGTTCGACGCGCAACGCGAAACTCGCGCGCGAGGTGCTCGTCGGCCCGCGGATCGTGGCCGAAGAGGGCTACGTGCTCGCGGTGCGCGTGCTGACCGACAAGGTCACTTACAACCAGATCGAGGACGTGTCCGGGCGCCTCATCGACGTGCGTTTGGGCGACGTGGTCGCGGGGGTTCTTGGCCGACGCCGCGCGCTGAAAGGTTATGCGGGCGACGTGCCGGCCGAGATCCGCGCGGGCGACACCCTGCAACTGCTCAACATGGGCGGCATCATCGGGCGGTGCACCGCGTCGGTGCCCGAGCTCGGCCCGCCCTTTGATGTCGAAGTCATCGGCGCGGTGCAGAACATCCCCCATGCGGGCGACCGCGTCGGCGAACCCGCGCACATCCGCTCCGGCGCGATCCCGGGCGCGTCGCGCCTCGGGCCGATCCCACCCGTCGTCTATGTCGCGGGCACCAGCATGAACGCGGGCAAGACCGTGGCCGCGATCGAGATCGTCCGCCGTCTCGCACGGCGCGGGCTGCGCGTCGCCGCGACGAAGCTGACGGGCGTGTCGCTTCGTCGCGACACGCTTGGCATGATCGACGCGGGCGCGTTCACGGCGGTCACATTCAACGACGCGGGCGTGGCGACCACGCACGACGCCGTGGCGACCGACGTGGCGAAGGGCCTGTTCAACCACCTCGCGCCGCAGGGGGCCGACGTGATCGTCGCGGAACTGGGCGACGGCATCCTCGGCGAATACGGCGTGGCCGACATCCTCGGCGATCCGGAACTGGCCGCGGCCGGGACCGCGTTCGTCGTTTGCGCGCCCGATCAGGTGGCCGCGTGGGGCGCGTGGCAGCTGTTCAAGGAACGATTTCACCTGCCGATCACCGTGATGGCGGGCCCCGTCACCGACAGCGGCGTGGGTCGCGACTTCATCGCCGCGCAACTCGGCATCCCCGCGCACAACGCGCGTCACGACGCCGAGGGGCTCGTCGAGGTCGTGTACCAGCGTATCGTCGAAAAGCGGGGCGCGGCGTGACGACGCGCGTCGCCGTCATCGGCGCGGCCGGCTACGTCGGCGGCGAGCTCCTGCGCCTGCTCGTCACGCACCCCGAGGTCGGCGATATCCGCGCCGTCTCGCGCACGCACCCCGGCAAGCCGTGGGGCGAGGTACATCCCGCGTTCGCCTTCGATCGCGAGCGGGTCTTCACCGATGACGCACCCGAGGTTGCCGCGAAAAACGC
The DNA here is from genome assembly GCA_964586775.1 of uncultured bacterium. Taxonomy (GTDB): domain Bacteria; phylum Lernaellota; class Lernaellaia; order JACKCT01; family JACKCT01; genus JADLEX01. The sequence continues at coordinate 43,112 of CAZPJD010000184.1, read as the reverse complement.
AGATGTCGTTTTTCTCGCGATGGGCCACGGCGAAAGCTCGCGCGTTATGCCCGCGATCCTCGCGTGCGCACCGCGACTCGTGATCGATCTGGGCGCGGATTTTCGCCTCGCGGACGAGGCGGTCTATCGCGCGCATTACGGCGAGCATCCGTGTTTCGACCTGTGCGCGAGCTTTGTGTACGGCCTGCCCGAGGCGCGGCGCGATGCTTTGCGATCGGCTACGCGCATTGCGAATCCCGGCTGCATGGCGACCGCGACGCAGCTCGCGATCCTGCCCCTCGCCGAAGCGGGGTTGTTGCCCGACCGCACGGCGGTCTTCGCCATCACGGGATCGAGCGGCGCGGGGCAAACGCCCAAACCGACGACGCACCACCCGTTCCGCGCGTCGAACGTGTTCGTTTACAAACCGCTGGCGCACCAGCACGAGGCCGAAATCAACCGACTCGTCGGCGAAGTCGCCGGGCGAGCGCTCGCTGTGCGGATGATCGCGCACTCGGGCCCGTTCGTTCGCGGCATCCACGCGGCGGTGCATGTGGCGTCGCCCGCGCTGGCCGGCCGCGATGTCGGCGCGCTCTATCGCGAGCGCTACGCGGGCGAGCCCTTCGTGCGCGTACTCGCCGAGCCGCCGCACATCGCCGCCGTTGCGGGAACCAACTTCGCGTATATCTCGATCGAGCAGCGCGGCGACGAGGCGCTCGTCACGTGCGTCATCGACAACCTGATGAAAGGCGCGGCGGGTCAGGCGCTGCACAACATGAATATCGCGCTCGGCCTGCCGGAGTCCACCGGGCTCTCGGCGCCAGGCGTGTTTCCGTACTGACGACAAGGAGATCCAACGAAAATGGTCGAGCACACGCTCATCGAGTCGCTGAAAACCGCCATGCCCTATATCCGCAAGTATCGCGGCGAGACCTTCGTCGTGAAGATCGGCGGGCGCATTCTGGGCGACGCCGCAGCGCTCTCGTCGTTCGCGCACCAGATCGCGTTTTTGCAGCAGCTTTCGATCCGCGTGATCGTGGTTCACGGCGGCGGGCCTCAGGCGAGCGACTTTCAGCGTCGGCTCGGCATGGAGCCGCAAATGATCGCGGGGCGACGCATCACCGACGAGGCCACGCTCGAGGTCGTCAAGATGGTGTACGGTGGATTGCTCAACCTCAATGTGCTTTCCGCCCTGCGGGCCAACGGCGTCTCGGCTGTCGGACTTTCGGGCCTCGATGCAAATCTCGTCGTCACCACGCGTCGCGCGCCGATGGAGGTGTGTCTCGACGACGGCTCGACCGACGTGATCGACTACGGCCACGTGGGCGACGTACGCGCCGAGCAGATCGATCCCAAGGCGCTTCGCGTGTTGTGCGACGCCGAGATCATCCCCGTCGTGGCGAGTCTCGCCGCCGATGCCGACGGCAACGTGCTCAACGTCAACGCCGATACGATGGCGTCGGAGATCGCCGTTGCGCTGGAGGCGAAAAAGCTCGTCTATCTGACCGACACGATCGGCCTGCTGCGCGACAAGGCCGACCCGAAGACGCTGGTGCCCTTTGCGACCCCCGACGACATCGACGCGCTCACCAAGCAGGGCGCGATCGACGGCGGCATGGGTCCGAAGGTGCGCGGGTGCGTGCGCGCCGCGACCGGCGGCGTGAAGCGTACGCACATCATCCACGGCCTCGCCGAGGATAGCCTGCTCACTGAGCTGTTCACGCCCGAAGGGTGCGGAACGATGATCGTGGGACGGCCCGAGCGCGACCAATACGAGCAGGAAGTGTGACGATGGCCGCGCCCGATCCCGCCGAACTCCTCGCTGAACTGGTGCGTCGCCCGAGCGTCACCGGCGACACGCGGCAAGTGCAGCGCGTGGCGACGGGCTGGCTGCGCGGCTTCGGCGTTCGCGCGCAGAACGGCACGGACGGCGTGACCGCGCGCATCGGCCGCGATGGTCCGTCGCTGCTGTTCCTCTCGCACCTCGACACGGTGCCGCCCGGCGAGGGGTGGACGGTCGATCCCTACGGAGTGCTCGTGCGCGGCGGTAAGCTGTACGGCCGGGGCGCGACCGACGCCAAGGGATCGGCGGCGGCGATGTGCGCGGCCTTTGCCGAGCTCGCCGTCGATCCGAAGTTCCGCGGACACGCGCTGCTGTATCTGTCGTCGAACGAAGAGGGCGATGTGCCCTCGGCGATCGCGGCAATTCCGCGCCTCGGCGCGATCGGCGCGGCGGTGGTCGGCGAACCGACGATGTGCAACGTCGGCGTCGCGCAGCGCGGCCTGCTGGTGCTCGAACTTCGCGCGATGTCCGAGCAGGTCCACGCCGCGCACGGGCGCGAGCCCTCGTCGGCGCTGCTGGTCGCGCGCGATCTGGCGCGCGTGTGCGAGCTGGAATTTCCGAAGACCGATCCCGACCTCGGCGCGGTGCGGATCACGCCGACGCGCCTCGCGGCGGGTGTGGCCGACAACGTGGTGCCGCCGACAGCGACCGCGATGCTCGACGTGCGCACGGTGCCCACCTACACGCACGATGAGATCAAACGGCGCATCCAGGCCGCGTGCGAACACTGCCGCGTCAGCCAGATCGGCACCGATTGGCCGCCGGTGCGCACGCCCGCCGGTCACCGCCTGCTCGACCTCGCGCTGCGTGCGACGGGCGGCGAGACGAGCGTGGGCGCGGGAGCGAGCGACTGGGCGTTTTTGGGCGACATTCCCGCGGTCAAGATCGGCGCGGGCGACACGCGCATCTCGCATCGGGCCGACGAACACGTCGCGCTCGCGCAGGTGCGCAAGGCCGCGAAGATCTACGTGAAACTCGCAAGAGCGTACTTCGCGACGCGGGCGTCGTCATGAACTCCACCCAGCGCCGCCGACACGCGATCCGCCGCATCATTGCGCAACGCGCCGTTTCGACGCAGCAGGAGCTGGTCGACCTGCTCCAGCGCGCGGGGATCGAGGCGACGCAAAGCTCGGTCTCGCGCGACATCGCGCACCTGGGCCTCGTCAAGATCGGCGGAAGATACGCGATTCCCTCTGAGCGCGGCTTCTTGTCGGAACTTCCGATCGAGATCCTCTCCGCGGAGCCGGCCGACGCGATTGCGGTCGTGAAGCTGCCGCCGGGACAAGCGTCACTGCTCGGCGTTCGCATCGACAGCGCGGGCTGGGACGAGGTGGTGGGAACCGTCGCGGGGGACGACACGCTGATCGTCGCCTGCCGCGACCGACAGGCTCGAAATCTGGTGCTGGCGCGGCTTTTTGCCGGCATGAATTCACGAAAGGACAAGGCGAGCGATGAGTGATTCGGTGAAGACGTGTGTTCTGGCGTATTCCGGGGGTCTGGACACGAGCATCATCATCCCGTGGCTGAAGGAAAACTACGGCTGTCGCGTGGTGGCCTTCGCCGCGGATATCGGCCAAGGGCTCGAACTCGACGGGCTGGAGGAAAAGGCGCTCGCGACCGGCGCGGATCGCATCGTCATCCGCGACCTGCGCGAGGAATTTCTGCGCGACTACGTCTTTCCCATGATGCAGGCGGGCGCGGTGTACGAGCGGCGCTACCTGCTCGGCACGTCGATCGCGCGGCCGCTGATCGCCAAGCGCATGATGGACCTCGTCGAGGAGGAAGGCGCGGACGCCGTCTCGCACGGCTGCACCGGCAAAGGCAACGACCAGGTGCGTTTCGAGTTGACCTTCCGCGCGTTCAACCCCTACGTGCGCATCATCGCGCCATGGCGCGAGTGGGATATCCGCAGCCGCGAGGACGCGTTGCGCTACGCCGCCGAACGCAAGATCCCCGTCACGGCGAGCGCCGAAAAGATCTACAGCCACGACCGCAACATCTGGCACATGTCGAGCGAGGGCGGCGAGCTCGAGGATCCATGGAACGAAGCGCCGGAGAAAATCTATCAGCTCACGAAGAGCCCCTTCGACGCCCCCGCCGAGGGCGAGACGATGACGATCGAGTTCCGCTCGGGCGCGCCGGTGGGCATGAACGGCGAAGAGCTGAACCCCGTCACGCTCGTCGAGCGGTTGAACGAACTGGGTGGCAAGCACGGCATTGGCCGTGTGGACATCGTCGAAAACCGGCTCGTCGGCATGAAGAGCCGCGGCGTGTACGAGACGCCCGGCGGCACGATCCTCTACGCCGCGCATCACGAACTCGAATCGCTCGTGCTCGACGCGGCGACGATGCACTTCAAGAACTCGCTCGCGCCCAAGTACGCCGAACTCGTCTACAACGGCCTCTACTTCACGCCGCTACGCGAGGCGCTCGACGCCTTCGTCGCGTCCACGCAGCACAACATCACGGGCTCGGTGCGACTCACGCTCTACAAAGGCAACGTGCTCGTGCGCGGTCGCAAAAGCCCCTATTCGCTGTATCGCGAGGACTTTGCGACCTTCGGCCACGCCGATGTTTACGATCAGCGCGATGCGGAAGGGTTCATCGAACTCTTCGGCCTGCCGATCAAGATCCGCAGCATGATCGAGCACTCGGGCCACGACGACCTCGTCGGATATCGCGCGCCCAACTACTCCAAGTTCAAGCGCGATTAGTCGAAAGTCCGCGGACGGGTCAGCGCTCGGCCCGTCCGCGCATCGTGTGCGATTCGACGTTCATATCGATTTTTCTTGAAAATCGGCGCGAAGGGCGCTAAATCCGTGACGGCGCGTCGCTCGGGCGCGCCGACGGACGTTCCCGCCCGCCAACTTCTCATCCTCATCCCTTGGGCTACGCCATGAATACACTGGAAAAAGCCGAATTGCTGCTGCACATCGCGCGCTGGCGCGCCACCTGGAACCTTCGCGACATCGACGAAAAACCCCCGATCGCGCACCCCAAGTTCATCACCGCCCGCCGGGCCGTCGAGATGATCCCCGACGGCGCGACGATTTTTTCGTCGGGCATGGCGGCGAACGCGCGCTGCTCGATCTTTTTCTGGGCGATCAAGGAGCGCTTCGCGCAGTCGGCGCATCCGAAGAATCTGACGTGGATCGTCGTGGGAGCGCAGGGCGGGCGCGGGCGCGTGCCGGGCACCATCGAGGAGCTGAACGCGCCGGGGCTCATCTCGCGTTTCGTGGCGGGGCACCTCGAAACCGCCCGGGCGCTTTTGACCGCAGCGGACGAGGGACGGATCGAGCTGCACACGATGGCGCAGGGGATGCAGACCTTTTTGCTCGAAGCCAAGGCGCGCGGCGAGCGGTGGATCGAACACGACACCGCCCTCGGCACCTTTCTCGATCCCACCGTGGGCGGCGGATCGTACGTCGGCGGCGCGACGCAAACGATGTCGCTCATCGAGCGCGCCGGCGACAAACTTCGTTTCACGTTCCCGCGGTTCGACGTGGCGCTCTTTGTCGCGCCTTACGCCGACGCCGAGGGCAACATTTACAAACGCCACGCCTCGACGATGACCGAGGCTTACGAGAGCGCGCTCGCCACCAAAGCCGATGGCGGACTCGTGATCGCCAGCGTTTCAGACATCATTGAAAAGAACGAGGCCGAGATTTTCATCCCGGCGGACAAGGTCGATCACATCGTCGTCAACTCGCGCAGCGAGCAGACGGGCTCGATCCCCCAGCGCCGCTATTGGCCCGGGTTCACCGTCGAGCACCGCGAAGAGACCGACGTCCACCATGTCGTCGAGAAGCTGAAGTTCGCCAACGACATCCTCAAGATCGCGCCGGTGCGCACGCCCATCGAGCTCGCCACGGCCCGGCTCGCGGCGTCGGTCTTCATGCGTCTCGCGCGTCGCGGCGCGCTCATCAACATCGGCACCGGCCTGCCCGAAGAGGTCTGCCGACTCATCTACGAGGGCGGGTTGCAGGACGAGGTGACGTTCTTCACCGAAACCGGCGTGCTCGGCGGCCTGCCCGCGCCGGGGATTTTCTTCGGCTCCGCGGTGCGTCCTCAAAAAATCATCACCTCGGCGCGGATCTTCCACATGGCCTACGACCACCTCGACGTCACCATGCTCGGCGTACTCGAGGCCGACTCGCACGGCAACATCAACGTCTCGAAGCGCGGGCCGAAGATGATCAACTACGTCGGGCCCGGCGGGTTGCCGGATCTCGTGGCCGCCGCGCGCAACATCCTGTTCGTCGGCTCGTGGATGGCGCACGGCGACGTGCGCGTCGAGAACGGATCGGTGCGTATCGCGAAGCGCGGTGAGCCAAAATTCAAGGACGCCGTCTCGCAGATCACGTTCAACGGGTCCGAGGCGCTGCGCCGGGGCAAGACGGTTCACTACGTCACGAACGTCGGTGTCTTCCGGTTGACGAAGCGCGGCATGATGTTGGTCGAGGTGATGCCCGGCATCGACATCGATCGCGACATCGTGCGCGGCTGCCCGATGAAGGTGGTGCTACCGCCGAAGGGCGATGTGCCCGTCGTCGCGCGCGAGATCGTCACCGGTGAGGGATTCCGCCTTGCGTGGCCGGTCGAGGCTGCCGCCGCGAAGGCTCAGCCGCGTCGCTTGCGCCGCGACGACGCGGGCTCGGCGGGGGCCGAGACGGTCTGATCGGCGCGCGCGCCGTCCTGATGCGCGACCAGCCAATCCGCGAGCGGAACAAAGACGCGTTGGTGCGCCTCGTCGGAGATGAACATGTCGGCGTGCGCCATCGGGTAGTCCGCGTCGCCGACCGTGATGACGTCCTTCACCGTCGAAGCCGCGAGCCGCGCCGCCGAGAGCGCCGTCGCCTCGGGCACGATGCCGTCGGCGCACGCGAGCATCAGGTAAAGCGGGTTCGTCACCGCCGCCATGCCCTCGCTGACATTCACGCCGTCGATGATGAGATCGGCGGCGAGCATCCAGCGCGCGATCTCTTCGTTCAGTTGCGGATTGGGGTCCTCGACCGTCTTCACGAGCATGTCGGGCTTCGACAGATCGACGCTCTTGGGGTGCAGGTAGATGTGCAAAAATCCGGGGATCTTCGCCGCGATCGGCAGCGCGCAGCGCGCGAGTGTGCGCGTGCCCCGCAGGGCGAGGAGACCGAGCAGCTTCGGTTTGGCGAAGAGCACGCGAAAGATCGGATGCACGTGATCCCAACGCAGGGGCGCGCCCATCGCCACGACGTTTCCGAGCGGATTGTCCGGCCGCATGACGAGATAGGCGTAGAGATACGTGCCGCCGAGCGAGCAGCCGATGATGTCGAGCCGGTCGCGGCGCGAGCGCGTGTGCTCCATGATGCAGCCGATCGCCGCGGGCAGGTCGCGCAGCACGATGTCGGCGAATCCATATCGCCGCCGCCCGCCCTCGTTCACCGTCTGGTCCTGGCAGCGGAAGTTCATCGTCCAGACTTCGAAGCCGGCGTCGGTGAGGTAGTCGATCATCGACTCGCCGCGCGGATGCCAACCGAAGATGTACGAATTCATCCCGTAGCCGGGCACGATGGCGAGCGGACGCAGGTCGGGATTGAATCGCGCGGGATTGGTGGCGCGGCGGACGTAGAGCCGCCAGCCGTCGCCGCTTGCCGGGTGATAGGCGTCGAATTCCACGCGGCGGTCCTTAATCGAATTTCGGGGCGTCGAAGGCCATCCACCCGTCAATGGCCTGCGCGGCGCGCTTGCCCTCGTACACGGCGTTGACGACCTCTTTCGCCTGTTTCACGCAGTCGCCCGCCGCGAACAGCCCCGGCACGTTCGTCATCCACGTGATGGGATCGACCTTGATCGTGCGATTGGGCTCGAGTTCCAGGCCGGGCACCTCTTGCAACCAGGGGAACGGCTCCTGCCCGATCGCCTTGATGAAGTGATCGCAAGGCAGTTCGAAGACCTCGCCGTCTTTCTTGAAGCGCGCGCTCGTGACATGACCGTTCGAGTCGCCGAGGACATCGACCGGCGCGGCGTCGAAGATCCATTCGCAGCCATCGGCGAGCGAGATTTCATATTCGTGGTCGGTGCATTTGGCGTGCTCGCGTCCGCGCCGATACACGACCGTCACCGACTCCGCGCCCAGTCGTTTGGCCTGCGTCGCCGCGTCGATGGCCGTGTTGCCCGCGCCGATGACGACGACGCGCCGCCCGACGGGAACGGAGTCGAGGGACTGCGTCTTGATCCGGCGGATGAACGAAAGCGCGTCCACGACGCCGTGCAGGTCCTCTCCCGGCACGCCGAGGCTCTTCGTCGGCCCGAGTCCCACGGCGATCAACACCGCGTCATAGTCGGCGAGCAGCTTTTTGAGCTTGCCCGGATCGACCGGCGCGCGACCCGTCTTGATCTCGAAGCCGCCGAGCTTGAGCAGATAGTCCATCTCGCGCCGGACGAAGTTCGCGTCGATCTTGTATTCGGCGATGCCGTAGCGATCGAGGCCGCCGGGCTCGCGCTCCTTCTCGAAGATCACCACATCGTGGCCAAATCGCGACAGCTCGAACGCCGCCGCCACGCCCGCGGGTCCCGCGCCGACGATGGCGATGCGCCGCCCGGTGGGTTCGCCGCGCCGAAACGGCAACTGGCCCGACGCCATCAGCTTGTCGGTCGCGAACCGCTGGAGCTTGCCGATGGGGATCGGTTTGTCGTGAAGCGTGTTGCAGATGCACAGGCTCTCGCACAGCTTTTCGACGGGGCACACGCGCGCGCACACGGCGCCGAAGACGTTGGACGCGAGGATCGTGCGCGCGGCGGCCTCGGGGTCGTTCTCCCCGATCTGCCGAATGAAGCCCGGAATGTCGATCTTGGTCGGGCACCCGCGCATACACGGCACGTCGTATTCGCAATACAGGCAGCGCTGCGCCTCGACGAGCGCCTCCAGATCCGCCAGCGGCGGCTTGATCTCGGCGAAGTTGCGCCGAATCTGGTCGGGGGCGATCCGCGGCGTCCAATCGGTCGCGGCGTCATCGCGTTTCATCGCTTTGGTCATCGTATTCCGGCCTTATCCCGCGATCGTCTTGCCGAGATCGACGGCGAACTTCTTCTTCATCTCTTCGTACACCGCCGCAAGCGGCGTGATCTTCGTGAACTGATACAGGTTTTGGCGCGCCTCGATCGCGCGGGCCGAGCCCGTCGCCTCGTGGTATTCGTCGAGCAGCGCGGCGAGCACCTCGTAGAGTTCGTCCTCGCTCGGCGTCGAGATCGCGACGCTGCGTTCGTCGATCATGAAACGCACGTCCTGCGTGCCGTCGGGGTCGTAGAGGTAGGCAACGCCGTCGGTCATGCCCGCGCCGATGTGGTCGCCCACGGGCCCGAGCAGCACCACGGTGCCCGCGGTCATGTACTCGCACGCGTATTGACCCGCGCCCTCGCAAACGATCGTCGCGCCCGAGTTGCGCACGCCGAGGCGCTGGCCGCCACGGCCCTGGATGAAGAGCTTGCCGCCCGTCGCGCCGAACGCCACGGTGTTGCCCACGAGCGTCGTCTGCCACGTCTTGCCCGAAAAGTTGTCGGGCTGCGCGATGACGATGCGCCCGCCGCTCATGCCCTTGCCCACGTGGTCGTTGCATGAGCCCGTGTGGCGCAGGTCCATGCCCTTCACGCAGAACGCGCCGTAGCTTTGGCCGCCAGTACCGGTGGTGTGCAGGTGGATCGTGCCGGCCGCGGGCCAGCCGTCGCGGCCCCACTTGCGCGCGATGCGCCCCGCCACGCCGACGCCGAAATCGACCGAGCTGCTGCTGTGCACCTTGTAGCGGCGCTGAAGTGGGCGGCCGTCGTCGATCGCCTTACGCAGCTCGTCGTCGGCTTCCATCAGCAGGCGGACCGAGTGATCGAGGTTGTCGATCGACGTGCGGCTCGCGGCGCAGGTATCGGCGGCGTGGACCTTCACGTCGGACAGAACGAGCGAAAGGTCCATCTGCGCGGCGCGCTGCAGGAAGCGCTCGGGCTCGAAGCCGTAGGCGTCCTTCAGGTTTCGCGAAATCTCGGACAGCTCGCGGCGGCGCAGCAGGTCGACGCGCCCCACGAGTTCCTCGGGGTGCGAGAAGCCGAGTCTCGCGACGAGCTCCGCCACGCCCTGACCGAAGGCGAGCAGGAAGTTCTTGACGTGCGCGTGCGAACCCGGCCAGACGGCGCGCGGGTTCTTCATTCCCGCGATGTAGGTGGGGCAGGTGCCGAGGTGGCAGCAGTTACAGTGGATGCAGCCCTGCGCGATCATCAGCGTCGTCGCGAGGACGAACTGGTCCGCGCCCATGAGCATGTATTTGACGGCGTCATATTCGGTCTTGACCCCGCCCCCGGCGCGCAGCTTCACGCCGTCGCGCAGGCCGAGTTCGGTGAGCGCCAGATGCACCTCACGAAGGCCGAGCTCGGTGGGCAGACCCGTGTGCTGCAGCGACGAGCGCGGCGACGCGCCGGTACTGCCCTCGACGCCGTCGATCTCGATGATGTCCGCGCCGGCCTTCACCACGCCCGCGGCGATGGTGCCGATGCCGGTGACGGCGCACAGCTTCACCGAGATCTTCGCCTGCGGATTCACCGCGCGCAGATCGTAGATGAGCTGCTTGAGGTCCTCGATCGAATAGATGTCGTGGTGCGGCGGCGGGCTGATGAGGTCGATGCCGGGGCGGCAATAACGAAGCCGCGCGATTTCGTCGGTCACCTTCGCCGACATGAGCTGGCCGCCCTCGCCGGGCTTGGCGCCCTGCGCCATCTTTACCTGGATCTCATCGGCATTGACGAGGTATTCGGCGTCGACCCCGAAACGGCCCGTGGCGACCTGGCGGATACGGCTGCGCATGTGCGCGAGATCGCCCGTACGGTTGCGCCGTCGGTCTTCGCCGCCCTCGCCGCTGTTGGTCAGCATGCCGATTTCGTTCGCGGCCTGAGCAATGGCCCCGTGCGCACCCGCGGTCAGCGCCCCGTGCGACATGCCGCCGCCGAAGGCGCAATCGCGCATGATCGCCTGCGCGGGCAGCGGCTCCTTGGGCTCGACGTCCTCGGGCGGCTCGACCCGTACGAGGTCGCGGATCGTGCAGGGGCGGCGGCTTTCGGTCAGCAGCGAGTAACGCTTCCATTCGCGTTCGCCTCCGGTGCGCGCGACCTCCCACAGCGCGATGCGCATCGGGTCGTTGTAGCTGCGTTCGTCGAAATCGAACTCCGGCAGCTCGTCGATCGCCGCCGCGTGACGCACGCGGTGCGCGATGTCGCCCGCCAGCACGTCGAAATCGACGCCGCCCACGCGCGACGGAATGCCCGGCAGGTACTTCTTCACGTCGGGGCCGAGGCCGACGGCCTCGAAGAGCATCGAGCCGCGATAGCCCTGAATCGTGCAAATGCCCATCTTCGACATGATCTTGCGAAGGCCCTCTTCGAGTCCCTCGGTGGCGTTCTTCATGCCGGTGCCGATCTGGCGGCCCTTGATGCGGCTGCGCTCCATCGCGTAGCGGAACAGCGCGTGCGGATGCACCGCCGTCGCGCCCAGCGAGAGCAGCACCGCCACGTCGTGCGCTTCGGCGATCTCGCCCGACTGCACCACGATGCTCGTGAGCGGCCGGAGCCCATGCTCGATGAGCGCATCGTTGACCGAGCACACGGCCAGCGGCGCGGGGATCGGCCACGCGTTTTCGGCGAAGCAGCCGCGATCCGAGAGGATCACCACCTCGACGCCCTCGCGCGCGGCCTGAAGCGACTTCTCGATCACGCCGTCGAGGGCGGCGCGCATGTCGGTGCCCGAGCCGCCCGCCGGGAAGATCGTGCGCACGACGCGCGCGGGCATATGCTCCGACGCCGTGATCTCGCCGATGGTGCGCATCGTGAGGATCGGCGACTTGAGGCGCAGGTTCACCGCATCCGGGCTGGTGCGCGGGGGCACGTCGGGCATGCGCCCCAGATAGGTCACCAGCGCCATGTCGCGACCCTCGCGATAGGGGTCGATCGGCGGGTTGGTGACGAGCGCGAACCGCTGCTGGAAGAACTGGTAGAGCGTCGGGCCGTCGATCGACAGGGCGGGCATCGCCCGGTCGTAGCCCATCGAGTAAATCTCTTCCTTGCCCAAGTCGATCAGATGATCGGTGCTCTCCTGACGCATCTTCGAGTCCCATCCCCAGGCGCGCAGATAGGCGCCGAGGCGGCCCCGAAAATGGAAAAGATCGGGATGCGAGATCGTGTCGTCGATGCCGTAACTGGTCGGCGCGTGGATCTGACGCGAGTTGATGTCGCGAAACGTGGTTTTGAGCATCGGCGCGGTTTCGCGCAGGATCTCATAGTACACGTCGGCCGAGTGGACGATGCGCTGCGTCTCGAGGTCGAAACGCACGAGGTCGCCGGGCGTAAGCTGCTGGCGGAAGACGATCTGCTCGGGGTTGTGCTCGAAGATGCCGTGCTCCGACGCCGCCATGAAGGTGCCGTCGATGCTCTGGCTCACGCGCAACGGGCGAAGGCCCATGCGGTCGAGCGACGCGATGAGCTGGCGTCCGTCGTAGGCGAGAATCGCCGCGGGGCCTTCCCAAGCACCCATCGAACCCATGGCGCGCTTGTGGAACTCGAAGAACGCGCGCATCTCGGGCGCGAGGTTGCGCGACGAGTTTTCCCACGATTTGGGCATCAGGATCGCGAGCACGTAGGCGAGGCTGCGCCCTTCGGCGTGGTACGCCTGCACCGCGCCATCGAGGTCCGCGCTGTCGCTCTGATTGGGGATCAGCGAGTTCGCCGGCCAGTCGTCCTCAAAACGGCCGCTCGCGGCGACGTACCGTTCCCACGTGCGCACGGCCTGACGATTGCCCTGGATCGTGTTGATTTCGCCGTTGTGGCACAGCAGGCGAAACGGCTGGCACATGTTCCAGTTCGGCGAGGTGTTGGTCGCGAATCGCCGGTGAAATACGACCGTGCCGACCTCGAAATCGCGCGCCGTGAGATCGGGGAAGAGCCGCGTGAATTGCGCCCCCGCCGCCATGGCCTTGTAGACGAGCACGCGGTCGGAGAACGACACGATGTAGATCGGCATCTCCGCCGCACGGATGCTGTCTTCCAGTCGCCGCTGGACCTTGAAAAGCAGGCGCAGCGTCAATTCGTCGCTCGCGCACGGCGTCCAGCGCATGAGCACGTGACGCATGTTCGGCGTGGCGCTCGCCGCCAGCTTGCCGAGGCCCGTGGGGTCGAGGGGGACGTGCCGCCAAAGCGCGACGGCGATGCCCATCGACGCGAGGGCCTTTTCGCATAGGGCGCGGGCCGCCTCGTCGGACAGCGATGGCGTGATGAACAGCGTGGCGACGCCCCAGCCCGTACCGTCCAGAAACGATGTCTCCGCGCCCGGCGTCGCCTCGGCCAGCGCCCGCGCGAAGAACGGCTTGGGGATGTCGGTCAGAAAACCCGTGCCGTCGCCCGTGCCGTCGGGCATGCACGCGCCGCGATGCTCGAAGTTGCACACAGCCTTCTGGGCCATGTCGATCGCCTTGCGTCCCTGCGGCGTGCGCCCGACCGACACCGCCCCCACGCCGCAGGCGTCGTGGTCGCGGCCGGTGGGGAAGATCCAGCGGTCGATCATCTCCCGAAATTCACTCGTTTGACGTTTCTCGTTCAAATTCGCACCCGTTTCCCATTCCCACGCCGAAAAACGCGGGAACGGCGCCGACCGTGCAATACGGCGTCGCAACGTCGTCGTCGGGACGCCGAGCGCGGTTCGGACAAAGATGATTCGGTTCGAGTGGCGGCCCGAAGATGCTCCGTGCGCCAATCGCGCGTGTCACGCCACCCGTTAAGCGGCGATTTATAGCATGACGCGGTGCGTGACGACAACGCCACGACCACCGGGGGACAAAATCCGCGATACGAGGCCAAAGTGCGCCGCGAGGCGACCTTTCTCGACGTTAATGTCGGATGGCGAGCGGTAATCCTGCATTACGAATTCTCGTGTCGACCCTGAATCCCGCGTGCGCAGTCCATTCGAGCCACGTCACGCGACGCATCGTATCTATATGAATTTATTTACGAAAAATTCTTTTCTTTCAAGGGGGACAACTTGGCACGACGGTTGCGAAGGTCTCCGGTTGTCTGAGCGAACCGGTGCTGTAGCGAAGCTGAAATTGGATCCAGGGAGGAACCGCCAATGTTGAAGAAAGCGCTGCTGGTCGTGGCCCTGACCGTCGCCATGTTGATCCCCGCCTTCGCGAGCGCCGATCCGCCGCGCGTGAACGACGTGACCGTCCCGAGCGTGAGCGTCACGCAGCTCATGAACCTCGCCGAAGCGGTGCTCGACCGCGTTAGCGTGGTGCAAAAGCGCACGGCGACGATGTTCTCCGAAACCTACGTCAACGGAACCTGGTCGCCGGCCGCTTACTACGGCGACGAGCGCATCCGCTACAACGGCGCGGTTCTGACCTCCTTCGAGTGGTTCCAGAACGCGAACAACATCCTCGACAAGGCGTGGGAGTGCTTCATGAACGAAGAGTTCAAGGCTTCCCTCGGCTACGCGCGATCGGCCAACGACATCTTCAAGATGCTCGCCGACCACGCGCGACCCTGATGCCTCCAATGGGTTAATGCCCAACCCATAAAGGGCGTTGCCACCAACGCTCCCTGCCAGAAGCCGCCCCACCACCCCGAAGGTGCGAACCTTCGGGGCCCGCTTTGGTGCGTCCAGCATGGGCGCGGTCTTGTTGGTGGACGTCCGGCCGGGAGGAGGCCGTCCCGACCAAGCGACACGCGTCCGCGCGTGTCTTGATTTCATCGAACCTCTAAACGAACGAGCCGAAATGCACGCACCGGCGTGACAGCGAGCCGTACTCCCATCCTTCGAGCGGAAACGTGACGGGCTCGTCCGATGCCGCGCCCGCGGCGACGAGGATCGGGCGCAGGTGTTCGGCGGTCGGGTGGGCGAGGGCGAGCGCGGGCGACGCCTGCTTGTAATTCATCAGAGCGTCCCAGTCGTGCTTCATGAGCGTCTCGGCGACCCACGCGTCGAACTGGGCGGCCCAAGTAGGTGGGGGCTGCGTCTCGCTCCAGTCGAGACGGCCGAGATTGTGCACCAGATTGCCGCTCGCGAGGATCCACACGCCCTCGTCGCGAAGCGGCGCAATGCGCTGCCCGAGATCGAACAGGTCCGCGCCGGACATCGTGCGCGGCATCGAGACCTGCACGACGGGCACGGACGCATCGGGAATCAGGTGAAGGAGCGGCGTCCACACACCGTGATCGAGCCCGCGGGAATCGTGCCGGACGTGTTGGTCGCCCAGGATCGAACTCACGCGCCGGGCCAGCTCCGGCGCGGCGGGCGCGGGGTACTCGACGTGATAGAGCTTCTCGGGGAATCCGTAGAAGTCGTAAACGAGGGGTGCGGGGTCCGCGGCGCCAATCGTGACCGGCGCGTCCTCCCAGTGCGCCGAAATCGCCAGGATCGCGCGCGGTCGCGGCATTCGCTCTCCCCACGCACGAAGCGGCGCGCCCTTCACCGGATCGAGCGCGAGCAGCGGCGCGCCGTGCGCGACAAATCCCACAGGAAACCTTGACGTCGAGCCGGCCACGCACGCAACTCCGTCGCGGAAAAGATTGGCGGAAGTGGGTGGGAATCGAACCCACCGGGGACGCGTTCAACGCCCCCCACGCGGCTTTGAAGGCCGGGCGGCGCACCAGCGGCCGATCCACTTCCGCGTACCACTCTAGCGCGGGTTCGGTTGGCGAGAAAGGCGCGCGAACCCGCCCGAAATGCAAGGCGGTTTGCCCGTCCCCAAGCCCCGAAATCGGTCGAAATTCGCGGTTGCTTTCGCCCGGACGCTGTGGTAGGAATACGCCGCAAATCCGGTTCGCTTCCAAGGCGGGCCCCCTTCGGGGATCCCGCTTTTTTGTTGGCGAAGGCGGCGGCAGATGACCAGCGACACGGGAATTGTGGGGAAAATCCGGCAGCTTGCCGAAGCGGTGTGCCGCGATCGCGGGATCGAGCTGTTCGACGTCGAGTATGTTCCGGGACGGGGTACGTCGATCCTGCGCGTTTTCATCGACGACGAGGTCGGCATCAACGTCGAGGACTGCGCGGGCGTGAGTCGTGAGCTGGCGGCGCTGCTGGATGTCGAGGACCCGATCCGGGGACGCTACCGCCTCGAGGTGTCGAGCCCGGGGATCGATCGGCCGATCCGGCACTCGGAAGATGCGAAGAAGATGATCG
This sequence comes from uncultured bacterium, assembly GCA_964586775.1. Classification (GTDB taxonomy): domain Bacteria; phylum Lernaellota; class Lernaellaia; order JACKCT01; family JACKCT01; genus JADLEX01. Next base: position 27,108 of record CAZPJD010000184.1, on the reverse strand, counting down.
GCAAGCTCGTGCGGGTGAAAACGCGGGCGGCGGTCGAGGGACGCAAGGGTTTCACCGGACGTTTGACGGATGTTCGGGGAGAGACGTGGGTCATCCACATGGAAGACCGGGACTGGGAGATCGATGCGCGGGACGTGGATCGGGCGAACATGATCTACGAGTTCGATCGATAGAACGACAAGGTCCCGAAGGAGAAAGGCCATGGGTTCGGAACTGACGCAGGTGATCGACGCCGTCGTGAAGGAACGCGGAGTCTCCAAGGACGTCATCATTTCGGCGCTCGAGTCGGCGATGGTCAGTGCCGCGCGCAAGAAGCTCGGCATCGACTACGACATCGAAGCCCACTTCAACCCCGACCTGGGCGAGGTGGAATTGTTCCGCTTTCGCGAGGTCGTGGAGGATGTCGCGGACGATTCGGTCGAAATCCTGATCGAGGACGCCCGCGTGCTCGACCCCGAGGCCCAACTCGGCGATTCGATCGGCGAGAAAATCGACTCGCGAAACTTCGGCCGCATCAGCGCCCAGATGGCCAAGCAGACCATCATCCAGAAGGTGCGCGACGCCGAAAAGGACAACATCTACAACGAGTACAAGGACCGCAAGGGCGACATCGCCAACGGCATCGTGCGCCGGTTCGAGAAGGGCAACATCATCGTCGATCTTGGGCGCGCCGAGGGCATCGTCTATCACAAGGACCAGATCCCCCGCGAGAACTACAACATCGGCGACCGCGTCCGCGCCTTCGTGCAGGACGTCGTGAAGAGCTCGACCTCGCCCCAGATCATCCTCTCGCGCACCAGCGGCGATTTCGTGCGCAAGCTCTTCGAACTGGAGGTCCCCGAGATCTCCGAAGGCATCGTGCAGATCATGGCCGTCGCCCGCGAGTCCGGCGTGCGCGCCAAGATCGCCGTGGCGAGCCGCGATCCCAACGTCGATCCTGTCGGCGCGTGCGTCGGCATGAAAGGCTCCCGCGTGCAGAGCGTGGTCAACGAATTGCGCGGCGAGAAGATCGACATCGTCACGTATTCGGAAAATCCGGCCAAGTTCGTTTGCAACGCGCTCGCGCCCGCCGAGGTCACCAAGGTCATCATCGACGAGGACGCGCGCTCGATGCAGATCATCGTCGCCGACGACCAGCTCTCGCTCGCGATCGGCAAGAAGGGCCAAAATGTGCGCCTCGCGGTGCAGCTCTCGGGCTGGCGTCTCGACATCCAGTCCGAAACGAAGTGGCAGGAAATCGCCGAACTCGCCAAAAGCATGTTCGCGCGCATCCCCCAGATCCCCAACGTGGCCGTCGATCTGCTCATCAAGTCGGGATACACCGATCTCGAGGAACTCGCAGATGCCAAGGTCGAGGATCTCACGCGCTTCCCCGGCATCAACGAGGAGCGCGCGAACGAGATCATCGACATCTGCAACGACATTCTCGACACCGGCAATTGGCCGCTGCCCGAGCAAACGCCGGCGAAGCCCGCGGCCGATGCGGCCCCGCGCGAAGGCCGGACCGGCGAGGCGGATCAGAGCGGCGAAGCGGTTGCCGCGGACGCCGGCGTCGAGATCGCCGAGGACAAACCCGTGCCGCCCGAGCTGCTGATCGATCTCATCAAGCTGCCGGGCGTCGGGCTCAAGAGCGCCGAGGCGCTCTTCCGCGCCGGATATCGAAATCGCACGCAGCTCGCGGGCGTCGCGATGGAAGCGTTGCTCGCGGTGCCGGGGCTGGACATGGAGATTGCGCAGCGCATCGCCGACGTGATGCGCAAGTGAGCGGGAGATCACGCGGATGGGCGCGCGCGCCGTGGTTCACGTGCCGATCCGCAGTTGTTGCGCGTGCCGCAAGCGCGCGCCGAAACGGGACCTGATCCGGTTCTTCCGATCGTCGGAAGACCGGTTGGAAATCGACGAAACGCAGCGCGCCGCCGGCCGCGGCGCATACGTCTGCCCCTCGATGCCGTGCTTCGAGAGGGCCTTGAAAAAGGGTTCGTTTGCGAGGACACTACGCGCCCGGTCGATCGCCCCAAACGTCGATGATTTGAGGCCGCGACTGGAGCGGGTGCTCGCTGAGCGCGCCCCGGGGTGTGGAGAAGCGTTGCATGAGTAAGATTTCGGTCGCCGAGGCCGCGAAAAAACTGAATCTGGATCCGTATTTTCTGCTGCCCAAGCTGCGGGAACTGGGGATCTACGCGGACGACGTTCAGGCGACGATCGACCTGAAGTACATCCCCCGCGTGCGCGATCTGCTCAAGATCGAGGATCGTGATCGCGGCCAGAACTATGAAGAGCGCCGCGTCGGCACCACGGTGATCCGTCGTCGTTCGCCGTCCCGGGGCGCGGCGGAAGAGCCGGCGAAAGACTCCGACGAGACGACCGGCTTCGAGGTCGCGCGCGCCGACGCCCCGGTGGTGACACCGGCCGAGCCCGAGCTCCACGTGGCCGATGCAGCGGTTTTGGAGGTCGTACTCGAAGACGACGCGCAACCGGTTCAGGCCGAAGCCGTCGGGCAGCCGACGCCTCCCGAACATGCGAGCGCCCAGGAACACGAGTCCGACGTCGCGCCCGACGATGCGGTCGATGAGGACAACGCTCGGGTCCAACGTCCGAACCGCCGCGTTTCGCTTCGCGGCGTGACCCCCGCGCCCGCCCGCGTCATTTCGCGTCCCGTGGCGCCGCCGCCGGTCGCCGCCGCACCCGACGCCAAGGCCAAGAAACCCGGCGAGACCGCCGCCGAGGGCGAAGCCGCCAAGAAGACCGGACGCCGTGTCGTCGAGATCAATCAGCGCGACTACAACGACCGCCGTCGCTCCAAGGAGCAGGTCCAGCAGGAAATGCGGGCCGAGCGGCATCGCAAGAAGAAGCGCGACTTCAAAGCGACCGAGATCACGACGCCCAAGGCGATCAAACGCAAGATCCGCATCGAAGGCGCGATTCTGGTCGGCGAACTCGCGCAGCGCATGGGCCTCAAGGGCGGCGAGCTGATTCGCAAGCTGTTCGAGATGGGCCAGATGTGCACCATCAATCAGCTCTTGGACGTCGATTCGGCAACGATCATCGCATCCGAATACGGTTACGAGATCGAGAACACGGCGGTCGAGGTCGAGGACTTCTTCGGGGCGACCGAGCAGGAAACCGAAGAGGTGCTCGCGTTTCGCCACCCGGTCGTTACGGTCATGGGACACGTCGACCACGGCAAGACCACGCTGCTCGACGCGCTGCGCGAAACCGACGTCGCGGGCGGCGAAGCGGGCGGTATCACGCAGGCCATCGGCGCTTACAAGGTGCGGCTGCGAGACCGCGACATCACCTTCCTCGACACGCCGGGCCACGAGTCGTTTACGTCGATGCGCGCGCGCGGCGCCCACGTCACCGACATCGTGGTGCTCGTGGTGGCGGCCGACGACGGTGTGAAGCCGCAGACCGTCGAGGCGATCAACCACGCCAAGGACGCCAAGGCGCCCATCGTCGTGGCGGTCAACAAGATCGACAAGCCCGACAAAAACCTCGAACGCCTCTACAGCGACCTCGCCGAGCACGGGCTCGTGCAGGAGTCGTGGGGCGGCGAGACGCAGTTCGCGCTCATCTCTGCCAAGCACCGGGAGAACCTCGACGACCTGCTCGAAAAGATTCTGCTGCAGGCCGACATCATGGACCTCAAGGCCAACGCCGACAAAACCGCGCGCGGGTTTGTCCTCGAGGCACGTCTCGAAAAGGGCCGCGGCGCGGTCTCCACCATCCTCGTGCAGGAAGGCACGCTGAAGGTCGGCGATCCGGTCGTCGCGGGCAACGTTTACGGTCGCGTGCGTTTCATGCACGACGACAAGGGCCGCCGCATCGACGTGGCCGGTCCGGCGGACCCGGTCGAGGTCGTGGGTCTGGGCGGCGTGCCGGCGGCGGGTGATCGCTTCTTCGTCGCCGAGAGCGAGAAAAAAGCCAAGCAGGTCGCCGAGATGATGGCGACCAAGCAGCGCGAGCTTCAGACGCGGCGCATGGCGCGCGTCAGTCTCGAAAGCCTGCTCGAACAGACGGGTGGCGAGGCGATCAAGGAACTCAAGATCATCCTCAAGGCCGACGTGCAGGGCTCGGTCGAGGCCGTCACCGAAGCGCTCCGCAAACTGTCGACGCCGCAGGTCAAGGTCACCGTCGTGCATTCCGGCGTCGGCGGCATCACCGAGACCGACGTCAACTTCGCCGTCGCTTCGCAGGCGGTCGTCATCGGCTTCAACGTCCGCCCGACCCCCGAGGTCCGGGACCTCGCCGAGCGCGAGGGCGTGCAGATCAAGATCTTCAACATCATCTACGAACTGCTCGACGAGGTGACGGCGGGGCTCGAAGGGCTCCTCTCGCCGATCAAGAACGAGGTCTACCTGGGCCGCGCCGAGGTGCGCCAGACCTTCAGCATCTCCAAGATCGGCACGATCGCGGGTTGCTACGTGGTGGACGGGAAGATCCAGCGCTCGGCGAAAATCCGCGTCCTGCGCGACAGCGTCGAGGTGTACAGCGGCAAGATGTCGTCGCTCAAACGATTCAAGGACGACGCCCGCGAGGTCGCGTCCGGCTTCGAATGCGGCATTCAGGTCGAGAACTTCAACGATGTGAAGCTCGGCGACATCCTCGAGTGCTTCGTCATCGAAGAGGTCGCCGCGAAGCTCATGCCCGCGTCCGCCGCGAGTTCGTGAGCCGCCGCGCCCGGCCATGGTCATCGGGGCGCTCACCGTCGTTTTTCGTCTGCATCACACGCAGTCGCTGAAGGACAAACGCGGCGTCGTCAAGCGGATTCTGGAGCGCACCCGCGAGACCTTTCACATCGCCGTGGCCGAGGTCGCCGATCATGACGCGATCGGCCGGGCGAAGCTCGCCTTCGTGGCGGTGGGCAACGACGGACGTGTGATGAATTCGGTGATGGACAAGGTGTTCGATTACGTCGAGGGCCTGCAGCTCGCCGAGGTCGCCGATTCGTCGATCGACGTCTTCACCGCCGACGGGGACGAGTGAGATGGCGCGCCGACAAGTCCGAAAATACAGCGGCTTCGCTCGGCGCGACCGCGTCTCCGAGGCGGTCATGCGCACGGTCGCGCAATCGCTGCGCACCGACCTGTCCGACCCCCGCCTTCAGGACGTGACGATCACGCAGGTCGAGATGTCGCCCGACAATCGCGTCGCGAAGGTGTGGTTCAGCCTGATGGGCAGTGACGAAAAAGTGGCCGACGCCATGAAAGGCTTTCACGCCGCCATGGGCCGGTTGCGCCATGACGTCGGCGAGGCCGTGCGGCTCCAGTTCACGCCGGAACTGCGTTTCACGCACGACACGTCGCTCGACAACGCGCAGAAGATGGAAGAGATCTTTCGGCGCATCCGCACCGAACGGGAGCTCAACCCGCCGGATATCGATGACGACCCCGTGGCCGAAGACGAGGGAAGCGAAGATGAATAGCGCCTCCGACATCGCGGACCTGCTGCTTCGCGGTTGCCGCTTCATCGCGCTTTCGCATGCGAACCCCGACGGCGACGCCATCGGCGCGGTGCTCGGCCTCGCGCACGCGCTGCGACGCCTGGGCAAGGAGTGCGTCGCGTACGGACACGATACGGCGCCGCACTTCCTCCGTTACCTGCCCGGCGTCGGCGACCTACGCCGCGAATGGCCGGGGCATGAAGACGCCGATGCGATCCTCGTGCTCGACTGCGGCGATTTTCATCGAGTCGGAAAGATTCTCGAGACGATCCAGAACGCACCGCGCGTCGTGAACATCGACCATCACGCGAGCAATCCGTTGTTCGGACAGTGGAACTTCGTGGACGAGTCGGCGAGCTCCACCTCGGAGATGGTGTACCGCATTCTGCGCGCGGCGGATTTCGTCTTCGACGCCGATACGGCGATCTGCCTATACACCGGCGTGTTTTCGGATACACGGGCTTTTCACAACGCCAACTCCTCGCCCGACGCCTATCGCATCTGCGGCGAAATGGTCGCCGCGGGCGCGGACCCCGCCCTCGTCGCGCGGCACCTGTACATCGAGCAGCGGCCCGAGGCGATCCGCCTGATGGCCGAGGCGCTCACGTCGCTCGCGATCGAAAACGACGGCCTTATCGCGGGCGTGACCGTCACGAGCGAGATGACAAAACGCGCGGGCGCGGCGCAGGACGCCTTCGAGGGGCTCGTCGATATCCCGCGCTCGATCATCGGCGTCGAGGGCGCGTACGTGGTGCGCGAGGTCGCGGGTGCCGACGGGAAGACGCGGATCAAGGGCTCGATCCGCACCACCGAGCGCATCGACGCCACCGTGGTCACGTCCCAATTCGGCGGCGGCGGACACCGGCGCGCCGCGGGATTCACCACCGACGGCGAGCTCGGCGTAATCCGCGACCGGCTCGTCGCGGCGCTGCGCGAGCAGCTCGAATCCGCGTGAGTTTTTCCGGTCTCATCGTCATCGACAAAGCGCCCGGCCCCGGCAGCCACGACGTGGTGCGTCGGATTCGCCGCGTGCTGAACGACAAGCGCGTGGGCCACGCGGGAACGCTGGACCCCTTCGCCTCCGGCGTGCTGGTGGTTTTGGTCGGTCATGCCACGTTGCTCTCGCAGTTCCTGGTTCTCGACGAGAAATCCTACACGGCGCGACTTCGTTGGGGAGCGGCGACCGACACGCAGGACGGTGAAGGCCGGATGATCGAAACGAGCACGGCTCCGGTTCCGGATGAGGCCGCGATCGCGGCGGCGATGGCGCGTTTCACCGGCTCCATCGATCAGGTTCCGCCGATGTTTTCGGCGAAGAAAGTCGACGGCCGTCCGCTGCACAAACTCGCGCGCAAGGGCACCGAGATCGAACGCGCTCCCGTGCCGGTCGTCGTGCACGAACTGCGCCTTGCGGACAATCACGATGACGGTTGGTCCTTTTTCGTGCGGTGCTCCAAGGGTACGTATGTGCGAACTCTTGCGCACGACATGGCGATTGCGCTCGGTGGGCTCGGGCATCTCACGTCGCTTCGTCGTCTGTCGTCGGGGCCGTTTGCGCTCGACCGCGCAATTTCGCTTGACGACTTCGAGGCGCGCGCAATCGCGTCGGGCGACGCGGCAAGGGTCGCCACCGAGCTCGGCATCGCGTTCGACGACGCGCTGCCGCACCTGCCGATTCTGACACTGGACCCGACCGACACGTGGGATCTCATCAACGGTCGGTTGCTGCCGCTCGATCGTCTGCCGCCCGGGGGCGAGGGTGATCTCTGGCGGTGCGTCGACGAGCGCGGCCAAATGATCGCCGTGGCGACGCCGCGTTTCGACAAGGGCGCGTGGAAGACGAAGCGCGTGTTCGTGGACGCGGTGGAGTATCGCCGCGAGACGGGCTCACCACAGGAATAGGACGTTCGCGCCGACGATAGGCGCGAAGTAACCCTGTTCCATCTCGTTGCGCGGCGTCTGGTAGTATAGATCCACGTCGAGCCCGCCGCTGACGGCCGTGATCGCGCCGGGCAGGTCGCCCGAGTTCCACGTCCAGCGCAGACCCCCGAGCCACGACGTGAAGCCCTGCATCTGCGCATTCGCCGTGTAGGAGTGGTCGCGGTCGGCGTGGGCGATGGGGCTATACCACCGCGATTCGTTCTGCGTGTAGGCACGCAGCCGCGCGCGAAGAATCGTGCCCGACCCGAACCGGCGAAACGCCATGACGCGCGCCGACGGCGCGACGAGCCCCCAGTCGTCGAAGTCGTACTGCACGCCCGCGTGAACGCTCGCATCGGTCCCCACCAGCCGCGCCACACGAGCGGCCACCGCACCTCGCCGGCGCGCGTCGGGCAGGCGCTCGGGCGCGATCTCGAGCACGCCGGGGTCGCTCCACACCAGCACATCGCGCTCGGGGCTTTCCAGCACGCCGCGCTCCACGCGTCCCGCCGCGGAAACGAGACCGATCGAGCGACGCCCCAGCACCTGCTGCCAAGTGAGCGCGCCGCCGTCGACGTCCTTGCGTCCCGGCAGATCGAGTTCGCGTGCGCGCGCTTCGTCTTCGGCGTTCAACGTGTCGAAGTTGCGAAAGTAGGTCGCCGACACGGCGGAATTGCGTTGCCACAGGTGACGACGCACGGAAGCCCACGCGGTGTGGCTTTCGTACACGCTTTCGTACGAATAGATGTACCCGCCCGATTCCTCCCACTCGCCGTGCCGCGCGTCGCCGAAGCCCGACAGCTCGTATCGCTGGCGAAGCCAGTTGGGCTGCGAGAATTCGTACTTCCCGCGCTTGCGGTTGGAGTACCCACCGAGATACGCGTCCTCGACGTCGTCGCCCGCCTTCGTCGACGCGCCCGAAACGCCATCCACCAGCAACCGAGTGCCGAGATTGAAGCGCTCGGCCAGCGGCGTGCGGTATTGCGTCGCGCCGGTCAGGACGTAGTTGTTTTCGCTGTCGGCAAAGATGGCGAGGCGGCTCGCGAATTCATCCGCGAGGCCAGACCGCGAGAACACGATCGGAAGAACGACGAGGACGGCGACGATCGCGCGGCCGAAACGGCGCATTCACTTGCAGCCGCAACCCGCTGCCGCGCCGCCAATCGCGGCGAGGCCCGCCTCGCGGGTTTCCAGCATCTTCATTTCGTAGAGCCCCGCGAGATCCGATTCGTCGAGCGTGAGAATGGGATCGGCGAGCGCCGCGCGTTCGTAAGGCGCGACGACGGCGCACCCCGCGACGCACGCGAGTGCGACGAGGCCGGCGATCGCCGCGAGCAGGCGTAACGGCTTGTTCATGGAGTCGGTCTTACCATCCACAACCGGCGGTGAAAAGCCCGCCCGACACCTAGAGGTGAATCGGAAGGAACAGGTAGCGCGCGAGGAAGATCGCCATGAGTCCCCATACGAGCTCCGGGACCTCCTTGGCCTTGCCCGCCGCGGCCTTGAGCAGCGGATAGCTGATAAAGCCAATGGCGAAACCGTGGCTGATGGAAAACGTCAGCGGCATCGTCAGCACGGTCAGAAACGCGGGGCCGCCCTCGGTGATGTCGTCCCAATCGATGTGCCGTATCGACGACATCATCAAAAAGCCCACGGTGATGAGCGCCGGGGCCGTCACGGGGCGAAGAAAAATCTCGGGGTTCAGCGAAGACGGAACCGACGCGCCGAACATCTTGACGAGCGGCGAAAAAAACATGGCGACCAGAAAAAGCGCCGCGGTCACGAGACTCGCGAATCCCGTGCGCCCGCCCTCGGCGACGCCTGCGGCGGATTCGATGTAGCTCGTCACCGTGCTGGTGCCCGTCGCCGCGCCGACGATGGTGCCGACGGCGTCCGCCGCGAGGGCCTGCGTGGCGCGGGGGAGCTTGCCGTCGACCAACATGCCGCCCTTTTGGCCGACGCCGATGAGCGTGCCGATGGTGTCGAACATGTCGAAAAAGAGCAGCATCAGAATCGGCGTGATGAAGTAGAGCGAAAATGCGTGACCGAGGTCCATCTGAAAGAGCGCGGTCGGCTGCGGCGGAGCGCTGAGCACGCCCTCGAAACGCACGATGCCGAAGGGAATGCCGAGCAGACCCGTCGCGACGAGGCCGATCAAGATCGCGCCGCGCACCCGCATGGCCATGAGCCCGAGGGTGATCGCGAGGCCGATGATCGCGAGGATTGTCGCGGGCTCGGCGAGCTTGCCGAGTTGCACGAACGTGACCGGGTGCGAGGTGATGACTCCGGCTTCTTCTAGCCCGATGAACGCGATGAACAATCCGATGCCACACGCGATGCCGTGCTTGAGCGCCGTCGGCACCGAGTTGACGATCATCTCGCGAATTTTCAGGAACGTGAGCAGCAGGAAGAGGCACCCGGACATGAAGACCATGCCGAGCGCGATCTTCCAAGGTTCGACGCCCTCGGCGACCTGGTGCTGCGCTTGAAGCGCGGCCACCATGTTGCAGATCTCGAAACTGAAAAACGCGTTGAGCCCCATGCCCGGCGCGAGGGCGATGGGGTACTTCGCCCACAGCGCCATGACGACCGTGGCGACCGCCGACGCGATGCAGGTCGCCGCCATCACGGCCTCGAAGCTCATCTTCGCGCCGAACGAATGCGACAGGATCGCGGGGTTCACGACGATGATGTAGGCCATCGTCATGAAGGTGGTGACGCCGGCAAGCGTCTCGGTCTTGTACGAAGTCCCCAGTTCCTCGAAGCGGAAAAAGTTCTTCATCGCCCGACCCCAGGGAAAATAGAGGCGGACATCATCTTAGTGCCGGGACTTGGGCGTCGCAAGAAAAATCGTGATCGACGCTTCGTGCGCTACCAGGCGTGATCGGCGATGTTCAGCGACGAAACCGACGCGCGGCGCAGGTAGCGGCCCAGCCAGTACGCCCCGTGGAAATCGCCACCGGGGTTGAGCCGCGATCCACCGCCGCCGTTGGGCTCGAACGGATTTGAGCGCCAGTTGAAGTTCGACGGCGGCCGGATGGCCCGCGGGATCGGATCAACCGAGTTGTAGGCGTCGTTGTGACCGAGGTACGGATAGAACGTGCCGCCGATGTGCGCGCCGGCAAGGGTGATCGTCGTGACGCCGTCCACGGCGAGGCACTCGCCGGCCGCGAGTTCAGACGGATCGCAATTGATGACCGCGTCGTTCCAGTAGGGCGGCTCCGGGAATCCCGCCAGGTCCTCGGCGGCGGCGTCGGCCGCGGCCGTGTCGCTGCTGCCCGGCGAAAACGCCGCGTAGATCACGTTGAACCACGCGAGGTCGGTGTCCGCCGCGCCCCAACCGTCGAACCACGTCACCCACAGATCGCGCCGAAGGACCTCCTGCCAATAGGCGCGGATGGTGGGGTCGGCCTCGTAACGCAGCAGCGGATAGATCGCGCAAAACGCCATGTTCGCGTTCGACCAGTTCGTGAACGGACCCGTCATGGTGATCTTGAACGTCTGATCCACGTAACGGGGATAGTCGCGGTCGAAATACAGCTCGTCCCAGTAGTCCATCAGATCGGCGTCCCCGGTGATGAACGCGAGCGTCTTGATGAAACCGAGCGACATAACGGCGTTGAAGCCGTTGCCGAGCCCCAGAAATTCGGGAAACACCACGCCCTCGAGTTCGAGCGCGTTCAGGTCGTGAAAGCTCGTCAGGCGACCGTCAGCGTCGCGCAGAGACAGATCGAGTCCCGTCTCCGGCGCGACCTCGCGCAGCAGGTCCGCAATCGCCCGCGCGTCGTCCTGCAAGCGGGTCTTCAGTGCGTCATCGATGTCGGGGTCGTCGGCCACGGCGTCCCACACCGCGCCCATGGCGAGGATCCAGCCGTCGACCTGGTCCTTGCTCGTGTTGTCGATCCACAGCCAGTCGGGGTAGTCGCCCGAGTTGTCCTCGCGGTAGGTGTTGGTCTTCGGATCCGGTTGCGGATCGCCGCCGCCGTCGAAGAGCGGCAGCGTTGCGGGATCGCCTCCGGGCAAGCCTTTGGGATGCAACCCACGCACCAGCACGCCCGGCTCGCCTGTGATCGCGACGGCGATGTGCAGGGCGTCCATCAGCTCGACGACGTTCTGGCGCAGGTCGTCGAGGCTCGCGAAATCGCCCGACTCGCCGTCGCGCGCAAGCACGTAGCGATAGATGTCGCCCATGGCGGCCATGCCGCCGAACATGCCCAGATCGCCGAACTCGTCGTAAGTGTCGATCACGTCATAGAGCGGCGTGCCGGTGTAATCCTCGAAGTCCTCGCCGAGGTCGGAGTTCGTCATCCAATCGTCGACCACGTCGCGGTCGTCGGGATCGGAGATGTAGGTTTCGAGCGACATGCCGAAGGGCTCGGCGAACATGTCGTCGAACACATGCGCGTAACGCAGCGCCTTGTCCGCCAGCGCCGCGTCGAACGCGTCCTCGTCGGGACCGGGGATCAGCGCGCCGCTGTCGGTCGGGGGCTCGGTATCATCGTCCGCATCGTCATCGGGCAGCGGCGGCCAGGTGTCGTCGTCGCCCGTATCATCATCCGCCGCGTCGTCATCGGCGTCGTCATCATCGGCTTCGTCGTCACCCGTGACGCCGGAGTCGGACGACGAATCATCGTCATCGCCGCCGCACGCGGACAAGGCGAGCGCGAGAAGGAGAGCCAACCACCACGGTCGCGCGTTCGTCATGCGTACTCCATAAGTCGTCGATGTTCGGCGCGGGCCGCGGTCAGCAACCGCAAGCCCCGCCGTCGTCCGATGCCTCGAGAGAATCGCCGCCGCGACCGTCGACATCCGGGATGTCGTCGTCCTCGTCATCATCGGAGGGGCCAGGACCGCCGCCGTCGTCGTCCGCGGTGTCGTCGTCATCGGAATCGTCATCCGCGTCGTCGTCATCGGAATCGTCGTCGGCATCGTCATCCGTGTCGTCATCGGCATCGTCGTCCGCGTCGTCGTCACTGTCGTCGTCGCCGGACTCAAAGCAATCGGGAATGCCGTTGTCGTTCAGGTCTTCGTCGGAGACGAAGCATCCGCAAGCGCCGGGATCCGTCTTATCGGGATCGTCGGGGCACTCGTCGACGCAGTTCGGCGTGCCGTCAGAGTCGGAATCGACATCGGGCCTGTCGCAACCGCAGACGCCGGGCTCGGTCTTCTCGTTGTTGTCCGGGCAACCGTCGAGGCAGTTCGCGGTTCCATCGCCGTCGTTATCGGTATCGGGGATGAAGCAACCGCATTGGCCTTCGCTCGACTTGTTCGGATCCGTCGGGCAGTCATCCACACAGTCGAGCGTGCTGTCGCCATCGATGTCACGTTCCTCCTGACCGCATCCGCAGATCAGAGGCTCGGTCTTGTTGGGGTCGTTGGGGCAACCGTCGCACGCGTCCCCCGGGCCATCGCCGTCCGTGTCCGTTTGGCTCGGATTCGACGCGTTGATGCAGTTGTCGCAAAGATTGCCCACGTCGTCGTTGTCGGAATCGGTCTGCGACGAATTTGGCGTCTCGATGCAGTTGTCGAAGTCGTCGAAGATTCCGTCCGAATCTTCGTCGGTCACGATGACCGAGTGTTCCGTCAAACGACCCCAAGGGCCGTCGTTTTGAGTAACGACCGAGTAGAAGAACCACTCACCCTCTTTGTCGAGCGTCAGATCCACGGTCCAGAAACCCGTCCCCGCGTTGTATGTGAAGAACTTTCGCTGGAATGGTTCGCCGAAGTCGTTCGCCGACCGGTAGGCCAGATAGACCGTGTTGAACGTGTTGCCGCCGCCCTTATAGTCGGACGAAACCTCGATGTGGTGGATCGCCCCGCCGTCGCTCTGATCGTACTCGCTGATGGCCATGTGAAAATCGACGGGAGGTGTTTCACCCACGTTGGTCAATCCCTCCTCGACCACCCAATGGGCACCGGTCCCCGTTTCATACTGGATACTGGCCGGCTCGGGGCCGCGAAACCACAGCGAGGTCGTGCCCGATGCTATGAGCAGATCCTGATCGTCGGCGATTGCCAGCGTCGCCGCGCCCGTTCCCGTGTCGGACTCGATGTAGAACCCGCCCTCGGCGAGACGCAGCAGGTGAATGCTCGACAGGACTGAGCCGCTTTCATAACCGTAACCGCTCGGAACATTCGCCGTTAGGAGAGACTTCCAGAAGTCCTGCCCTCCGCTGCCAAAGTCACCGTCGAATCGGTTCGTTCCGAAAACGTTTCCCGTGTCGGGCGCATAGAAGTTGACCGTGAGTTCGTCGGATCCCGTGTTGTGGTAGCGCCACCAGAAGTAGTCCATCTCCGTCACGGGGCCGAGCAAGTGGACGAATTCAGGGCCGTCGGTCTGGTTCAGCCAGAACATCGGGCCCGGAAGCCGCGTCTCCCAAAACACGTGGTCGCCGTGTCCCTGCCGAATGAGGAACCACGGGACGTTGTTGTCCATCTGGATGATGGTCTTCGGAAAAAGCCCCCACTTGGACGGATTTTTCGCCTTGAACCATATCATTGGGTCCGCCGTCATGTCGTCGACTTCCGGCAGATCGTCGTTCAAAGCGTTTCCGAAGCCGCCTCCGCCGACGATGCGATCGGCGATCGACGCGCTCCACCATGTCAGTTCGGTGTCCTGAATCGAGATGAAGCTGGCCAGGAGTTCCTGAACCATGATGTCCTGCGTGCCTACGCAGCCGCTGTCAAACTCGAACGCACCACCTTCCAGACGATTGAATACCGTGCTCACGTCATCGTCGCAGGTCGACTGGATGCGGATGACGCCGTTCGTACTGACGCTTCCGTAAAAGATGTCGGAGAATCCGGTCGGCTCGCCGGAGTGGCTCGGATTCCCAAGAGGGGCCAAAATGACACTGGGTACCGCGGCGTGCAGTCCGAGGATGCGCACGGGCTCGTCGGCCGGTGGATCATCCATCATGATCGCAAAGTCGCCGCCCATGGACTCGGTGTGGATGATGAAAATGTCGTCCGGCGTGTAGTCCATGTCGTTGTCGAGTTCGATCTCGCCGCCAGGCTGGTCGTTCGGCAACATCAGCGCGTGGAGCGATACGTCCATGTCGCGTTGAATGTCGATCGTATCGATCGCCTCGATGCTCGCGAAGATACCGATGTTGAGATAGGACTTGAATTCGACGGTGCTGCCTTTGGTGACGACGACCTCGGCTCCCGCGGTCACTTCGCTGCCGTTAATGAACAGTTCGGTGTCCTCGTCGAGGGTCCCCACTGTGATGGTGACCGTAGCGGCGTGAGCGGTCGTGGCGCACAAACAGAGCACGAGCGCCGTGAACGCGATCAACGGTTTCGATGTTGACTTCAGCATCCGCACACCCCGTTGTCGTCGGTGGCATCCAGACCGTCGCCGTCGCGCCCGTCGACGTCCGGAACGTCGTCGTCGTCATCAACGCCAAAGTTGTTGTCGTCGTCGCCCGAGTCGTCGTCCGTGTCGTCGTCGGCGTCGTCATCGGCGTCGTCATCGGTGTCGTCGTCGGCGTCGTCATCGGGATCGTCGTCCACGTCATCGTCGGTGTCGTCGTCGGTCACGTCGAAGCAATCCGGAATTCCGTTTTCGTCGAGGTCCACATCTGACACGCCGCATCCGCACGCGCCGGGGCCCGTTTTATCGGGATCGTTTGGGCAACCATCGTTGCAGTCAACCGTCCCGTCGGAATCGGAGTCCGCATCGGACTCGCCGCAACCGCACACGCCGGGCTCCGTCTTATCGCCGTCGTTCGGGCACCCGTCCACGCAGTTCGCGACCGTGTCGCCGTCGCTGTCGGTGTCGGGGAGTCCGCAGCCGCACTGCCCGGCCTCGGTCTTGGCGCCGTCGTTCGGGCAACCGTCCTCGCAGTTGAGCGTGCCGTCGTGATCGTTGTCGGCGTCCGGCGCGTCGCAACCACACACCATTGGCTCCAACTTTTCGGGATTCGACGGGCACAGGTCGCACGCGTCGCCGGCCGCGTCGCCGTCCTGGTTTTCCTGGTCGGGATTTTCGTCGTCCACGCAGTTGTCGCAGGCGTCGCCGACGCCGTCGCCGTCCGTTTCCGTCTGATCGAGGTTCGCGACCTCGATGCAGTTATCGTAATCGTCGAGGATTGAATCCGCGTCGGTGTCGAGCACCCAAACCGCGTGATCGTTCAGGCGCCCCCATTGGCCGTCGTTTTGCACCACCACCGAGTAGAACAGGTACTCGCCGACCTCGTCGAGCACCACGTCGGCTGTCCAGTTGTTCGTGCCCGAATCGTAAATCATGTCCTGCCGGACGAAGTGTCTGCCGAAATCCTCGGATCGCCGATACGCGACGTACATCGTGTTGAAATCGTCGCCGCCGCCCTTGTAGTTCGTGTTCGCCGTGATGCTGGCCTGCGTGTTGCCGGGGGTGATATCGAATTCGACGAGGTTCATCTGAATGGGCATCGACGGAATCTCGCCGACGTACGTCAGACCTTCCTCAAACACCCAGTGGGAGCCCGCCCCCGTGTCGAAATGCAGGCCCGACTCCTCCGGACCCCTGAACCACAGCGACGATGCGCCCGAGACGATCAGCAGATCCTGCCCGTCGGCGAGGGAGAGCGTTGCATCGCCGACCTCCGAGTCCGACTCGACGTACAGGATCCCGGAATCGAGACGCAGCACGCTGAGTGGGGCGTACGTCGAGCCGTCGTCGTATCCGTATCCACCCGGAATCGCCGTCGTCAGAAGCGGTTGCCAGAAGTCCTGTCCACCCGTCCCGAAATCGCCGTCGAACCGCGTCGTTGCGAACGCATTGCCCGAGTCCGCGGCGTAGAAATTGACGGTGAGCTCGTCTGAACCCGTGTTGTGGTAGCGCCACCAGAGGAAGTCCGCCTCGGTCACCGGACCGAGCAGGTGGAAAAACTCGGGACCGTCCGTGGAGTTCAGCCAAAACATCGGTCCATCCAGGCGCGTTTCCCAGAAAACGTAATCGCCCATGCCTTCGTTCTCAAAGACGATCGGCGTGCCGCCTTCCCGGATGACCGTCGCGGGCGGCAGATTCCACGTTTCGGGATCACGCGCCTTGAACCAGATCATCGGATCGCCGGAGAGCGTGATGACCTCGGGCAACTCGTCGTTGAGGCCGTGACCGACGTAGCCGGAGCTGAAGAGTTGGCCCGAAAGGCGCATGTTCCACCACGTCACGTCCGCAGAGGTGATCGAGACGAACCACGCGTCGATCTCCTGCGCCATGACGTCCTGCATCCCGGCGCAGTCGCCCTCGAACGAGAAGGAGTTGCCCGCCAAGCGATTGAAGACGGTGCTGACCTCGTCATCGCAAGTGGAACGAATCGACAACAAGCCTCCGCTCTCGACCGTCCCGTAAAACACCTCGGCCACGCCCTCGGGCGAACCGGTGTGATCGGGATCGCCGAGCGGATTCAGAATCGCGGAGACCACCATCGCGTGCAGGCCGACGATCTCGACCGGCGCATCGTCCGGCGGATTCTGAAAGTCGATCTGGATGGTCCCCGGCGTAAAGGTGGCCGCGATGATGAAGATGTCGTCCGGCGTGTAGGCCATGTCGGCGTCGAGGTAGACCGGAGCGCCGGGGAGCGAGTTGTACCGCCGGGCATGGACGGAGATGTCCATGTTCCGATGCACCTCGATCAAATCGTCGAACGGTCCGGTATCCGGCGGCGCCTGATTGTACGTCGAACGGAGCAGGACGGCGGTTCCCTCCGCGACCGTGAACTGCGCGCCGGCGGTGAGTTGCGTCGGGGCGTCGTCCACGACGCGAAAGAGCTGCACCCCCGCGTCGATCGTTCCGATGGTGATCGTGAAGTCCGCGCCGAACGATGGCGACGCCGTGAGGAAAACGAGTGCGAACATCGCCGGGAATGCGAGTTTTTTCATCCATTCTCCCATCCGACACGAATCGCGCGGGCGATATCACATCGGGAATGATGACGATGGCCCCAAGATCCCCAGGGCCTTCAAATTCCCCAATGGGAAAGAGGGAACAGATCGAAGATAACGTACACGTCCATATTCGAAAGATCCAGATCGTCTTTCAGACTGAGCCGCACACGGTCGAGAGCTCCGTCGACATCGGGAATCACTTGCGTGTAAGTGCCGTATTCCAGCTCCACGGCCCGGGTTTCGTCCGGATCGACGAGGACAAGGGCGGTCTGATGTTCTCCGGCGACGAAATCGTTCGCGGCGAATCGCGCTTCGACGTATCCGAATCCGAATTGACCTCCGGTCGGATGCCATTCCACCGACTCCACAGACAAATTCTCGGGTGCAACGCCGAGCCCGCCCGCGTGCGGCTCCAACATCGCCGAGCCGTTCGCGATCATTTTCCCCGATTCGGGATGACACATACCGAGCAGATCCAATGCGAAACCGAAAAACTCGACGTTGTCGCAAAGCACCTCGGTATAGGCGGAAAGCCCCGGCGAGGTCAGATCGTCGTCGAGGCGCCCGCTCACGCGGAACAGGTCGAGGACGATGTGCACGCTCGCGACATCCACCGCGAATTCGTCGGAGTGCAGCGAAAAATACCGGTCCACGAAATCGCCGTTGAACGCGATCAAGGTGCGCGTCGGGAGAAGCAGCGCGGGTTCGAGACCGGGCGTACCCTCGGCCATCAGAAAGATAACGCGGCCCGACACCTCGTCGATCGCGACGGGTGCCATCAGGAAGTTGTAGCTGTCGAATCCGATCTGGTTGAACGTGGTCATCATCGGCGGCTGGGGGACCGCGATGCGCCGCATCAGCAGCACGGGGACCGATTCGTCGCCGATTTCGATCGGAAAACCCTCGCCGCTGGAGGCCGCGACATCGAAGGTGAACTGCCCCTCGAAATTTCCGCCGAATTCTCCGCCGATCACGCGATTGCCCACGCGCACCCCGCCGACACGATAGGAGCCGCCCAGCGCCGCGGTGTAAGTCTGCCCAAACGCCATCGGCGCCTCGGGAATGATGGAAACGAAATTGCCGTCCGCCGAGACCTCGACGCGGTGGGGCGCGAGCGGATCTAAGGTCACATCGAGCACGTCCGCATCGATGCGCGCGCGAATCGTCTCGCCGCCTTCACGCACGACGAGCCGAAAGGTCATGACCTCGGAAGGGTTCACGTCGTTCTCGATCGCCGGGCGCGAAGATCCGCCGTTGGTATAGTGGAAGAGCAGCGCACCATCGTCCGGCAAGCCCTCGCCCGGCGTCGTGTCGCAGCGTTCGTCGTTCGAGGCTTCACACCAGCCGAAGGGCACGAAGTGCAGCACGCCGGCCTCGCCGTCGATGACGACGCCGTCTTTCGCGATGGCCGGCGAGCCGTTCAAATCGTTGCGATCGCTTTCGGTCGAGTCGAAGGTCCAGAGTTTCTCGCCACCCGCGGAGAGCGCGTAGAGCTTGCCGTCCGAATTGCCGAAATAGATGTTGCCCGCGCCGTCGATCGAGGCGGATGAGCGGATGGGTTCGAGCGTGTCGAACGCCCATCGGAGCGAGCCGTCCGGGTTCAGGGCATACATGGTTCCGTCCGCGGACCCGATCACAATCGTTCCGTCGTCGGCGAGCGCGGGCGACGCGTAGAAGTGATCGCGCGCGGCGAACGCCCATCGCTTCGAGCCCGTGGCCGTGTCGTACGCATGCACGTGTCCGTCGAAGGATCCGACGTAAACCGTCGCGCCGTCAGCGCTGATGGCCGGTGAGCCCGCCACGGGGCCGAGCGTCGGCCTCCACCAACGCAGGTCCCCCGACTGCGTGACGGAGCGCATGACCAGATCGTTCGAGCCGAAGAACAGTTCGCCGTCCGGTCCCACTGCGGGGCACGACCAGATTTGATCGATCACCGGATACGTCCACCAGATCTCGCCGAGCTGCGTGAAGGCGTAAAGGTTGCGGTCGTCGTTGCCCGCGAAGAGGATACCCGTCGGCCCCATCGTGATGTGGCCTTCCCACCACGTGATGTAGCCCTCGACGCCTTGGGCCGCGAGCCGCCAGCGCTCGGTGCCGTCCGGATTCAGCGCATAGATGAACCCGTCGCCCGAGGGCACAAAGATCGTCCCGTCCGCCGCGATGATCGCCGTCGAGTCGTTGATTTCGCCGGTCTGGAAGCGCCACTTCTCGATGCCGTCGGGCCCGATCGCGTAAATGCGTGTGTCCGCCGAGCCCATGTAGATCGTCCCGTCGTCGTCGATGACGGGCTCGTGGAACATCCCTTTTTCCATGCGAAACGCCCAGGGCTCGCGGTCGTTCGGCGTGGGCAGGACAGGGCTTCGTCCCGCGTGTCGTTCGGTGCGTCGATACATCGGCCAAGGGGAGGTCTGCTTCACCGGGACGCCGTAATCGTATCCGTCTTCCGCATCGTCATCCATCGCGTCGTCGTCCGCGGAATCGTCGTCCACGGTGTCGTCTGCGTCGGTTTCCGAATCGTCGTCGTCATCCGTCGCGCATGCGGCGAGCGCGAGCAAGATGGGCAGGATCGCGGCCAACATGAATAGCCGATGCATAGCGTCTCCCTCGTATGGCACATTTGAATACATCGATGTGACAAAAACGCGGCGGAACGCGACACGGCACGGTTACGCCGCGGCGCACGAGCCGTCAAGGCGCGTCAGAAATCGACCGACACCGTCATGAAGACCGATCGACCGGGCAGGGGGAACCCACGCACGTCCACCGCTTCGTCGTTCCCGACGTTCTTCGCTTCCATGCCGAGCGTCACGTAATCGCCCGCTCGCGTCGTCAGCCCCACGTTCCAGATCTTGCGCTCGGGTAGCAGCTTGGTGTTCGCGGCGGTGACGAAGTTGCCGCCGATGTAGTGGAATTCGACGAAGGGCGTGAAGACGTCCCAGTGACCCTCCGCGCGCGCAAACCCCGTGTGCCGGGGGCGGCCGGGGATCTGCGCGTTCGCTTCGCCATCCCGCTCCAGATCGCGCGCACGCAGCAGCGTGTACGAGCCCGACAGCGAGGCGAAGCGGACGGGTTCGAGCGTGAGTGCGAGCTCGACCCCGTCGAGCCGCGCGCGGCCGATGTTGTAGGGCTTGTAGCGGAAACCCGACACGAGCACGTACTCGATGAGATCCTCGATGTCGCTGCGAAACGCCGCGCCCTCGACGAAAAGCCATGACGTGTGTAGCTGCGCTCCCGCGTCGTAGCTGGTCGCCCGCTCGGGCTCGAGGTCGACGTTTCCCTCGACGAAGCCGTGGTTGTAGTACAGCTCCGCGAAACTCGGCGCGCGAAACGACCGCCCCGCGTTGGCCTTGAGCGTCATCCAATCGAGCGGTTTGACCGCCGCGCCGAATTTCGGGCTCCATGCGTCGCCCGTATCCGAGATGTCGTCGTATCGAACGGCGGGAACCAGCGTGACGATGTCCTTCGCGAGCGAGATCTGATCGCGGATCGCGCCCGAAACCGTGTCGCGCGTCGGGTTGTCGAAATCGTCGTCGCGCAGATCGTCTCGCCGATACTGACCCGACGCGGTCCAGATTTGGTGCTCGCCCCAGACGTATTGGATCGTCTGCTCGACGTCGGGCGAGTGCGTCGCCTGTTCGGTTCGCCGCGGCACGCCGGTCTGTTCGCCGCGCGGGTCCTTGTAGGTGTCCTCGCGGTAGGGATACGACACGCGCGTCCGCCAACTCATCCGGCTCGCGGGCAGATCGGCGATCGCCAGCGTCAGCGTTGCCGTGTTGCGCAACTCTGCCTCGTGCACGTTCGGCGAAGGGAACGTCACGAGGCCGGGCACGCCACGCTCCGACGAATAGAATTCGTTTTGCGCGCCGATCTCGACATGACTTCCCGGTGAAAAATTGGCCTTGACGAGCGCGCCGCGATTGTCCGCCTCGTTGTTCTTGCGGATGTCGTCGAAGTCGTCCTCGCCGTTGAATTCGGTGCCGTTGTTGTTGCGAAAGCCGAAGTCGCCGTCGCTGTGAAAGTACGTCACCGAGGCCATGTATGACGCGCGCTCGAAACCCTGCGAGCGCGCGGCGGATGTTTGAAGCGTGTTGAACGATCCGTACGAGATCGAGCCGGTATTCGTCGCCTGGTCCTTGGCGCGCTTGGTGACGATGTTGACCACACCCCCGATCGCCGCGTCGCCGAAGAATGCCGAGTCGCCGCCGCGAATCACCTCGATGCGGTCGATGTGCGCCGGGGGGATGGACGACAGATCCACGCCGCCGCCCGACGCCGGATTCACGTGCACGCCGTCGACCAGAATGACGACCTGCTCGGCGCTCGCACCGCGAATCGACACGGTGGAAAGCCGTCCCAGCCCGCCGAAGTCGCGCACGTTCACGCCCACGGCCCGCGCGAGCACCTCCGGCGTCGTCACGAAGCGGCCCTCGTATTCGCGCATGTCGATCGTCTCGACGAAGACCGGCGGATCGTCGGTCGATTCGTTCACGCGTTTCGCCGTGACTTTGATTTCGTCGAGGTTTCGGTCGTCCGGGTCCGTTTCGTCCCCGTCCTCGGCGAACGCCAAACCGACCGAAACGACCACGAACGCGAGGGTAACGAGCGCGACAAGAATCGCGCTTCGCGTGCGAGAGTGTGTCGTTGGAGTGGTCAATCGGAGCCTCGTCGGGTTCGACTCGCCTAGCACGCGGTCAAGGGCGGGTCAACGACGAGCGCGGTTTCGGAGGGCGCGAAAAATGGGGTATGCTCAACGTATCGATCCCGGAAGGATCACGAATGACCTCGAATGACGACATCACGATCGAACGCGACGGGCATCTGCTGATGATCGGCATCAACCGGCCGACGAAGAAGAACTCGTTCACGCCCGAGATGCTCAACGCCCTCGGGCGCGCGTACGCGGAGTTGGAAGCCGACGACGACCTTCGTTGCGGGGTGCTCTTCGCGCACGGCGCCAACTTCACGGCGGGGCTCGACCTCACGCTCTTCGCCGAGCGTTTCGCCGAGGGCCGGCTGCTCGACGCCGAGGGCGGCATCGATCCGTTTCGCCTGTCGGAGCCGTATTTGACCAAGCCGGTCGTGACGGCGATTCAAGGGCTGTGCCTCACGGCGGGAATCGAACTGATGCTCGCGACGGACGTGCGCATCGCGTCCGAGGATGCGCGATTCGCGCAGATCGAGGTGCAGCGCGGATTTTTTGCGGCGGGCGGCGCTACGATCCGGTTCGTGCAGGAGGCCGGCTGGGGCAACGCGATGCGCTGGCTGCTGACGGGCGACGAGTTCTCG
The DNA here is from genome assembly GCA_964586775.1 of uncultured bacterium. GTDB lineage: Bacteria > Lernaellota > Lernaellaia > JACKCT01 > JACKCT01 > JADLEX01. The sequence goes on along the minus strand of CAZPJD010000184.1, from coordinate 4,586 downwards.
GCGGCCGAGGCGCTGCGGATCGGGTTCGTTCAAGAGGTCGTCGAAACGGGCCAGCATCTCGAACGCGCGGTCGAGATCGCCCGCGTCATCGCCGATCGCGCGCCGCTGGCGGTTCGCGCCACCAAGCGCCTCGCGCATTTGGCGGTCCTGCGCGGGTTCGACGAGGGGGCGTCGCGTTTGACGCCCGACCTGCGTCCCGTAATGGAGACCGAGGACGCGGGCGAGGGCGTGCTGAGCTTCATCGAGCGACGCAAGGCGAATTTCAAGGGTCGCTGAGGCAAGGTACGCAAAGACTCGGGCGTCAGCCGCCGATCTCTTGGACGTAGGCGGCGATCATCCGATCCATCGAGAACAGCATTGTCGCCGTTTCGCGTGCCCGCGCGGCCATCGCGGCGCGGCGGTCCGCATCGCCCAGCAGCGCACCGATCGCGCGGGCGAGCGCGGCGTGGTCGCCCACGCCGACCAGCATGCCGTCCTCGCCGTCGGTGATGATCTCGGGGTTTCCGCCGACGCGCGACGCGACCACCGGCACCCCCGCGGCCATCGCCTCGCATACCGCGAGCGACAGACCTTCGTACAGGGACGGCACGGCGAGCACGTCGATGCCCGACAGCAGCCGGTCCACATCCTCTCGGAATCCCAGAAAACGCACCCGCTCGCCGTAGGGCTCGGCGCCGCGACGAAGCTCTTGCTCGGTCTCCGGGCGACCGCGCCCGATCAGGAAGACCGTCGCGCGGGGGTGCTCGGCGAGAATCGCGGGCATGGCGGCCAGCAGCACCGCGTGGCCCTTCACGGGGTAGAGGCTGCCAACGAGGGCGATCGTCGGCTCGTCGGTCACGCCCAGCCGCACGCGGGCCTCGGCGCGATCCTCGGGCGTCGCGGGCGGCGGGATCGTCACGCCGTTGTGGATGACGCCGATGCGGTGGCGGGGCACGCGAAGGATCTTCGCCAGATCGTCGCGAATCGCAAAACTGACGGCGATGATGCGGCTGCCCAGCAGGAGCGCGAGTTGATACCCCGCGCGACGAAACCACGGGGACGCGTATTCGAGGTTGCCGTGCACGACCGCCACGTGGCGCACGCGCGCCATGCGCGCGGCAATCGCGCCCTGCACATTGAGATAGAGTTCGTGCGTGACGAAGGCCGACGCGCTCCACGCGCGCAGCATTCGGGCCAGCGACGCGATGCCGCCAAAATTCCACAGATGGCCGACGGGATGGATTTCGTGCGGCACGCCGCGCGAGGAAAGCTGCTCGTCGAGCCACCCCGATTTCGCGAGCACCGCGCGCGATGTGAAGCGATTCGCGGGCAACCGATCGACGAGGTGAAGCATGACGCGCTCCGCCCCGCCGGGATTGCCCGTCTCAATCGCGTGGGCAACGAGGTGCGTCTGGGCCGCGGCGGGATTCGCCGCCGGTCCGCGTAGCGCGCGACGCAGCGGACGCACGACGGGCTTCGCCCGTTCGCGCAACCGGCGGATCAGGCGGATGTAGAGTCGATCCAGAATCCCGAAACGCGCGTTTGCTCCGAATCCGTAAATGGGTCCGCGCACGCGAAATTCGCCACGACGGAACGCGTCGAGGATGGCGGCGGCGTTCGGTTCGCACCGCATCTCGATGCGCATTCCCCGGTAGTGTCCCGGTCGATGGAAGTCGACGCCGCCATACACCTTGAGATTCGGGTTCAGCCGCCGGATCTCGTCGATCGCCGTGATGTTTCGATACGACGGCACGAAAGGGCTGTCGTGGACGGCGTTCCACGCCTCGGCACCGTCCAGAGCGGAGAGGAATTCGGGATCGCGCTCGAAGTCCGTTTCGTCCGGATGGGCGAGCACCGCGATACCGCCGCGTTCGTGGATGCCGCGCACGATCTTCGTCGCGTCGTGCTCGTCGAAGAACTCGCTCACGTTCATGCCGAGAATGTGCGTGCGCCGCGGCGTGGCGAACTCGATGCCGGGGATCAACACGAAACCCGGTCGCGAGAGTTTCGCGCACTCCGCCTGCAACTGGCGGTAGCTCTCGGCGTCCACCGAGTTCTCGTGTTCGGTGATCGCGACGAACGAAAGCCCCTTGCCTTCGAGATGATCGGCGAAGCGATCGACCGAGAGCGCGCCGTCGTGCGAGAACGTCGTGTGCGAGTGGATGATGCCGCGGATCGTGCGCGGGAAAAGGCGTCGCGAGACGAGACGCCACCACTTGCGCGCGAAATTTCGATATTCGTGCAACGCCGGACGGGGATCGTCGATCGATTCGACTTCGAGTCCTCCGCGCCGCGAAATCCAGTCGCGAAGATAAGACCAGCGTGACCGACCGGGCGGGAGGGCCGCGCGTCCCTTGGCCAGCGCAACGACGAGCGACTCCACGTCGCCCAGCAAGTGCCGCGTGCGCAGGCGCGGTCGATAGCCGGGCATCGCAAACGCCTCGCCGAGTTTCATCCGCGCGAGCAGCGCGGGAAAATCGACCCCCGCGTCGATGGCGAGTTGCAGCGAGCCCCAAAATCGCCCGTTGATCTCCATCAGATTCGGCCGCCCGGCGGCGTCGCGCTTGAACTCCACCATGATCGGTCCCGTCCACGCGAGCCGCTTGACGAGCGCCACCGCATGGCGGCGAACGTGCGCGTCGGGCACCATCGCCTCGCGCAGCACGCTGACGCCGCCGGAGGGCGGCAACTCGCGCAGACGGCGGTGGAAGAACTCGGCGAGCACGTCGCCTTCGCGCGCCAGAGCGAAGTAGCCGACGCCGTCTCCCGTCACGCGCTCCTGCACGAGCACGGGGAACGCGCCCTGGGGCAGCGCCTCGAGCCGCGCGCGCAGCTCGCGCTCATTCGTCGCGTACGACACGCCGAGCGCAACGAGCGCGCCGCCGTTCATCACGCGGGAGCGGCGCGGTTTCACGACGACGGGCCAGGGGAGATCCCCGGGGATCGGCGAATCGGGGCGCTCGATCGCCGTCGTAACGGGAACATCGACGTCGAGTTCGCGCGCGAGCCGAAACACCTCGTACTTGTCCGCCGCGCGTTCCAGCGTGGCGATGTCCGGCTGAACGACGAGCCCGGCGTGATCGACGCGACCGAGCGCGAAGCACGACGCATCGGTGAGGGGAACGATGAGCCGCGCGTCGATCCGGCGCGCCTCGCCCATCACCTGCTCGGCGAAAAGACGGGGCGCGGTCATGGGATCGGAAACGGAAAAGAACCGCGATGCGTATCGAGAGACCGAGGCGAGTGAGGGGTGCCGCGCGGCCGCGACATGGACCTCGTGTCCCGCGCGTCCCAGCGAACGAACGGCGGCGAGCGCCGACCGCTCCGATGCGTCGCAAACAATGACGCGCACGTCTGGCTCCCGCGCGATTCGGGCCGAAAATGGGCCGGAAAAACCGCGCCATTCATACCCTATCTTGATTTCACGGGGAAGATGTGAGAAACGGCCAAGTCATCGTTTTTCACTCAAAATATCCGTTTTCGGCGACCGCGACCGGCGTGAGACGCGCCCATCGCGCGGCGACGCGGCGGATCGGTCGGTTGTTTCGATTTTCGTAACGCCGTTGGGGCTTGGGTGACAGGTCAGCGCGGGCTATTCCTCTTCATCGTCATGATCGCCATCGGCGCGTCGTTCGCGTCGGGCGCGCATGCCGACGTGCTTTACAGCTACGGCTACAACGCGCGCGGCATCGCACTGGGCGGCGCGACGGCGGCCCAGGCCAAGGACTTCGGCGTCGCCTACTACAACCCCGGGGGCAGCGTCTTTCTGGAAATCCCGGCCATCGGCCTGGGATACATGAAGACGGGCAACTGGCTCGATCAGCGATACGGCGAAAAGGCGAACCTCGACAGCACCGAGGGCACGGTCTTCGGCGCGGTGCTGCCCTTTCCCTTCGGCGGCTTCATGAAGGACCGCCTCGCCCTCGGCCTCGCGGCGTTCATCCCTCGCGGCATTTTCCTCGCCCTCGATGTGCCGTACCCCCGCGTTCCGCAATACGTGCTGCTGCGCAACTCGGGCCGGCAGGCCACGCAGCTCCCCACACTCTCGATCCGCGTTTTCGACTGGCTCGGCATCGGCGGCGGCGCGCAGCTTTTTTCCAACACCGACGGCGAGATCAACGCGATCATCGATTCCAACGGCGACGTGCAGACCTACACGGGGCAGGAGGTCTTCACGAGCTTCGCGCCCACCTACGGCGCGCTCGTCAAGGGCGGCGAGATGTGGGATCCGCTCGACGGCCTCTCGCTCGGCCTCGTGTTCCGCGAGGAGTTCTTCACCAACTATCGCATCCCCATCAACACCTACATCGGCCCCGCGCCGATCACGTTGATCTTCGAGGCGACCAGCATCTACACCCCGCGCCAGTGGACGGCGGGGCTCTCGTGGGAGAACGAGGACCTCGGCCTCGTGGCCGAGGTGGACGCGTCGTACAACGAGTGGAGCGGGTTTCCAGATCCCAACCTGATCGTCGATGTCGATTTCACCGTGCCCGTGCTCGACATCAGTTTTTTGTCGGGCGAAACGATCGAACCGAACTTCCATGACACGGTGACGATTCGCTCCGGCGTGGAGACGGAAGTGTATTCCGGCGAGGTCCTTGGTCTGA
>CAZPJD010000183.1:0-6110 GCA_964586775.1 uncultured bacterium | reverse complement strand
CGAAGGGGTTGCCGATCGCCACGACCCACTCGCCGACCTCGACCTTGTCCGAATCGCCGAGCGGCACCACGGGCAGCGCCTTCGGGTCCTCGATCTTGATGACGGCCAGATCGGTCTTGGGGTCCGCGCCGATGATCTTGGCGGTGAAGGTGCGTTCGTCGACCAGCTTCACCTTCACCTTGTCGGCGTCGCGCACGACGTGGTTGTTGGTGATGATGTAGCCGTCGTCGCTGATGATGAAGCCCGAGCCCTGCCCGCGCTGCACGAAATCGCGCTCGGGCACGCCCCACTGTTTGAAGAACTCGAAAAAGGGATCGCCCTGGCGAAACGGCATGTTCGTCATGCCGCCCGTGCGCACGCGCTTTTCGACTTCCAGATACGCCACGGCGGGGGTTGCGCGCTTGGCGAGTTCGACGAACGAGCGGCTGGCGGCGTTCAGGTCGTCGGTGGACGGCACGGGGGTCGCATCGGCCGCCTGCTGATCGACCTCGGGTTTTTCCGCCTCGTTCGTGAGCGTCTTTTCGTCGGCGACGCACACGATGGTGGACATGGCGACCAGCAGCAGCGCGACGACGATCGCGACGCGTCGGTGTCTCATGGAATCGGTCTCCGAATCGTTCGCCCGGCTTGTGGACATGAACCCTCTAACCCCTCGCCTGCACATAACGCAGGCGCAAATCGCGCAGCGTGTGGGACACGAACTGCTCTTCCTCGGCGGTCAGGTTTCCTTTCGTCTTCTCGGACAGAAGCCCGATCAGATCGATCGTCTGTTTGGCGATCGGCAGATCCTTGTGGCTCTTGCCGTCCGGGTCCGCCAGATCGCCCATGGCCATCATGGCCGATGTGGCGAGCGAAAAGATGAGGCTCATGAAGTTGAGCTCGGGCAGCGGCCCCGACGAGTGCTCGTGCGTGTGCTCGTGCATGTGCTCGTGCTCGTGCGAGTGCTCGTGTTCATGCACGGAGTCGCCTTCTGCCGCCGGGTTCGGTTCCGCATACTCGGCCTTCGGCGCGGGCTCCGGCTCCACGGGTCCCTCGGCGCTCCCGCGATACCGTCTCTTGTCGGTGACCTTGATCTCGCTCTCCTTGGCGTCCTCAGACATCACCTTCCCCCCGATGGTTCCTTCGTTGCATCCCGATCGCCGACATCCGTCAGGCGTCGCCGTTCGACTTGTCCGTTTCCACCGCCGCCGCCGGTTCGATCGGCGCGGGCGGTTCGGCCGCCACGCACACCTTGGCCGCGCGCAACAGGCGCGATTTGAAACGATACCCCACCTGAAACTCGGCGGTCACGCGACCGGGCTCCACGTCGGTTCCCGGCTGCGCCATGAGCACCTCGTGGACATTCGGGTCCAGCGCGTCGCCGGGCGCGGCGTGGATCTCCTCGAGCCCGAGCCCCGCGAGCTGGCCGAGCAGTTGCCGCTGCACGGCCTCGATGCCCGCGCGCAGCGCGCCCGGATCGGTCGCGTTCGCCGCGGACGCCACCGCGAGGCCGAAGCTGTCGAGCACCGGCAGGATCGCCTCGATCGCCCGCGCCTGGCCTTCCTGCAACCCTCGCGAGTATTCGCCCGCGTTCTTTTTACGGTAGTTGTCGAACTCCGCCGCGAGACGCTGCAACTGGTCCACCAGTTCGCGCTCGCGCGCCTTGGCTTGCTCGATCGGATCGACCGGCGTTTCGACCGCGGCCTCCGCCGATGCCGCGCCTTCGCCGTTGCCGTTTGCGCCCGCCTCGTCCGCCGCACTTTTCGTCTTTTCCTTCGCCACCGTCTCGTCCTCGCTGCCGTCGTCGATCGGGATCTCCATGATTCCTTGATTCCTCATGTCGATTTTGGGCGGCGTCAGTTCGCGCCGCGCGGATGAACGGGATTTTTGCGGTCGAACTCGCGGATGAGTTCGCGGCTCTTTTCGTCGACGTTTTTGGGAACCACGATGCGGATCGTCACGAAGAGGTCGCCGGGTGCGTGGCCCTTTCGCGCGACACCCTTGCCCGCGAGACGCAGCACCTGCCCCGACGACGTCCCCGGCGCGATCGCGATGGTGCTCGTGCCATCGGGCGTCGGCACGGGGATCTTCGCGCCGCAGACCGCCTCGGCGACCGTGACCGGCACCGAGACGCGCAGGTCGTCGCCGTCGCGCACGAAGTCGTGATGCGGCTCGACCGTCACACGCAGGATGAGGTCACCGCCCGCGCCGCCCTTGCCGCGCAGCCGGATCTTGCCGCCATCGGCGATGCCCGCCGGCACCTTGAACGTGATGTGATCCGGGCCGCCGGGCTGCTCTACGGTGACGGTCATCTGCGTGCCGCGGATCGCGTCCATGAACGGGATGCGAATTTCGGCCTCGACGTCCTGTCCCCGCGCCGCGCGGCGCCCGCCGCCGAACCGTCCACCGTGCCCACCGAATCCGCCGGACGCACGGCCGCCCATCTCGAATCGGCCGCCAAAAAGCTCCTGCAAAATGTCGCCGAAGCCCTGCGCCTCGAAGGTCTGGCCGAAGCCCGAAAACGACCCGCCCGGGTTGCGGAAGTCGAAGTTGGAAAAATCAAAGCCGGGCTGGCCGTTGCCCGCGTGGCCGAACCGGTCGTACTTGGTGCGCGCCTCGGCGTTCGAGAGCACCGCGTAGGCCTCGTTCACCTCTTTGAAGCGTGTTTCCGAGGCTTTGTCGTCCGGATTGAAGTCGGGGTGATACTGCTTGGCGAGTCGGCGATAGGCGGCTTTGATCGCCTTGTCGTCGGCGTCGGGCTTCACGCCCAGCACTTCGTAGTAGTCGCGCTTCGCCACGGGTGTTCGCTCCTCGCATCGCGCCGGCGAAAACGCGCCGACAAAAAATCCACACCGCCGGGCTCGTCAGGGTGTGGATCCTTCGCGTCCGCCTCCGGCGGCGATCAACCCGGGCGAGGGCCCGCGCCGCCCGCCTTGAGGATCCGGATCGTCAGCACCCCGGCCGCCATCTGCGCGCGGACCGCGCCTTCCTCGACCGGCGCGGGCAACTCGATCGTTCGAGAAACCGCCCCCACCGTCTGCTCGACCTGCACCGGATTCAGCCCGTCGGGAATCCACGCGCGCCGCGTGGCGCGGACGGTCGCCCTCTGCCCGAGCACCGATACCGCCACGTCGTCCACCCCGACGCCGGGCACGTCGATCGTGATGTGAAACGCGTCGTCGGTTTCGACCAGATCGCAGGGCAGCGTGCCCGATTCCGCCACCGCCGACCGCTCGCGCGGCGCACCGGGCGACTCCATCGTCTTCGATTGAAGCCGCCGCGTCAGTTCGCGCGAGAGCCCGATGAGTTCGTCGGCGTCGGTCATGCTCCGCCCGGCTCCTGTCGATCGCTCAATTCTCGTCGATCACTCAGTTCTCGTCGACCACTCAGTTCTCGTCGACGACTTCGGCGTCGATCACGTCGTCGCCGCCGCCGCGCGGTGGGGGCGCGCCGCCGCCCGCCGGGCCGGGCTCCGCCGCTCCCGCGCCCTGCGCCGAAGCCTTCTTGTACATCGCCTCGGCCATCTTGTGGCTCGCGGCCTCCAGCGCCTGCATGCGGCGCTTGATTTCGTCGATGTTATCGCCTTCGAGCGCCTTGCGCACGTCCTTGATCGCCTGCTCGATGGTCTGCCGGTCGGCCTCGTCCACGGCGTCCTTGTTTTCGTTCAGCAGCTTTTCCATCGAATACGCCTGCGAATCGGCCTGATTGCGCGTTTCGATCTCCTCGCGGCGCGCCTTGTCCTCGCTGGCGTGCGACTCGGCGTCGTTCACCATCTTTTTCACTTCGTCGTCGGACAGGCCCGAGCTGGCCGTGATGGTGATCCGCTGTTCCTTGCCCGTCGCCTTGTCCTTGGCCGACACCGACACGATGCCGTTGGCGTCGATGTCGAAGGTCACCTCGATCTGCGGAACGCCGCGCGGCGCGGGCGGAATGCCGACCAGATGGAACTTGCCCAGCGTGCGGTTGTCGCGTGCGAACTCGCGCTCGCCCTGCAGCACGTGGATCTCGACGCTCGTCTGGCTGTCGGCCGCCGTCGAAAAGATCTCGCTCTTGCGCGTGGGGATCGTGGTGTTGCGCTCGATCAACTTCGTCATCACGCCGCCGAGCGTCTCGATGCCGAGCGACAGTGGCGTCACGTCGAGCAGCAGCACATCTTTGACCTCGCCCGCCAGCACGCCGCCCTGCACCGCCGCGCCCACCGCGACGACCTCGTCGGGGTTCACGCCCTTGTGGGGCTCGCGACCGAAGAGCTTTTTCACGTGCTCCTGCACCTTGGGGATGCGCGTGGAGCCGCCGACCAGCACGACCTCGTGGATGTCCGCCGGAGAGGTCTTGGCGTCGCGCAGCGCCTGACGGCAGGGCTCGAGCGACTTTTCCAGCAGGTCCTCGACGAGCTGCTCGAACTTCGCCCGCGTGAGCTTGAGGTCGAGGTGCTTGGGCCCCGAGGCGTCCGCCGTGATGAACGGCAGGTTGATCTGCGTCTCCATGGCCGACGACAGCTCGATCTTCGCCTTCTCCGACGCCTCGCGCAGGCGCTGCAGCGACATCGGATCCTTCGACAGGTCGATGCCCTGATCCTTTTTGAACTCCGCGACGATCCACTCGATGATGCGCATGTCGAGGTTGTCGCCGCCCAGATGCGTGTCGCCGTTGGTGGACTTCACCTCGACGACGTTCTCGCCGACCTCGAGGATGGAGATGTCGAAGGTGCCGCCGCCGAAGTCGTAAACGGCGATCGTCTGGTCCTTCTTTTTGTCGAGGCCGTAGGCCAACGCCGCCGCCGTGGGCTCGTTGATGATGCGACGCACCTCCAGCCCCGCGATCTTGCCCGCGTCCTTGGTCGCCTGGCGCTGCGCGTCGTTGAAGTAGGCCGGAACCGTGATGACGGCCTCTTTGACCGGCTGGCCCAGATAGTCCTCGGCCGAGCTCTTGAGCTTTTGCAGGATCATCGCCGAGATTTCGGGCGGCGAGAATTCCTTGCCGTCGATCTGCACGCGGGCGTCGCCGCTCGACGACCGGACGATCTTGTAGGGGACGAGCCGGGTTTCCTCGCCGACCTCGTCGAAGTGGCGGCCCATGAAGCGTTTGATCGAATAGATCGTGCGTTCGGGGTTGCTGACCGACTGGCGCTTGGCGACCTGACCCACGAGCCGTTCGCCGTCCTTGGTGAAGGCGACGACCGACGGGGTGGTGCGTCCGCCCTCGGAGTTGGTGATGACGCGGGGCTCCGAGCCCTCCATCACCGCGACGACGGAGTTGGTGGTCCCAAGGTCGATGCCGATGATTTTCGACATGGTGCGTGCTCCTTCGGCAGCCAGAAGGGGGCTACCGGCGGATGAAACCTAAGCACGCACCCGGGGGGTGTCAACGACCGAACACGAAGAAATTTCCTAGGTATTTGAGGTGATCGGCGCTCGCTCAACGCCCGCGCTCGCGCAGTGCGTTGCGGTGAAACAGGCGACGGCGAACGCGCTGGCGATCCTCGGCATCGCCACCCCCGAGGCGATGTCGGGCGAAGCGAACCGCGCCGCGACCGGACCGGAGTTCGGTGCGATATTCCCGGAATTCTCCGGAATTCTGATATCCGAGAATTCAACGAATCACGAAAGGCCGAGAGGTCGCTAAGAGTTTTTCAACAGGCGATCAGTTGAATATGATCGCCGCCGCATTGCCTCCCGCATGTGCAATAATGCTTGGATATAGCGATTTCCAACGCATTCGCACAGCACACAGAGCCAATCCTAATGCCAATGTATAAAAATAATCTGCATCGAACAACTTAAACTGACTATGGGCCGACGCCCACAGCACCGATGAGATAATTATTGCGACATACGGCCCTAAAATTGATCTCGAAATGCCGCCAAATAGCAATCCTCGATATAAAATTTCTTCGCTAGTCGCCCCTGAATTATTCCCTTTACGCGACGGCTGACGCGAACCACCGCGTTCGCGGAACGTGAATCGCCGTTTTCAGATTGCGAATCAGCGAAAACAGGCGTTTGGGAACGCGGACAAAAATGCGGCCCCTGATGGCCCGGAGCAGTTTGCTCAGGTTGAACCCGCAGGCCGCGAGCGTCGCGTTGATCGCGTCGCCGTCGGCACCCTTGAGGTGGCACCGGATCATCCGG
>CAZPJD010000182.1:0-44075 GCA_964586775.1 uncultured bacterium | reverse complement strand
TTCCAGCTTGAAAGGAAGAACGGTTTGCGCGATCATGGACTCACCTCGTTGGTGAAATCTGCGGATCGTCTCGACAAACGCATCCTACCAGATTCAACGAGGTTTTTTATTGCTCAGCGAAATCAATCGCGGAATTGGGGTGATGAGGGACAGTCCCGAATGGCGCCAAGTTAGCGTCTTGGCGTACCGATTCCGATGGGCGATTTCGCGGAATTCGTGTCTGGGTTTATTGAGTCGCGCGAAGTTTTTCGGTCTTCGTTTGACGGCTTCGGGTTCGACGCGATCGGGCCGATGGGGGACGGGGTCGAGGGCGATCCGCTCCAGCGGTTCGCGGACCATTCTTTGCCGGTCGTTTCGGCCTGACGCCGCGGCGATCATCGGCGCCCACGGACGAAAATTCGCGAGTTTTCCCATGAAGCTCGGCCTCAGAAAATGCTGGGGACATGCCCGGCCGGCGCGCCGCCCGATCGGGGACGCGCATCGCTACGCGCCGTACGTCCCCGCTACTCCGCCGGCCGCTTCAGGATCACCGTCGCCGATTTCGCCGCGCGCGACAAATCCTCGTCGCGCTGAAGCAGCGGGTAGTCGCCGCCCTCGTACCAGCCGAGCAGCAGGTTCGCGTAGGACGGATGACGGCCGATCTCCGACTGCCCGCCGGGGATCGCAAAGCGCGCCTCGCCCGGCGCCGCCATGTCGATCGCGAAACGCAGCGACGAGTAATTTGTCGCGTCGAACGAATGCCCGAGCCGGTACGTGCCAGACGCCACCGTCGCCGCGTCGCCGCCGAAGGGCAGCGGCGGCAGGCGGTAGAACTTGCCGATCGCCTTTGCATCCGCCAGCGGATGCTCGAAATACAGCTTGTGCAGATCGCCCCACGTGGCCGTGTCGAGTCGCGCGCCGAACAACTTGCGCAGCCGCGCCGCCGCGTCGGCCAGCGCGTCCTCGACCATCACGTCGCGCTCGAGGGCACTGCCCCACCACGCGGTTTTTTCGCGCGGCAGCGCATCGGCCAGAATCGGGCCGAAGGGATCGCGCCACAGATACGCGCCGCGCGCGCCGTCGGGGATCTGCTTCGCGAGACGCCGCTGGAAGCTGTCGAGAAACACCTCCCAATACAGCGCGCCGGGCGAATCCGCGCGCACGACTTTTTTCCACGAACGCAGGCTCGCCAGGGCGTCCTGCGCGTCGGGCGAGCGAGGCGAGACGCCCAGCACGATCGGCAGCAGCTTGTCGGCCTGGGCGCTGTGCAGATCTCCTTGCGTCTCGCGCATATCGGCGAGGGTGAGTTTGTCCTTGGCCTTGAGCAGCGCGGCGATGCGGTCGTGGCGATACGGCGCGGGGTAGGACGACGTGATCTTGTCGGCCATCGCGTGATCGGGTCGATTGTTCGCCGTGACGATGATCCCCGATTTGGGATCGTACGCGCCGGGCCGCGCGTCGTGCGGCATCACGCCCGTCCACTCCTGCGCCGAAGTGCGTCCGTCCTTGGGCAGCACGCCGGTGTAACCCGTGCGCTCGGGGATGTCGCCGGTGACCGCCCAGCCGATGTGCCCGTCGGCGTCGGCGCACACCAGGTTGAGCGAGAGCGAACCGAAATCGCGGCCGAGCGCCATCGCGTCCTTTGCGCTTTTCGCATCGAAGAGTCCGAAGCCCGCGTCGAGCACGCGCGTGCCCTCCCATCCGATCCATCGCATCGACACCGCCCACGCCGAATCGGGCGCGAGCTCGCTGATGACCGGGCCGAACGCGGTGGCCCACGCGTCGCGCGTGACGATCTCGTCCTTCACCCGCGCGCGCAGCGTGCGCCGCGACATGCCGTAGGTTTTGTCGTCTTGCACGAAGGTCTTGCGCGCGCCGTCCACGCGCTCGATGGCGAGATCGATGGTGTCGGCGTGCACGGCCGTGACGCCCCACGCCACGCGGCCGTTGTGTCCGGCCAGCGCCACCGGCACGCCCGGCGCGAACGCGCCCGCCACGGACCAGTCGGGCGATTGCACGTGCGCCGTAAACCAGAAGGGCGGCATCGAGGTGGAGACGTGCGGGTCGTTCGCCAGCATCGGCTTGCCGCTCGCGGATTTCGACGGCGCGACCGCCCAGTTGTTGCTCGCCGACAGCTCCGCGGTCAGATGCCGCGAGCCCGCGATGAAGCGCTGAAAGTGCTCGAAGCCCTTCACGAAACGCACGCCGCCGAGCCGCCCGCGAAACGCGCGGACGTATTCGTAGGCGTCGGGCGCAATCGCGACATCGGGCGAGATGTAGTCGAGGATCTGCTCGATCGACATGCCGTCACGAAGCCCCGCTACGGCGAACGCCTCTTCTTGCAAATTCTGCGACAGGCCGAACGACAGCATCGCCGCGATGGCCGCGCTGTCCTCGGCGCTCCACGGCAAAAATCCCTTGCCGCCCAGAAACACGGGCACCGAATACGGCGCGGACAGATCGCCCTCGCGCTCGCGGGCAAACGCGTTGACGCCGTCGGCGAACGCGGCGAGGCGCGCCTTCGTCTCGGGGCTCGACGCCTCGAGGTGCCGGCGGCCGGTGTCGGCGAAGTCCAGCAGACGCAGCCACAGGTCGATCTCGACCGCGTCGAGCGTCGTCTCGCCCGATTCGTCGCGAAGCACGATCTCGGGGCCGGTGAGCCCGGCGAGATCGCCGCGCGCGAGACGGCGGTAGAGGTCGAGTTGAAACAGCCGCGCCGACGCCATCGCGTAGCCGAGGCCGAACATCGCGTCGCGATCGGAGAGCGCGCGCACGTGCGGCACGTACCACTCGTCGTAGTCGATGCGCACCTCGCCCGAGATGCCGCGCGTCTCGACGATCTCCTCGCCCTCGCGCGGAAAGCCCGTGCCGACCCACATGCGCGCGCAGCCGCACGCCAGCGCGGCGATGACGATCCAGATCGCCGTCCGTGCCCGGCCCAGCCCGAAAATTCTCATGATCCGCCCCGATCGCAAAACGACATCCGAAAAAAAACAACGACCCGGCTCGCTGTGCCCGAGCTACGCCTCACGCATCACGCCGACGGTCTCGCGCGCCTACGGCTTCGCCTTCGACGACGTTTCGCGCCTACGGCTTTGCCTTCGCCTTCGGCGCGCGCATCGGCAGCGCGCGGCCCGATGGCGGCGCGGCCGGACGAGCGGGGCGCATCGAGAGCGCGCCCGCGTCGGCCTCTTCGCGCGAGCCGATGGGCTTACCGCACTTGCGACAGCGATAGTCGTAGAGGTTCTTGCCCGGCAGCACGAGCAGCAGCACCTCGCGCACCTCGGTCGCCGTGCGGCAATGCGGACAGAAAAGCTGCGATGCCTGAAAGTCGCGGTACTGCGCCATGGGTCTATTGTAGGGAGAGACCGCGTCCTGTCGAGGCGCGGCCGCGCGTCGCCGCGTCGTCAGTCGCCGAGGCTGCCGGGCTCGATGGTGCGTTCGAAGGTGCAGTCGCGCGACGACGAATCGCAACCCGCGCCCTGATAGAAAATGTCGTCCGAGAGCGCGCCCGAGATGGTGAGCGTCTCGGCGTCGATTTTCACGCGGTAGTTCTGCACGTTGAACTTGGTGCAGCCGTTGCCCGCGGGAAAGCTCTCGATGGCGGCCTTCACCACGACGGTGCCGTACACGTCGGACTTGAAGAGTTCGACCGCGTCGAGGCCGCTGCCGGGGGTCGTGTAACGCACCCACGCGGTGCCCAGATCGTCGCTCTGCTCGATCTCGACGATCCAGTCCTCGCTCTCGCCCTCGTTGTCGGGCGTGCAGTCGTCCTTCACGATCGTCATGACCGCCGGATAGACGCCCTCGATCTCCTCGCCGTAGGTCGGCTCCTTTTCGTCGTCGTCGTCGCCGCCGCTGCCGCCGGCGCACGCGCCAGCCACAAGGCCGGCGAAACCAAGCGCCAGGATCGCGAGAAAACCGGTGAGGAACGCACTTCGCATCGCTGGGCCTCCGCGGCGGATGCGCACACCATATCTGGACGAACATGGCACGCGCGCACCTAGATATGGTGACATATATGACGCGACGGGGAGCCGGTGTCAACGCGTTTTCCGGCCCGGCGCACAGCTGGGGGCGGCTGTGGTGCCCTCACCCCGCCCCGCCCACACCCCCGTCCCCGCGCCCCTCTGACGGGGGAGGGGTGGCCGAAGGGCGGGGTGAGGGCCGGGGCCCGGCTCGCGACGGCGCATTGCCGCACCCGCGCCGTTTTGATAGCGTCCGCGCCGCCCGTAACGGAGTCTCTGCCGTGTCCGCAACCCCAGCCGTCAAGTTTCTCGATCTCGCCGCGCAGTTCGCGCAGGTCGAAGCGCCGATACGTGCCGCGATCGACGACATCCTCTCCACGCAGGGCTTCATCGGCGGGCCGTACGTGGAGCACGCCGAGGCCGACGTGCTCGATTACTGCGGCATGCCGGGCGGTGCGGCGATCGCCGTGTCGTCGGGCACCGACGCGCTGCTCGCCGTGCTGATGGCGATGGGCGTGGGTGCGGGGGACGAGGTCGTCACGACGCCGTACACCTTCTTCGCCACGGCGGGGGTCATCCACCGCGTCGGCGCGCGGCCCGTGTTCGTCGACATCGACCCCGTCACCTACAACATCGACGTGGCGCGCGTGGCCGCCGCGATCACGCCGCGAACGCGGGCCGTGATGCCCGTGCACCTGTTCGGGATGTGCGTGGATATGGACGCGCTCGACGCGGCGTGCGAGGGCGTGCCGATCGTCGAGGACGCGGCGCAGTCGCTGGGCGCGCGCGACCGCGGCCGCCGCGCGGGATCGATGGGCGTCGCGGGATGCTTCAGCTTTTATCCGGGCAAGAACCTCGGCGTGCTCGGCGACGGCGGCATGGTGGTGACGCGCGACCGCGAGTTGGGCGAGGCGATCCGCCGTCTGCGCAACCACGGTCAGGCCGAGCTCTATCGCCACACGGCGGTGGGCGGAAACTTCCGGCTCGACGCGATCCATTGCGCGGCGGTGAGCGCCAAGCTTCCGCACCTCGACCGCTGGAGCGCCGAGCGCGCGGCCAACGCGGCGCGATACGACGCGCTCTTTCACGAGGCCGGCCTCGTCGGTCGCGGTGTGATCGCGCTGCCGGACGCCGCCGCGCCGGGGCACGTGTTCAATCAATACGTCATCCGCGCCGAGCGCCGCGACGAGCTGATGGCGCACCTGCGCGCGGCGGGAATCGCGTGCATGGTGTACTACCCGATTCCGCTGCACCGGCAGCCGTGTTTCGAATATCTCGGCTATCGCGAGGGCGACTTTCCCGAGAGCGAACGCGCCGCCCGCGAAACGCTGGCCCTGCCCGTCTATCCCGAGATCCCGGCCGCGCATCAGCAGCGCGTGGTGGAGACGATCGCCGCGTTTTTCGGAGTGTGAGCGAAGCGGTAAAGACCGCGCCCGCCCGCCTTACTCCGGCTCAATCGGCCGCGCATCCTCGTTGCGTTGGTAGGACTTTTCGGGCATCGAGCCCGAGGCTTCCGGACGCGTCCGCACGCGCGGGCGGACGATGACGAGCAAAATCGCCGACGCGGCGAAGAAGACGATGCCCACGGGAATCGGCGCGCCCAAAATCATCAGGACGAGGCCGAAGACGGCGACGGACTCGGCGAGCGCCGCGCGCAGGATGGAATAGGTGATGAGCGGCAGGTGGCCAAGTGCGCGCGGCACGAACACGACCGCGAACGCGCCGATGGAGAGCGCCATCGCGCCGAGCACGGCCATGAGCATCTCGACGGGCGCACCCTGGCCCTCGGCGAAGCCCGACATGCGCAGCGCCATCGCGATACCGGCGTAGACGAAGATCGACGCGAAGATCGCGCCCCAGATGATGTACGCCGCGCGGGGGACCGATTCGCTTTTCGTGCCGTTCATCGCCGCCTCCGTTCGGTTCCGTGGACTTCCCTCGTCAACGCGCGTTGCCGCTTCTACTTCCCGAGCGTCGCGCGCGGTTCGTATTTCGTCAGCACGTTCTTGGTGCGCGGGCTGGTGAGGCCCTCGTCGCGGCCGTCGTAACGCAGCCACGGATGCGGCGGCGTCTTGGCGAACCACATGAACATGTCGGGTGCGACCGCGCCGATGAGGCCCTTGGGTTTGAGCTGTACCTTGTAGGCGTCGAACGTGCCGAGCGGCGTCTCGACCTTCTCCTCGCCGATCACCACCATCGAGCCCGAGAGCAGCGTGCCGTCGGTCATGATGAATGTGCCGGTGAGCGACGTGCCCGGGCCCTTTTCAAAGGGCAGGCCGCGCAGCAAAAAGTTCATCGCGTCGATGGGATAGGTGTTGTCGCCCCATTTCACGGCCGTGTTCTCGGTCTTGCCGCTCGCGCGGTCCTCGTATTTGTACACGGCGGACTTGGCGGTCCAGTCGTAACGCAGTTCCCACGTCTCCTGCTCCGCGCCCGACGACACCTTCTTCCACCAGCGCGTGCGCAGGCCCTCGGGCAGCAGGTCGAATATGGCGTCCTCGACCCACGTGATGCGCGCCGCGCCGCTCTTGCCGTTGTCGCCGTCGAGGTGATAGCGCCACGATTTGCGCCCGCCCTCGTCGGCGCGCGCGATCGTCCAGCTCATGTTGTAGAGCAATTCGCCCGTGCCGATGTAGGCGATCTGCTGTGTGCCGCTCTCGGCATCCGCGATTTGCGGCACGGCGATGGGATCGCCCGCAAACGCCGCCCCCGCCGCCAGCAACGCGACGCACACGACGATGAAGAACCCGAACGACGCTCCGAAGCCCCGAACCGGCATGACCGCCCCCGAATGAAAAATGAACCGAACGCGCACACGCGCCGAATCATTTTGGCGGCTTTGCCGCGCCGGGCAAGGGGCGATACCGCATCGACGCTCGCCAATGTCATTGACAAACTGCCCATTGTATCCTGGCGATTTCTTGATTTTGGAATTGGAGAAAGAAATGCCCCATCTCGCCGACGTTTTTGCGTCTCTCGAAAGGTCGGAGACTTTCGCCTCGGAGAACCTTCACGATGCCTCGGCGAGGTGGGAATTCGTGTGCGAAAACGCGCGCGGTGACGAGATCCTCGATATCGGATGCGGCGACGGGGCGCTCACGGATCTGATCCGTCGGGCCGCGAGCCCCCGACGCATGGTCGGAAGCGACGGTCGTGATACCGCGCTGCGCGAGGCGCGGCGCGCCATCCCCGACATCGAGTTTCGCCGGCATCTCGCCGAGAAAATCCCGTTCCCGGAAAAGTCGTTTGACGTCATGCACGCCGGGGAGATCGCGCATCTGGTTCGACGTCCCGACCTGTTCATCAAACGCATATCTTCTCTGGCGCGAAAACGGGCCGTCCTTTCCATTCCGCACGCGGCGGGCGAGTCCGACTCGACAACGCTTCCTCGCGACCGGTTCATCGCCGACTGCGAGGCGGCTTTCGCGCGGGTCGAAGCGAACGATATTGGATCTTCGGTCGTCGCGACGTGCGACGATCCGCTGCCGCTTTCATGCGCGTGGGTTCCGGTGGCGTATGCGTCGACGCGCTCCCATGTCCTTTTCCACCCCGGGAGAGGCCGAATTCACGCCATTCACGCCAATACCGGGAGGTTCTACGAACCCGATCTTCTGGATTTCATCGCATCCCGGGGACTTTCCGGCGTGTACGTCGATATCGGTGCGCACATCGGCAACCACACGGTGTTTTTCGCCGAAGAGTGTCCCTAGACATCGGTCGTCGCGGTGGAGATCGATCCTTTGGCTCTGGGAGCGCTCGCCGTCAACATCGAGTTCAACTTCACGCGCTGCGAAGGACGCATCATCGCCGCCGCCGCTTCAAACGAGGATACGACCGTTGATGGCGTCCCCCATGTTCGCCTCGACGATCAGATCGGATCGGAGCGCGTCGCGGTCGTGAAGGCGGACATCGAGGGCGGCGAAACAAAGGCCCTGCTCGGAATGCGCCGAATCATCGAGCGCGACCGTCCGCTGCTCGCCGTCGAGTGCTGGGATGCGGACGCGTTGGCGAGCGTCGAGAGTGCGTTGCCGCCCGGTGTCTACCGGCGCCACGAGCACGTCTTCTGCAAGACGCCGACCTACGTGTGGGAGCCGATCTGATTCGCGCCCGACGGCTCCCTACAGGATGTACTTCGACAGGTCCCGATCTTTGACGATGTCCTCGAGGCGCTGCTTGACGAAGGCCGGGTCGATGACGATGCGCGCGATCTCGTCGATGCCGACGGCGGGGTATCGGGTTTATTGCGTCGGAAGGCCGAGGAAGGAAAAAGGCGGACACCCAAAGCGCCCGCCACTTCTTCGGCCATCGTCCGGGCGAGCGGGTCGCTCCCCGGCGGAGCCCTGTCTTCCCGTACACCGAGGCGACTGCGGGGAAAGCCGTGCGAAACCACAAGCGGAAAATTCAATTGCCGCGAAAACCGGAAAACTCCACGTGCTATGGACACGCGCGATCAAATCAGGATTGACGATGGCGATAAAACCGGAAAGCATGGCGCGCTTTTTGGAGACGGGGACGAGCGGCGTGATTTGCATGGAATGGAAACGACGATTTCTCGAGTGGGTGCCGGTCTTGGCGCTGGCGTTGGCGTTCGCCGCGTGCGGCGGCGGGGGCGGCGACGACGAGGACCTGGACGAGCAGGAAGAGGACGCCAACGCGCCCACCGCCGAGGCTTTGCTGCGCGAACGCACCGGTTATGACTGGAGCCTTTCCGAAGGCGACGCCGGCGTGCCCACGCCGGAGGGCTGGCGATTCCTCTTCGCGTTCGAGCTCGATTCCACGCAGCTCGGCATGCTGGACGCCATTTGGTCGGTGAATTTCGACGAGATCGACGCGCGGCTCGCCGAAAACGGCGGGAGCCTCGCGGCGTCGGGCCTCGACCTGTCGGCGCTCGAACACCAGATCGCGCTCACGAAGATCGATAAGGGCGCGAGCGAGGCGCGTTTCGTGCACAAGCTCGCGTGGGACGGCGCGGTGATGCGCCTCGACGACGAGGCCGCGCCGCTGTTGGGCGATGCGGTCGGTCCTTCGGGCCCGGGCTGGTACGCCGCCTTTGCGGCGCAGAGCGAGGTCGGATTCGCGGTCGGCAGCGTGAATTCGACGTGCGTGGGCGAGGACCCGGCCGCCGTGCGCGTGACCGGCGGAGCGCGCTCGATCGCGGCGCTGGCCCGCGCGAGCGGCTCGTATGCCGTACCCGCGATCCGCGAGGCGTCGGCCGCCGACTGGGGCCGCGCGGCGACGCTGGTGGCGACGGGCGACGGGTGCGTCGGCGCGCGCGCAATTCCCGTCACGGACACCGCCGCGTACCCGAATCCGAAATGCGACGTGGCGGGCGTCGGCCCGGGCTGCGCGACGCCTGTGGGAGCGACGTTCGCCGACGGCACGGTCGTGGTGACGGGTGCGGACTTCGACCTCGCGACGGATGCGGCCGCCATTGGCGCGTCGGACGCGTGCGAAAACTGCGACTTCGAGACCGGCGACACGACCGGTTGGGCGGTCACCTCGATCGGCGAGGCGGGCGAATGCATGACCGCGGACACCGACGCCTACGCGGATCTCTTCGCGTCGGGCGGCGAAACGGCATACGGACTGCTGACCACCGGCGGCGATGGGCGCACCGCGTGCCTCGCCGCGCGCCGGATCGTGGTGCCCGACGGCGCGACGAGCCTCATCCTCTCTTACGACATCCTCACGCAGGACGCGCCCGAGTGGCTCGGCTCGCCCTACGCCGACACGGCCTTCGCGTTCGTCGCCGGATCGACGCGGGGTTTCGCGATCGATCGCACGATGGAAGGCGGCGCGGACGGCGACGACTTTGGGGATGTTCCCGCGTCGGCCGAGGCGCTCGGCGGCGTCGCGACATCGCTGGATGCGACGGCGAACGCCGCGGGCGCGGTGTGGGACGCGCATCTGGCGGGCGGCGGATACGCGACGTGGCCGGTGTACCCCGGCGAGACGGTTACGCTGGTGCTGGGCGTCGCCGACACCGCGGACCCCTACTGGGACAGCGCCCTCGTCGTCGACTTCGTACGTTTCGAGTAACGCCGGTCGCGCGGAGCGTCACTTGCTTCCGCCGCTATGTGGAATTGTGGCCCGGCCGCCCTCGGCCGGGACGGACATGTCACGTCGCGCGTCGCTTAGGTCCGTCGCCCTTGTCCTTGTCGCCATGGTCCGACTTTTTTTCTTCAGTGTGTCAGTGGTATGGAACAAGAATCGGAAGGCGTTCTCAACTGGCACCCTCAGACCGGGCGAAAGATTTCCTGCAAACGGCATCGTCGGGAGAGCGCGTCATCCAAAGAGGTGAGGCAAAAGTGGCGTTGACAATTTTAATTAATCAGATTAATAAACTATCGATCAGGAGAGCCGAATGGTCGTGCGAAAGGTCCCGGTCAGCGTTTCTTTCGACCTGCGTCTCCTCGAGGAGCTTGACAGAATCTCCGCCAAAACGAAGATTCCCCGCAGTGTCCTTATCCGAGATGCGGTCGCGAGCTACATCGAGACCACGCAACCCCAGCGCGAACTGCCGATCGGGCAACTCCGAGCCTTGGCACAGGAGCAGCAAGATGACTGAAGCAGCCGACCGCTTGATCGTGGCGCTGGACTTCGCGTCCGTTGACGAAGCGAAGGAACTGGTTGAGCAGTTGGACGGCGTGGTTTCGTTTTTCAAAGTCGGGCTGGAGCTTCAACTGGCAGGCGGGACAGAGATCGTCAACTGGCTGCTGACCAAAGGGAAACGCGTTTTTCTCGATCTGAAATACAACGACATCGAAGAAACCGTCGAGCGTGCGGTGCGTCAAGCCGCGAAGCTCGGCGTCAGCTTCCTCACCGTGCACGGTCCGGGAAAGATCGTTCAAGCGGCGGTCAACGGGCGAGGCGATGCGGATCTCAAGATCCTGATCGTCACCGTTCTCACGAGTCTGGACAGCGACGACATGCGCGATTTGGGATTCGCGTGCACGGTCGATGACTTGGTGCTTGCCCGGGCGAAGCGCGCGGCGGAGTGCGGATGTGACGGCGTCATCGCATCCGGCCGCGAAGCTCGGACCATTCGCGATCAGGTTGGAGGGCAGATCCTCATTGTCACTCCCGGCATCAGGCAGTCCGACAGCGGCAAGGACGACCATAAACGCCACATCGATGCGCGCGCCGCGATCCGCGAGGGAGCGGACTATATCGTCGTCGGACGCCCTATCCGAAACGCCCACGATCCGCGCGTTGCCGCGAAAGAGTTTGTCGACCAAATTCAGTCCGGTCTCGACGACCGTGGGAGAGGCGGCGCGAACTCCTTCTCCCCAATGGCGCACGCCCAGATCTAGTTTTCGCCCATTCCGGTTTGATTCTTCGAAAGCGTCGAAGGAGCCGTTGCGCGCGTTATCTCGGCCCCAGGCGTCACCAGCGCCCTCGTCGTCGACTTCGTACGCTTCGAGTAGCCCCGGTCGCGCGGAGCGTCACTTGCTTCCGCCGCCCTTGTCCTTGTCGCCGTCGTCCTTGTCCTTCTTGTCTTTGTCCTTGTCTTTGTCGTCGTCGTCTTTCTTGTCGTCGTCCTTTTTCTCGTCCTTCTTGTCGCCGCGATCGTCCTTGAGCGGCGCCGCCGCACCGGGCTTGACGTCGAGCTTGTGATCGGGATTTTTCGCTCGATCGGGATCCTTCTTCGGCTTCTTGATCTCGCGCTCCAGGCGCTCCTCGTCCTTGCGCGGCTTCTTGATCTCGCGCTCGATCCGGTCCTTTTTTCGCGGTTTGATCCGTTCGTTGTTCTCGGGTTTCTTCGGGGTCTTCAGCTTTCCCGAATCGGCGGGCACGTTGTCCTTGTGCAATCGCGTCGGCGGTTGTCGGTCCCACGCGCCGCCGATCGTCAGGAACACGTACGACATGCTCGCCGACGCATCCGGCGTGTCGCCCGACACCTCGTCGCCCGAGCTGTTCTGCCATTCGCCGGTCGCGATCGCCGGCAGCCATCCGACGCGTCCGCCGATCGACAGGCGCGAGAGCCAGTCGCGGCTCTCCCACTCGGCCACGTAGACGTCGAGCTGCAGCGCCAGATGCCCCGCCAGCGCCGTGCGGCTGATGTCGGTGGAGCGCGGGATGTCCGCGATCGCGGCGTCGGTCGTGGTGCTCGGCGTCGACCCCGCGCGTCCGCCGGTGTTGTCGCGGGCGTCGTCGATGGTGGACTGCGTCTCGTCGCTCCAGTCGATGTGCAGACCCTGGCCCGTGAGCGCGAGCCCCGCGAGGCCGATGACGCGCATCCGCCGCGTGTCGACGAACACGTATCCGCCGTCGAGGCCGATGGAGAACGCGTTCAGCGACAGATCGCCCGCCGAACCCGACTGCGATTGCCCGCCGCCTCCGAGGAATCCTTCGAGGCAGATGCGGTCGAGTCCCGCGCCGAACCACGCGCCGATCGCAGGCGACCAGTTGCGAAAATCATCGGCGTTCACCGCCGCGAGCGCGTCGTTGTACGCCGGCGCGTCGATGGTGTGGATGCCGAGCCCGCCGCCCGCGAAGACGAAGGGCTGGTCGTCCAATGCCGCCGCGGACCGGGCCGCGAGAAGAATCGTCGCCATGGCCACAATGCCGATTGCACGTCGCATCGATCACTCCTTGTCGGTGTCGGTCTCCGACCTTCGTCGCTTCGGGGCGAGCCGTTTGGTCACTTTCACGGCTTCCTCGAAATGCCGCTCCACCCGTGTTGGCTCCGCGACGACTCGCGCGCGATACCGCTCATACTCTTCGTGGGCCTTTTCGATCGCCGCATCGTGGCTGATCGTGCCCGCGTGCGTGAGGATCTCCCGCTCTCCGAGCCGCAGGAAGTCGTCGAGCTTGACGATCCAATCGCGCATGAACATGGGGCGTCGCGCGAGCGCCTGAAGCTCGGCAAATTCGAGATAGGCGTTCACGATGCGGTTGAGTGCGTCCAACTCTGGCGCCGTCAGGTAGTTTTTGGCGATCTCGACATCCGTGCGCGACGGACTCGCACCCGTCCACGACGTGAGCCCCATGTTTTGCCGGGATGCATCGGCTCGCAACGCCACGACCTCGGCGGCCGTGTGTCCGTGGGCCGCCCAGTGCATCTTGTTCTGCACCGCGGCGAAAAAGGCGCGTGAAGCCTCGGTGTTCGGGTCGTAGTCGATGCTCGTGGCGTAAATTTCGAGGACCTTGCGGTAAAAGATCTTTTCCGACGAACGAATGTCGCGGATGCGCGCGAGGAGCTCGTCGAAATATTGCCCGCCGCCGCCGCGTTTCAGCCTCTCGTCGTCCAGCGCAAAGCCCTTGACGAGGTACTCTCGAAGCCGCTCGGTCGCCCAGATGCGAAACTGCGTGCCTCGATGCGATCGAACCCTGTAGCCGACCGCGATGATGGCGTCGAGGTTGTAGAAATCCACCGCGCGGACGACTTCGCGTTCGCCTTCTGCCTGAACTATCCGGAATTTCCGGATAGTTGCCTCCGGACTCAACTCTCCATCCGCGAAGATATTCCGGATGTGCTCGCTGATGGTACGCACGTCCTTTTGGAACAGCTCGGCCATCAGCCTCTGCGTCAGCCAGACCGACTCGTCGGCCAGTCGGACCTCGATGCGGCTGCGCCCGTCGTTCGTTTGGTAGAGCAGGATCTCGCCGGTCGCCCCGCTCTCGGCGACGACGTCTTCCTTCACCACCACGACGGTTTCTTTTGCGGACTTTTTCTTCACGATCGATCCGGTCGTGCCGCGATCCGAACGCGGCGGAACCCGTTCGCGCGTCACTTCGGACTGAGCTTCACCAGCGGGCTCGCCACCGTCTCGCGCGCCGTGGCGGCCACACCGCTCTTTTGCAGGTACTTCGCGAAGTCCGTCATCATCGCGTCGTAGAGCATCTTCGCGATCACCTCGCCGCCCTCGCGCGTGGGGTGGAAAAGGTCCGCCGCGCCGAGCTGCGGCTTGGCCTTGTACCAGCGCGCCATCGAGCCGTTGCCGCCCATCGCGTCGTACGCGCTCCAGAACGCCACCTTCTGCTGCTTCGCCACCTCGCGCTGCGCCGCGACGATCTTCGGCGTCATCGGATTCGTCACCAGATCGCCGCCCGATTTGGTCGCGCGGTCGAGCGGCGCCTGCCACAGGATCGACGCGCCGGGCACGGCCTTGCGCGCGCGGTCGATCAGCCGCGCGACCTGCTTTTTGTACGCTTCCAGATCCAGATCGGGCGAGGTGTCGTTGGTGCCGAGCGCGAGGACGATGAGATCGGGATTGCGGTGACGCAGGTGCGCGATCCAATTGTCCTCGTTCGCCGACAGCCAGCTCGGCACGCCGGTGCCGTTCACGCCCAGCGCGTCCCACACCACGCCGGGCCCGTCGCGGCCGAGGATCACGCCGTAAGCGCGCGAGTCCTTGGCGAGCGCGGTGATCGTGATCGTGTGCTTGCCGTCGGGCACCTTGAACTCGGCCACGCCCTCGGCGTCGGCGCCGGAGGCCGAAATGGTGCCCGCGCTCTTGCCGTCGATCTCGATCGCGAACGCGCCGTTGTCGGGACGCACCGGCACGAGCAGCTCGAATCGCGAGACGGCCTCACCGGTCGGGCCGCCCTTCGCCGTTCCGACCTTCGTCGTCGCCTTCTCCTTGTAAGCGAGCAGGTAAGCGCCGCCGATGCCGAAGCGCCGGTCCTTGACGTCGTTTTCCTTCACGTCGCTCGATATCCACGTCGAGTCGGGATCGAACTCGACATCGTAGGGCCGGTACCACGGCTTGGGACGGCCCATCAGCACGAAGCCGCGACCGCCGTCGCCGAAGCGCGTCGCCATCAGCCGACGCATCGGCCCGGGGGTCAGGTCCATCTCGATGGTCGAATCGCCGAAGTGCGCCACGCGGGTCACCGCGCCGGGCGCTTTGGCGGCGGTGCGCGAGAGCTGCGCGTAGAACGCGTTCATCGCGCCGGATTCGTCCTCGATCGGCTGGATCTTGCCGCGCGATTCCTTCGCCAGATCGGCGACGATGGCGGCGGCGTCGGCCCCCGCGGCGGGCGCGGCGCGCCACGCGGCGGACGCGACGAGCGCGACAAGAGCGACGGAAACGACGGTGCGGGCGATCGGGCGCATGCGTAGCTCCGAGAGTGGGCGATTCGAGACCAGCAGTCTAATGCGCGCGGGGGATTTCGGGAACGGGCGGATCAGCCTTCGTCGGGCTGCACAGCATCATCCGGATTCACTTCGTTCCAGATCCCTTCGATCGCGTCGGCGATATCTGGGTCTGGATCGCACCCCGTTTTTTCGCACGCATCGAGGTACTCCTTTAGGAGTGCGCCCATCATTGGGGCTTCGGCTACAGGGGTCTGCCGGAAACGGTCGAGAAGGGTTCTCGCTCCCTCTTCGAGGCATACCCGCGCTTCGTCCCACCGATCTAATTTCCCAAGAATCAAACCCAAGGTCCCGAGGGAAATGGCGAGGTCGGGCTGGAATTTGTCGGAAAGCGTGGTTGCGAGATTGCGGTTGATCGCCACGGCCTCGCTTGCCATCGCGAGTGCTTCTTCCGGGCGACCGAGTTCGACAAGACGGTTTGCCGTGTTGTTCAGCGATTTGGCAAGGTCGGACCGGAAGGAATCAGGACGGGCGGCGGCGAGTTCGCGACGGATAGCCAACGCCTCTAGTGACGTAGCGAGTGCCGCTTCATGACGCCCGAGGTCAGAGATTCGGGACGCTAAGTTGTTTAGCGACATCGCGAGTCCCGGTAAGTAAGCACTGGGGCGCGCTACGGCGAGATCACGGAACATCTCTACGGCCTCAGTGCTCATCGTCAAAGCGTCTTCACGACGACCAACGGCGGAAAGAATGTTCGAAGCGTTGCTCAACGAATTGGCAAGGTCGGGCCGGAATGCGTCGGGTCGCAGGGCGGCGAGGTCGCGACGAATAGCCAACGCCTCCAACGCAATTTCCAGCGCCTCCTCACGGCGGCCGACGCTGAAAAGGTGATTCGCGGCGTTGTGCAGCGACATGGCAACCTCCGGCAGAAACGAGTCAGGTCGTGCGGCGGCAAAGTCGCGGAAGAGCGCCACGGCCTCCAGCGTCATAGCGAGCGCGTCCTCAAGGCGGCCGAGGTCGAAAAGACGGTTCGCCGCGTTGTTCAGCGACGTGGCGAGGTAAGGGCGAAAAGCGTCGGGTCGGGTGGCGGCAAGGTCGCGGAGGAGCGCCACAGCCTCCAGCGCCATCGCGAGCGCGTCCTCTCGGCGACCGAGGTAGGAAAGAAAACTCGCAGCGTTGTTCAGCGACATGGAGAGGGCTGGCCAAAACGCATCGGGGCGCTTGGCGGCGAGTTCGCGGTAAAAGGACACGGCCGCCAGCGCCGTCTCCAGCGCCTCCTCCCGGCGACCGAGGTCGGAAAGTGCAGCTCCGAGGACATGCAACGCTTCGGCGAGATCCGCATGGGAATTTGGCGACGTCGTCGATGGCGCCTCGCGCAATAGTCGCACGGCGTCGGATGCCTGCGCGACGCATTCCTCAAGCCGGACGGCATCGTAGTAGAACTTCGCCAACCGCAGTTTTTCGATCGCCTGCGTGTGAGGACCGAGCTTTTCCGCCTCACGAACGATCCGCTGCTGGCGCTCGATCGCATCGATCGATGGCGGGACGATGCCTCGACCGCGGCGATACTCCTGGACTTCGCTCAACCCCGTCTCAGTCGGCGTCGCATCCGTCAGCCGCATTCCCGTGCCGCGAATCGACCAGAAGTCGGGGGCTTCGTGGCCGAAGAGGATTTCCATGCGCGGCGAGACGCCGAGGATGAGCGGGGCTTTCAGCGCGTACGCGATCTCGTTGCGGTTCTCGTTCAGCCGCTGAAAGACGTAACGCCAGGACTCGTCGTCGCTCCGGTCCGTCGCCGTGAAATCGAGGGCGAGCGGTTTGTCCGGGGGATTCGCCAGAGCGTCCTTGATCGCGTTCAGGCATCGAAACGCCAAGTCCTTGTCGGATTCGTCCGCGCCCCGAATGAAACGCAGCGGCCGCGCGCCCGGCGCGGCGATCTCGAGCGCGTCGCGAAAAACGCGGGCCGTATCGGCGACGACCAAGTGGAAGGAAAATCCCTCGCCGAAGTCGAGCGCACGCCGGAACCGCTGGAGTTCCCGCTGACCGTTTTCGTCGAGGGACGATTCGTCCACAGGCATCAAATCCCTTTGGATTCCCGAGCCTTATATGTTTTCGCGGCCTCGACGATCGGCGCGTAATCCCGCAACGCCGGGTGAAGTTGATACCACGGATTTTCGTTTGCGTAACACATGACCAGCAGATTTTGCAGAGCGCGTTCCACCGTCGGTCGGGCATCCTCGGACGGCATCGAAAGATCGTGCGTCACCGCGATTCGCGCGAGCCACGGGTAGTCGTCTTGCGTAACCAGCAGACGTTGCCGCCCGCGAAACTCTCCGAGGAGGTGGTCGAGATCTCTATCCGTGAGCGGATACGTGTTGAAGACCAGCAACTCGCGGAGCAGCACGATGAGCTGTCGAATGTACCCGCCCGAAAAGGCTATCAGCCGGTCGCGACGTGTTTTGAATTCGCTTCCGAGAATCGCCAACAGGTCTTTGTCGGAAACGCGTTGCCGCACCACCTGGCGCAGCGCGTTCATCCCAGGCTCGTATTTCGAATCATCCCGCTCGCACAGCTTGACCATCGGCATGAACTCGACCTGCGCCCCGATACGTGTGTAGAGCGCCGCCGGAAACGTGTACACGACGTGGACCGGCAGGCTGAGATAGGGGGCGTCCCCGGCGAACACCTGCTCGGCGCTGCGCAAAACCTCTTCCCAGTTCGTCGAGATGCCGCGCAGCTTTTCGAGCGAATCGAAGATCACGCACAGCCCCGCGAATCCGGCGGCCTTTGCGCGTTCCTCAAAAAGGACGAACTCCTGTCGGACGTCCGTCAGAAAATGGTTCAGGTTGCCGGTGACGGCGGCCCTCGCGCGGGCGCGGAGCGTGGGGCGCGTTTTCAATTCGAAAGGAATCGTGGCGACGTCCGCGACGTTCAGCTCCACTTGGTTGAATGCGACATCGGTCCTCGACAAGGTGTCCCAAAAACGCCGAAAGTATCCGTCCCGCAG
This sequence comes from uncultured bacterium, assembly GCA_964586775.1. Taxonomy (GTDB): domain Bacteria; phylum Lernaellota; class Lernaellaia; order JACKCT01; family JACKCT01; genus JADLEX01. Next base: position 26,080 of record CAZPJD010000182.1, on the reverse strand, counting down.
CGCGCTCTTGGGGTCCTTCCCCTCTCTCTCCAGAATGGCCGAGTCCACCGCGTGAATGAGGCTGAGCAGGATGTCGGGAACGTCAACCGGGCTCATCAGATCGATGTACAATGCCGCGTCCGCCAAAACGACGAGGAGTTGACCTTCGTCTTCGACCATTTTTTTCAGGCGAAGTAGTTCGGTGGACTTTCCCGAACCGTTCAGCGCCGTGGCAAGGATTTTGACCGGTTGATCGGAACGCAGAATGCGCTTCGCCATCTTCGACGCCCACGCCAAGCCCTCGCCGCGCCCATTGCGCGCGTCTATGTCGACGTTTCGCCTGTCTTTCGGCTCGAGCGGACTGTTCGGGTCGCACGCGGCCATGAGTTCGCGGAATCTAGCATCGGTCAGCATTCCCCACCTCGCTGAGAGATCGACTGTTTCTTATCAGAAATCCGCGATGTGGAAAAGCGAAAACGATGCGCGCGCCCGCGCCGCGGCGACGCGGCCCCGCCTTGCCCCGCGACCGCCTTTGTTCGATCATCTTCGCCAACTTCATCCGGGAAAAGTCATGACGACGTCGTTTTCGTTCATCCACGCGGCGGACATTCATCTCGATAGCCCCCTGCGCGGGCTCGCCGACTATCCCGGCGCGCCCGTCGAAGCCATGCGCGGCGCGACCCGGCGAGCCTTCGACAACCTCGTGCGTCTCGCGTGCGACGAGCGCGCGGCCTTCGTGCTCATCGCGGGTGACGTCTTCGACGGCGACTGGCGCGACTTCCAAACCGGTCTGTATTTCGCGGCGGGCATGGCGCGGCTGCGCGAGGCGGGCATCCGCGTCGCGATGATCCAGGGCAATCACGACGCACAGGCCGTCATCACCAAGAGCCTGCGTCCGCCGGACAACGTCACGCGTCTGTCATCGGAACAGGTCGAAACGATCCACTGGGACGACCTGGGCGTCGCGATTCACGGGCGCGGATTCGGGCGGAGGGCGGAGACGGCAAATATCGCCGCGACCTACCCCGACCGCGTCGAGGGATACGTGAACATCGGCCTTCTGCACACGAGCCTCGCGGGCAGCACCGCGCACGACACCTATGCGCCCTGCGACGAGGCCGACCTCGCCGCGAAGGGCTACGACTACTGGGCGCTCGGCCACGTGCACGCGCGCCAGGTCGTGCGCGAGCGTCCGTGGATCGTGTACCCCGGCAACACGCAGGGCCGCCACGCCCGCGAGACCGGCGCGAAGGGCGCGATGCTCGTGCGCGTGGTGGATGGGCGCATCGAGCGGCCCGAGTTCCGCGCGCTCGACGTGGCGCGGTGGGAGACGATCGAGATCGACGCGGGCGGATGCACCGACGGCGACGAGGTGATCGAGCGCGTCGAGCGTGTCGCGGCCGACGCGGTGAGCGTGGCCGAGGGGCTTCCCGTCGCGCTGCGCGTGCGCGTCGAGGGTGCGTGCGACGCGCACCGCGAACTTGCGGCCGACCGCGACCGATGGGCAGCGGAGGCGCGTCAGGCGGTGACGGACGCGACCGGTGGGCGCGGATGGGTGGAGAAGATCGAGTGGGCGACGCGCGCGCCCGCGACCGGCGAGCCCGCGCCGGATTTCGGGATCGACCTTGCACGCCTTGTCGAAGATCCGGACCTCGTCGCCGCGGCGTTCGCGAAGCTCACGGAAGACGACGAGGCGCTGCGCAAAAAGCTCCCTCTCGATGCGCGTTCCATGTGTGCGCCGCCGACGCCCGAAGAGGCGAACGTGCTCGCGGCGGATGCGTGCTCGATGCTCGTCGCGCGGCTCGACGCGATCGGGGGCGGGCGATGAGATTCCTCGAACTGCGCCTCGAAAAGTTTGGCCATTTCGCCGGACGCACGCTCGACCTGTCGGCGGGCTCGCGCGGTCTGCACGTTATTCACGGCGCGAACGAAGCGGGCAAGAGCACGGCGCTGCGCGCGATCCTCGCGCTGCTCTACGGTTTTCCGAAACAGACGCCCGACGACTTCCGCTTCGCGTACAAGGACCTGCGCGTCGGCGCGCGCGTCGAGGCGGCGGACGGGCGGGTGCACGACCTGGTTCGGCTCAAGCGCGACAAGGACTCGCTGCTGGGCGCGGACGGGCGGCCGGTCGGCGAGGGCGTCATGGCCTCGCTGCTCATGGGCATCGACAAATCGGTGTTCGAGCGCGTCTTCGGCCTCGATCAGGAGCGGCTGCGCGAGGGCGGCAAGGAGTTGCAGAAGGGCGGCGGCGTGCTCGCCGAAAGCCTGTTCGCGGCGGGCATGGGGCTCGGTGAGATCCGGCGGCTGCGCAAGGCGCTGGACGAAGAGGCCGAAGCGCTGTTCGCACCGCGGGCGACGACAAAGAAGATCAACGAACTCGCGGCCGATGCCGAACGGCTGCGCTCCGACGCCGACGCGAGCGCGCTGAAAGCCGAGGACCACGAGGCGCGCGAACGACGGTTTGCCGATGCACGCGAAATAGCCGCGCGCATCACCGTGGAAATCGCCGCCCTCGACGAGGCGATCGCTCGGATCGAGCGTCGGATCCGCGTCCGGCCGAAACTTGCGGATCTGGACGCGACCGAGCGCGAGCTGGCTGAGCTCGCCGACGTTCCGGATTTACCGGAGTCGTTCGCGAAGGAACTCGGCGAAGCGCTCGCCGCGAAACGCCATTTCGAGGCGACCGTGCGCAAGTCCGGTGACGCGATCGAGGAGATCCGGCACAGAAGGGATGAAGTGCACGTCGAGGCGCGCCTGCTCGAACGCGCGGACGCGATCCGTGAGCTGCACGGCCGCTTGGAGGCGTACCGCCGCGCTCTCGCCGATCTTCCGAAGGTCGAGGGGCAACACCGCGAAGGCGCCGACGCCGCCGAAGCGATCCTGCGCGACCTCGATCCCGCGCTCACGCGCGGCGCCGCGTCGGCCCTGCTGCTGCCGATCGCCGAGCGGAAGCGGATCGAGGATCTCGATGCGGTTCACCAGACGGGCGCGGCGCGTCTGGAAGGCCTCGAGACGCAGCTTCGCACGGCGCGCGCGCAACTCGACACCGCGCAGGCGCAACGCGCCGCGTTGCCGGAATCGAAGGACGCCTCATCGCTCGCGAGGGTGATGGAGCGCGTCGTCGCTCGCGGGGACATTGAGCAGGCGGCCTCCGACGCCGAGCGCGCGACCGCCGATGCGCGAGCGGATTTCGAGCGCGCCCTCGCGTCGTTCTCACTGTGGAACGGCGGGGCCGACGCCATCGAAACCGCCGTCGTGCCCGGGCGCGAGACCCTGGCACGGTTCGCGACGGAATACGACGCGATCGAGACCGAACGCCGCGCGATCGATGCGGATGTCGCACGTCTCGATGGAGATGCCCGTCGGCGCGGCGACGAGCGGCGCGAATTGGCGCGCGAGCGCGAGGTGCCGACCGAGGCGGCGCTGCACGCGGCCCGCGCGCGTCGCGACCAGGGGTGGCAACTTGTGCGAGGTGCGTGGCTCCGTGGCGAGTCCGACCCCGAGACGTGGGCGGCCTACGACGGCGAACGCGAGCCCGCCGAAGCCTTCGAGCACGCGGTGAGGGGCGCGGACGACGCCGCGGACGGACTGCGACTCGACGCGCACCGCGTGGCGCGCGCGAAAGCCCTCGACGCCGAGGACGAACGCGACGCCGCGCGCCGGGACGATTGCGCGAAGCGGCAGGCGATGCTCGCCGAACGGCGCGCCGCGTTCGATGCGGATTGGGCCGAGGTCTGGAAGAGTCTGGATATCGCGCCGCGCACGCCGGTCGAGATGCGCGAGTGGCTGGAGGACTTCGCGCGGCTCCGCGATCTCGCCCGGGCCGTTCGCGCGGCCGACGCCGCCTTCGCCCGCGCAAGTTCGGCGGTCGCCGATGCGCAGGCCGCGATGCGCGACGCGCTGGGCGACCGCGGAGAGAAGACGAAGCCCCGCGATACGCTCGCCGCGCTGATCGATCGTGCGCGGGGCGTTGTCGAGGCGGCGAATCGCGCGGTGCGTGCACGCGAGGTGCTGGACGAGACGATTCGCGCGAAGGAAGACGAGGTCGCGCAGCTCGGCGCGCGTCACGATGCGGCTCTCGCCGATGCGGCCCGGTGGGCCGAGGAATGGCGCGAGGCCGTGGAGCGTCTGCCCGTATCGCCCGGCGCGCAGCCCTCGGCGGCCACGGCCGTGCTGCGTCGGCTCGACGAGTTCTTCGGCAAGGAGCGCGAGATTCGCATCCACGAAGGCCGCATCGCCGACATGCGCGCGGAGATCGACAACATGCGCGCCGCCGCCCTCGAGCTGTGCGTCGCAACGGGGATCCCGCATGCGGGCGCGGACGCGGCGGATTTGGCCCTGCGACTCAACCGCGCGCTCGACGAAGCGTCCCGTAGCGAACAGACGCGAAACGACCTGACTCAACGGGAACACCGCGAATCGGTCGAGCTCGACGATGCGCGGCGTGGGCTGACGCGGGCGCTGGACGAGGTCGAGCGGTTGCGTCTGCGAGCGGGTTGCGAGCGCGATGAAGACCTCGAAACCGTGGCGGACCGCGCCGGTGTGCGGCGCGCGAGGATCAAGCGGCGCGACGAACTTCGTCTCGATCTCGCGCGCGACACCGTGGATGGCGACGTCGATCGGCTTCGCGCCGAAGCGCTCGGGACGACCGGGGCGGCGGACGAGATCGAGTGGCGGCGCGCGACGGACGAGCGCGAACGGCTGCGCGAGGCGCTCGCCGAAACGAATCGCGAGATTGGTATGGCGAACGCCGGGCTACGCGACACGGCGCATGCGTCGAAAACCGGCGAGCTGCTCGAAAGGCGCGAGCGCGTGCTGGCGGACATCGTCGACCACGTCGCGCGTTATCGACGCCTGCGTCTCGCGTCGCACCTTCTGCGCGCGCGAATCGAGAGCCTGCGCGAGCGTGCGCAAAACCCCACGATGGCCCGGGCGGGCGAGATCTTCGCGACGCTCACGCGCGGATCGTTCACGCGGCTCGTCGGCGATTACGGATCGGATTCGCCGCGCATGCTCGGCGTGCGAGCAAACGGCGATCGCGTCGATGTGGACGGCATGAGCGACGGCACGCGCGACCAGCTCTGGCTTGCGCTGCGTCTCGCGTGGATCGAATTGCGCGCGGCGGACGGGCTCGCGCTGCCGGTGATCGCCGACGACCTGCTCGTGCAGTTCGACGAGGCCCGCGCGACGGCGGCGCTCGGCGCGCTCGCGAATCTCTCCGATCGCACGCAGGTGCTGCTCTTCACGCACCACCGTCACACGTCGGAGTTGATTCGATCTCTCGATGATGACGCGCGTGCGCGGGTATTCGAGCACGAACTCGGCGCGTGAAAGGCGGCTTCACACGCCGGGACGCACGTGGCAGGTCATGCAGTCCTTGGGATAGATCGGGCCCTTACCCGGGGCGTGGCACTTGATGCAGCCGTGAAACGCCTGACGTCCGCCGGGAACACCCGCTTTTGCGGGCTCGGTGTGGCACGTCATGCACTTCGATCCGGTGCCCGGCGCGTCCGCGTGATGGCAGATCTGGCAGTTGCCCTGCGCGCGCTCGACGTGCGCGGTGTGATTGAAGATCGCTGGCTTCTTCCCCGTGAGCGAAAGAATCTGAACGCCCGCCGGACCCGATGACGCGCCCTGCGACCAATGATGCGCGCCCAGCACGACAACGAGCGCGGCGACAAAAAGTGCGAGATACCGTGTCATGTCTCCCCCGCATCCGGGTCGGTGCGCGGACCGCATCACGTCCCGCGAATCCAACGCGCCGGACAATAGCACATTCGTCGGTCAACGCCCAATGCCATCGAGCGCACGAAGGGCGGACTACTCGCGCCGCAACGGGTTTCGATGACACGGTGTTCATTGGTGGAGGTATCCAAACTAGACCGAGCACCACAGCGCACGATGGTGACTCTCGTGGCCGGGAGTTGGAGTTTTTGGACGTCGGAGGCCTTTGTCTCCAGACGCAAAAGGACGCCGAGAAGACCGCGCCCAGTGTCACGCATTCACGGCGAAAAGACTTGGTCGTCGGAAAGCTCGGTCGCGCTGCGGACAAGCTTCACCCCACCTCGGTCAATCCATGGCGCTCGTCACTTTTTCACGTGCCGTTATCGACTCCGAGTTGCGATCGATCCGCCGGTGACCGGGGCGATCCGACGACGGCGCTAGGACAATTCGTCCAAAACAGCGGAGGAGCGAGCCCCGACGCGGATTGGAACCGCCCGAATTTTCTGCCATTTTTGGAAAAGTTCTTTCAAAAATCGAAACTTCGCTGAATCGCGATTGACCGAACTTCGAAAAATTTCTGGGTCTTTTCTCGGAAAACGACTTGGGAATTTGTCGTATTTCTTTCGTCTTCGGCGTCCCGTAACGATAAAAGTGCTTGGAAAATCGTCAGATTTTGCAATCGCGACGCGATGACGCGACGGCACTTTGGCGAGACGCAAATCCCCTAAATCGCTCATCGCTCTGGGCATGCGTGATTTCGCAACACCTGCTGCGGAAAAAAAACGCCGTAAGAGAATTTTTGTTGACGCCGAATCTGGATCTTGTTATACGTCGCTCATGTCCAACCGGAAATTCCACTGGGGGTAATTCCAATGTCCTCGACCGCCGACATCATCGCCACCGTCCGCCGCGAGCTCGACGATCTTCAGCGCAAGATCGACGACATCAACTCCAAGAAGGCCGACCTCGACAAGGAGATCTTTCAGGTTCGCGAAGACATGAAGCGTCGCGAAGACCTGCTCCTCGTTTGGGAAGGCAAGGCCGACGTGAAGCCCATGATCCAGCGCCGCACCCGCGGGCGCACGCGTCGTGGCGGCTTCACCATGAACAATCTCATCCTCGAGATCATGGAACAGTACGGTCGTCCGATGTCCGCGCACGAGATTCTCGCCGAACTCGACAAGCGCAGCGCCTCCGGCTCCTCGAAGAGCCCGATCTCGTCGGTGCGCAACGCCCTGCAGATTCTCAAGAAGCGCAATCTGATCCTGAATCCGGCCTACGGCGTCGTGTGCCTGCCGGGACACGAAGGTTCCGTCGCCTCCGCGCCCAAGGTCATCCGCCGCGCGAAGGGCGATGCCTGATCCGCGAGTTCTGCCGATTTGCTCTGCCGCCTACGGCCGCTCCGATTCGGGGCGGCCGTTTTTCATGAAACGGATTTGGGCGCCGATCCCGTGAATACGTTAGACCCGCAAACCCGGTCGTGCTAGTTTGTCCTTGCGACGATTCGTCGTGACTTCATGACATGTGCAATGGGAGAGCCTGCGATGCCCGATGGTCTGGGAGATGTTCACACGTTGAAACGCGTCGCCGACACGATCCGCTTCCTCGCCGCCGACGCCGTGCAGAAGGCCAACTCCGGCCACCCCGGCATGCCGATGGGCTGCGCCGATCTTGCCACGGTGCTCTTTGCGCGGCACCTGCGTTTCGATCCCGATCACCCCGCGTGGATGGGCCGCGACCGGTTCGTGCTGTCCGCGGGCCACGGCTCGATGCTGCAATATTCGCTGCTTCACCTGTTCGGCTTCGATCTGCCCATGGACGAGCTCGTGCGCTTCCGACAGTGGGGCTCGAAGACCCCCGGCCATCCCGAGCGCGGCGAAGCGCCCGGCGTTGAGGTCACCACCGGCCCGCTGGGGCAGGGCATCGCCAACGCGGTGGGCATGGCGCTCGGCGCGAAGATGGCCTCCGCGCGTTTCGCCGACACCGCGTTCGATCCCTTCGATCTCACGGTCTACGCCCTCGCCGGCGACGGCTGCATGATGGAGGGCGTGGCGTACGAGGCCGCGAGCCTCGCGGGGCATCTGCGTCTCGACAACCTTGTCGTGCTCTACGACAGCAATCGCATCACGATCGAGGGCTCGACCGATCTCGCGTTCACCGAGAATGTCGGCGAGCGCTATCGCGCCTTCGGCTGGGACGTGCGCGAGTGCGACGGCCACGACATGGCCGCCATCGATACCGCGATCACGGCCGCGAAGCACGCGGGCAAACCCGCGCTCGTCATCTGCAAGACGCACATCGCCTTCGGCGCGCCGAAAAAACAGGACACCGCCGATGCCCACGGCGCGCCATTGGGCGCGGACGAGATCGCCGCGGCGAAAACGGCGCTCGGCTTCGATCCCGCGAAACACTTTTTCATCGCCGACGACGTGGCCGCCGAGTGCCGGCGCATCGCCGATCTCAAGCGCGCGCTGGCCGGGACGTGGCGGGCGCAGTTCACGGCGTGGTTCGACACCGACGAGAAGCGCGCGGCGCTCTACACCGATTTCGAGAAACGCCGCCTACCCGCGAACCTGCTGCCCGATCTGCTGGCCGCCGCGCCGCCAAAGGCCGACGCCACGCGCAGCCACGGCGGCGCGGTGTTGCAGGCCGCCGCGGCGCACGTGCCGTTCCTCGTCGGCGGCTCGGCCGATCTGGAGCCGTCGAACAAGTCGTACATCAAAGGGTCGGCGTCGATCGCCCCCGGCAAATTCGGCGGGCGTAACCTGCACTTCGGCGTGCGCGAACACGCGATGGGCGCGGTGTGCAACGGCCTCGCGGCGTTCGGCGGGTGGCGACCTTATGCCGCGACGTTCCTGGTCTTCGCCGATTACATGCGCCCGGCGATCCGGCTCGCCGCGCTCATGCACCTGCCCGTCGTCTACGTTTTCACGCACGACTCGTTTCAGGTTGGCGAGGACGGACCGACGCATCAGCCGATCGAGCACGTCGAGTCGCTGCGCATGATCCCGGGGCTTCGGGTGCTGCGTCCGGCGGATGCCGTCGAGACGGCGGCGGCGTGGTTCGCGGCGCTGCACCACACGGGCCCGACGGCGATCGTGCTGACGCGCCAGAAGGTGCCGACGATCGAGCGCGACAACACCTTCGGCCCGCCCGATCTGGTGATGGGCGCGCAGGCGCTGCGATGGGGTCTCGACGAAGCGGCGACCATTGTGGCGACGGGTTCCGAGGTCGGGCTCGCGCTCGACGCGGCGAAGATCCTCGAAGCCGAAGGCACGAAGCTGCGCGTCGTTTCGATGATGTGCCGCGAGCGTTTTCTGGAGCGGCCCGAGATCGAACGCGACCGCATCGTGCCGCCGGGGCAGCCGGTGTGCTCGATCGAGGCCGGTGTGACGAACGGCTGGGCCGCGATCACCGGGCGCGATGGCCTACGCATCGGTCTCGACCGATTCGGCGCATCGGCTCCCGCCGAGGAACTCGCGCGGCAGTTCGGATTTGTCGCCGAGGCCGCGGCCGCGCGCATTCGCGAGTGGCTCGCGCGGGTCTAGTCGATTTCAAATGACCGCATCCGCGCCGATTCGTATCCGTTACATCCGCGCGTCATGCGTGTGGATCGAGTGGGACGGCGCGCAAATTCTCACCGATCCGTGGTTCGCGCCGCGCATGCGGGGGCTACCCGTCTTTGTGCGGCCGTGCGTGCGTCCCGCGGATTTGCCGCCCCTCGATCTGGTCATCGCGAGCCACTATCACCCGGACCACTTCGACCGGCGCGCGCTGCGCGAACTGATACGCGAGCCCGCGCGGCTCGTGGTTCCCTTGCCGCCGCTGGGCGCGCTGAACGGCGTGAACGCCGGGCGCGTCGGCTTGCTCGATGACGGCGACGTTTTCGAAGACGAGGAGTTTCAGGTCCGCGCGTTTCGGGTTCGGCATTCCGGGTTCGAACTCGGCTACCTGATCGAGCGACGCGGGCAAACGGTTTTCTTCGGGGGCGACGCGCGGTACACCGATGTCTTCGCGCGCATCGGCGCGGCGCATCGTGTCGATATCGCGCTGTTGCCGTGCGGAGGAACCGAGATCGTGGGACGGCGCATCGTGATGAACCCGCTCGACTGCCTGCAAGCGGCGCTCGACCTGCGCTGCCGCTCGCTCGTGCCGATCCACGAGGGCGGCGAGTGGATGAGCGTGCCGCCGCTCTCACGCCACCCGGGCCGCGCCGCGCGCGTCGCCGAGTTCGCCGCCCGGGCGCGCGCGCCGTTTCGCGTCGCCGTCATCCGCCCCGGCGAAACGCGCGCGTTTGGCACGGACGCTCTGCCCGCGGAGGATGCGTGAGCACGCCGCCGCGCTTTCGCGTGCCGCCCGAGTGGCGTCCGGACGAGCCCGTCTTCGCGTTTCACGAGGACTCGAACGCGAACGCCGCGATGATCCATCCCGACGGCACGGTGTACGCCGTCGCCGAGGAGCGATTGACGCGACGGCGTTTCGCGGGCGGTTTCCCGTACCGCGCGCTGGAATGGATCGAGCGCGAGTCGGGCGTGCGCGCCGCGGACGCCTCGACGTGGGTGTTCGGCAATCGCACGCACTTCCTGCCGCGTCTGCTCGGAGCGCGTTTTCCGTCGTTCGAGCACGATCTGTTCGGCGCGGCGCACAAGCTGATGCTGCTCTACCACCACGCGTGTTTCGTCTCGCCCGCGTTCGCGTCGATGATGGAGGGCGTGAGCCGCCTGCTGCTCGCCGCGCGAGGGCGGCGGCGCGTGACGCTCGTCGATCACCACCTCGCGCACGCCGCGTCCGCGTACTTTACGTCGGGCTTCGGCGACGCCGTCGCGATCACCGCCGACAACTTCGGCGACGGCTACTCGGCCAAGGTGTTCGATTGCGACGCGGGCGCGATGCGTTTCGTTTACGGCTCATCGGCGCTCAACTCTCCCGGGCAATTTTACGGCGAGGTCGCGCAGCTTTGCGGCATTCATCCCCTGCTCGCGGGCAAGTTGACCGGCATGGCGGCGCACGGCGACGCGCGGCGCGCGGCGGCGACGCTTCGGCCCTTTTTTGATGTCGAGCGCGGCGGGCGCGATTTTTCGCGCACGTTTGGCGTGTGGCGTTCGCGCGGCACGCCGCCGTTCCCCGAGTTGGGCGCGCACGCGAGGTTCGACATCGCCGCGGCCACGCAGCGGCGGCTGGAGGATGCACTCATCGCGTATGTGCGCGCGGCGATCGTCGCGACGGGCCGGCGCAACGTCGCCCTTGCCGGCGGGTGTTTCGCCAATGTGCGTGTGAATCAAGAAATCATGCGCATGGAGGGCGTGGACGCCGTGTGGATTCACCCCGCCATGAGCGACCAGGGGATTGCGCTCGGCGCGGCGTTGCACGCGATCGCGTCCCGCCGCCGCGCGCTGCCCTTCGATCTCGATCACGTCTTTCTCGGTCCCGCGCCGACCGAGCCCGAGTGCGAATCCGCGCTGCGCGAGGCGGGCATCGCCTTCACGCGCCCCGCCGACATCGCCGCCGCCGCGGCGGATCGGCTCGCCGCGGGGCAGGTGGTGGCCCGCGTGGACGGCGCGATGGAGTACGGCCCGCGCGCGCTGGGTAACCGCAGCATCTTCTACCAAACAACGGACCCGACGATCGGCGACTGGCTGAACAAGAAGTTGCGCCGCGCGCACTACATGCCCTTCGCTCCGGTCACGATGGAGGAGCACGCCCCCGCGTGCTTCCGCGATTTCGAGCGGGGCATTCGCGCCGGGCGATTCATGACGATCGCCTATGACGCGCGCGGCGAATTCCGCCGCGTTTCGCCCGGCGGCACGCACGTGGACGGCACCGCGCGACCGCAGCTTCTGCGCGAACGCGACAACCCCGGCGCGTACGCGGTCCTCGCCGCCTACCATCGGCGCACGGGCATCCCCAGCCTCATCAACACCAGCTTCAACATGCACGAGGAGCCGATCGTCTGCTCCGCAAACGACGCGGTGCGCGCGTTTATCGCGTCCGGCATCGACGCGATGATCCTCGGTCCATTTCTCGCGGTACGTTGACGAACAGGTCGATTACGGCAAGCGCACGAGGGCGGCGCGGCGCGACATTTTCGACTCGGCCTCGCGCCACGCCTCGACCGAATACGCGTAACGCACTCCACTGCTGACGCGACGATCCTCGAAGCGCGTGCGATCGGGGCCGACCTCGCCCACAGGGCGCGGCGACTTTTCGTGCGCGGCCTGACGCCACACGCGATAGCCTGATTCGTTCAGGGCCCGGTCGCGCCATGTCACGAGCACGGAGCGCGGTGAGGTCGCCCGGGCGGCGATCTCGTCGGGAGCGACAAGGCGGTCGATGGGCAGCTCGATGGCCGGGTCGCCGAGCCACAGATACATCTCGATATTCTTGTTGGCGTAGGGGCGATACATGTCGTCGTCGGCGTAATAAGCGGCGAGGTTCGCGTTGGCGACGGCGAGGATGTCGCCGAGCCGAGCGAGACCGCTGTCGTACATCGCGGAAAACAGGAAACGGGAAAACTCGTCGTTGGGCACCGTGTAGCTGGAGTAGATCGATCCGAGAAACGCGACCGCCGCGTCGGGATGCGCGATCCACGTCTCGGCGAAACTCGGATCGTCCTGATTCAGATCGGCGTTGTCGCACGCGACGTCGAGCACCACTCCGGGCCGCCCGCCCGTGTCGATCAGCGCCACGTCGTCCACGTCGAAATCCTCGTCGTCCCACGACCACTCGGCCCACTCCTTCACGAGCCCGTGGCCGCGATAGGTGATGAGGAACGCGCCATCGTCGATCGCGTCGAGCAGCGTGTCGTTGGTCGCGCCCTCGCCGCCGTAAATGGGAACGAACTCGGGCGTCGGCAGGGCGTAGGACGCCGTGCGAATCTGCTCGCACGCGGCGGTGTACTTGAACGGGTAGCCCTGCCGGTGCGCGACCAACAACGCGCGCGCGAGCCAATCGCCGTCGGGCAGGTCGTCCCCGAGCCACGCGAGGGTTTTCGCCGTCATGATCGCCAGCTCGTCCTCGTCCTTGGCGGGCAGGCGGCCCAGATCGACGTCGGCGAGCAGGTCGTCGCCATCGAGAAACGCGTAGGGTGCATCGGCCACGCGACCCGTCGTGCCCATGCGAAACGGGATGCCGGTCGCGCTCGCGTCGCCGATCAGCAGCACCGTGGCGAGCGCGGGCGGATCGCTCGCCGCATACGCCCCCGCGATGGTCGCGAAGATCGCCTCGGGGTCCGCGCCGTCGGCCACGGCCACCGCCTCGACCGGCCCCTCGACCGCGTGCGCGTCGATCAGCGCATCGAGCGACGCGTCGCCCTCGAAGGCGTCGTCGTAGAGCACCAGCGTGGCGGGCGCGTCATCGCGCGCGGGAGCGGTTGCGAAACGCTTCGGATCGAAATTCAGCAGTGTGGCGGCAGATCGATCCGTTCTCGCGACACCGCGCGTCGTGGCCAGCGGCCGCGAGAATCGGATCTCGGCGCGCGCGTGCGTGACGATCTCGGCCTCGCCGCGCGCGGCGTCGTAAATCACCGGATCGATCGCGAGCGTCGCGACGCGCACGCCGCCCATCGTCGCGCCGCGCCCCGCGCGGACGATCGGCGCGGCACGCCCGGGCGCGAAGTACGCGCGCGGATCGAGATTCAGGGGCGCGGGGGGATCGACGTCGGTGGTAAATTCTCGTCGTGGCGCGATCAGGCCGACGGGCACGGCGACGGTTTCGAGTTCGACCACGCGCACGCGAACCCGCGCGCCCTCGGGCACCTGCATCCAGCGGCGAATCGCGGGCAGCTCGGGACCGCCGGGCAAACCCGTCGCTCCCGTTCCGGGAATGACAATGCGCGTGAACGCGCCCTCGCGCGCGAGCGACCAGTCGGTGACGCGGAACTCGACGTCGAACCCCGATGCGTCGGTGCGCGTGACGTCGAGCGAAAATCCGCCGGCACGCGCCGGGGCGACGACGGCGAAGACGCACAGGCATACGGCAATGGCGACGCGCGTTTTCATGCGCGCCCATGATAACGCACGGCGCACGGCTTGCCCACGCGCCGGTTGCGCCGGCCGATCAGACCATCGCTCGCCGATCAATCCGCTGTCAGATAGATCGCGTTGGCGTAGATCAGCGGATATTCGCGGATGAACTTGTCGGTGTCGTCGCCGAGCCAGCGCGCGAGATGGTTCGGTACGATCGTCGCGGTGACGTAGTACGCGCCGGCCTCGTCGGTCGGGACCTCGATCGAGCCCGTCGTCGACGATTCGATCAGCTCGCCGCCCGAGCCGTTCGCGCGCCACAGTTTGATGGTGATATCCGGCGTCTCGGCGTCGGTCGGCATGTTGACCAATTCGGGCGCTTTCACCACCAGCGTCGGGCCCTCGCCCGCGGGGACCTCGTCGCCCATCTCGTAGCTCGTGTCGCCGACCTGGGCGTGGAAGTCGAACCCCACCGGCTCGCCGAAGACCTGGAACGCGCCGTACATGCGCCCGTCGTGGACGGCCTGTTCGATCGACTCGATGTTGCGTTCGCCGACGAGCACGTAGTTGGCGAACCAGCGCATCATGCGGCGGTAGCTGTCGGCGCGGTCGCCGTCCTGAAGCGGGAAGGGCAGCGCATTGCGGTGCGCGTCGGTTGCGATGCTCACCACGGTGCGTCGCTCGGCCAGCACCTTGTCCCAGTGCATGCGGCCGGGCGCGCTTTCGCTGAGAAACGCGAGCAGGAACAGGTCGGCGTGCGCCGCCTGATCGAGCGGTGTGATCATGTCGAGGATTTCGAAGATGAAGCTCCATCCGGGCAGGCCCAGAAAGTCCTCGCGGATGTCGGGGTCGATGTTCGCGTGCAGGTTGTAGACCTCCAGGCCGTCCAGGGGCAGCGCGAGGATCTGGTCCGTCGTCCAGCCCTCGGAGTGCGGCACGAAGACCGTCGCACCCAGATCCTTCATCGCGTTCACCGCCTCGACCGTATCGCCGTCCAGGATTGCGCTGCGTTCGCTCGGGCCGCCGTCGGGCATGCGTCGCAGGACCAGCGGCATCAGGTTGTTCTCGTTGCCGGCGGTGATGATGGCGGTGTTGCCGTCGGGGCAGGTGACGACATTGGCGAAGGGTTCGCCGTCTTCGTAGAGCAGCTCGTCGCCCCGTTCCTCGTCGTAGAGCAGCACCTCGGGGAATTCGTAGTTGACGAAGGGATCGTCGTGGTCGGTGAGGAAGACGAACTGCTGATTCGTCTGGCAGATCGCCGCGCGAAGCTGGTCGAAGCACGGCCAGTTGGGGTGGCCGTCGATAAAGGGCATGCCGTCGCACGCGTCGTGCGAATAGACCGAGTGCATGTGGATCAGGCCGCGCAGGGTGGTCAGGCCGCGCTGCGTCGGATGCACCTCGATGGGCTCGACGCCGGACGGAACCCAGTCGCCCGCGTCGTCGTCGGCGTCGTCGTCGGGCAGCGGGGGGAACGTGTCGTCGTCGCCGGCATCGTCGTCCGTCGCGTCGTCGTCCGTCGCGTCGTCGTCCGTCGCGTCGTCGTCGGTCGCCGTGTCGTCGTCGCCGGGAGCGGGATTGCCCGAGTCGTCATCGTCGTCGCCGCCGCAACCGCAGCCCGCCGCGAACGCGAGCAATAGAACCAACGCCGCCGCCAATCGACACCACGTCCACGCCACACGATTCATGATCGCACTCCAAGTCTCTCGTCACGAGGGAACACAACATACTCCCGCGTGGCGGAGGTGAAAAGGCGTGGGTGGCGAGCCGGGTTTAGATACGCTCCAACGTAGACTTGGCTGCGCTTCAGCGGTTTGGCCGCCTGACTTC
Organism: uncultured bacterium; assembly: GCA_964586775.1. Classification (GTDB taxonomy): domain Bacteria; phylum Lernaellota; class Lernaellaia; order JACKCT01; family JACKCT01; genus JADLEX01. Next base: position 10,589 of record CAZPJD010000182.1, on the reverse strand, counting down.
GCCGACGAAAGTGGAGAGGTTCAACAGCTTTGGCTGAATCGGTCGCGGATAAGAGCGGATCAGAGCGCCGGGGACGACGAGAGTGACCCCCGCGTCGGAAATTTCGCGGAACTGGTTTTCGGAAATACCCTCCTGCAGCGTCAACAGGTGCTTCCGCGGAATCCTGTCAGCCTCATTGATGATCTGGCGCCATCTGTCCTTGCATGTCGTCTTCACGGCCAGCATGCGCAAGGCGGCCGGATCGAACGCCGCATTCTTGTATGCGAGTTCCGACGGAAACAGGAAATCCGGTCGTTTTCCGGGGTCCGATTCGGGCTGAAACGAAAAGTCCTCGTTCTCCCGGAGCCCTTCCTCGATCAGAATTGCCCGAACGTGCAACTCAAGCGAGCGGCCTGATCTCGCCTTTCTGCGTTGAAGAATTGTCTGCGCCCGCGCGAGGAATTGATCCAGCGTCGTGAACCCTTGGCGAATCACCGGGAGTTCCACAGCTTCCTCGAGGCTTCGGAAAATCTCGAACTCGCAATCGCGCCGTCGCAGGAGTCTCGCGTCGACATCGAGATCGCGGAGCGGACGCAGTTCGACGGCCTTGTCGACGATTTCCAGCGCTGGCGGAAATGCCCGCAGCCAACTTGGGGGGATTTCCGAGGTCGCCAGTCGACAATCGGCGCGTGCGACCCTGGCGTCTCCGCGCCCACGCGATATCCACGTCCCATCCGTTGACCACGTCATCCATTCGCCGGGATCGATCGAACCGAATCGGTCGGACGCGAAATCTTCCTCGACCTCATCCCGACAAATCCAAGCGCGACAGCGATCGCAGCCGCCGTTATCATTCAGGATAAAAGCTAGCAGAACGAGGGCGCCGGTGTTTTCGGGGTCCAGCATCGCCGAGGACATTCCGCCGAACCGCGTGATCCGGGTTTCGTCGCGGGTGCCGCCCTGAAGTTTATTGTTGTACCAGATCGCCCGAACTGCGCGGCTTTCACCGTGGGAGTCGATCTCGAACGGAATCGACAAATCCGGATTCGGAGACGTGGTTCGTTTCAGATCGGGGAACACCCGAAAGAATACCGGTTTCGGCAGATACGGTCCGGCCTGGTGACCGCCGGAAGCTTTCGTGTCGTTGGCGGCAAGGCGTTTCGCAAACCAAACCGCCGGCAACATCGAGACTTCTTCGAGCCAGCTCTGTAGGTCTTTTACGATCGTCATGTGCGACGCCCCCGGATCTGTCCGAACCTGCGGCTGGAGCGCAACCACATGGCCGTTTTCTCCAGAACGGCTTCGACGCCCATTCGGCCCTTTCCTCGAATCGAGCACTCCCAGATTACCATCTGTCGCCAGCCGAACATCGCCAGTTCCCTTTTCACGATCGCGTCACGTGCGACGTTCGAGTCGATCTTTCGCCGCCAGAACTCCGACCGCGTTTTTGGCAATCGAAACAGCTCGCAGTCGTGGCCGTGCCAGAAACATCCGTTGATAAATACCGTTGCGCCGTATTTCGGAAACGCCAGGTCCGGTTTGCCGGGCAGGTCCGCGGCGTGCAGCCTGTAGCGAAAACCTTTCGCGTGAAGGCCGCGACGCAGATACACCTCCAACCCCGTATTCTTACCCCGAATGCCCGCCATCAACCGGCTTCGGGCGGCGGGATCGAGAATATCAGCCAAGGGCCAAGTCCAATTGCGGACGCGCCCTTCCCGTCGGGCGCACTCCAGATTCCACGCCATCGATGTATGGTGCCATCAACCGCGCTACCGTCTCGACCACGGGAACCACCACGGCGTTTCCGAATTGACGATAAGCCTGCGTATCCGACACGGGAATCGTGAATGGTTCGCGACCCGGCATGTCGAATCCCATCAGCCGCGCGCACTCCCTGGGTGTCAGACGGCGCGGCGTTTTCTTCCCGGATCGGCGGATCAGAATTTCCGAACCGTCCTTGAAGTAACGGGCCGACAGCGTTCTGGCGACATCGTCCGGACCGCTCAGGCTGAAGCCGAATCCGTTCCCCTTGGCCCGGTGCTTTGCCGCGTATTCCTGCAGGTAGTTCCACAAATGATCGCTGAGCCCGTACTTCGGATCGACAACTCCTCTCGGACCTATCGTGTAAGGTCGTTCCTCATGCTCGGTGCCGTCTTCCGGATGTAAAACGGTCCGAAGCCGAGGTCCATTCGTGGAGTCCGGCGTATTCAGGGAGTCGAACCAGAACTCGTTCGAATCGCGGAATCCGACGACGAAAATCCGCTCCCGATGCTGCGGCACCCACGCCTTGGCGTCGATGATTCGCCAATGGACGTGGTAGCCAAGGTCTTGGGTCAGCGTCTCGAGGATGATCCGAAACGTATTTCCGTGGTCGTGACTGACGAGGTTCTTGACATTTTCCAGCAGGAATGCGCGCGGACGATGGAACCTGAGGATTCTCGCAACGTCGAAAAAAAGGTTGCCCTGGAGCTCGCAGCGAAATCCGTGTGGTCGTTTCAGCGCGTTCTTTTTGGAGACGCCCGCGATGGAAAACGGTTGGCATGGAAACCCAGCCAACAGGACGTCGTGGGCCGGGATGTCCTTCTCGTGAATTCCGGTGATGTCTCCCGCGATGGCATGGTCCAGTCCGAAGTTCGCGACGTATGTCCGACGGCTGTATTCGTTCCATTCGGACGTGAACACGCAGCGCCCGCCGATCGACTCGAAACCCAAACGGAGTCCGCCGATACCCGCGAAAAGATCGATGAACCGAAACCCCGGCTGCTCGCTTGGCCGCACTGATGCCGAATGAGATCCCTTCGCATGATCCGTTCCGTTCGCGCGACCGTTTCGCTTGGGGAATGAGGCTTGGTCCATGATGGGGATTCTATACCACATCGACGGTCGATTCCTCCATGCGGGGTCGCGTCGATGGAATTCTGATCCCTGCATACGTCATGCGGGGTCGGACTGCCGCGCAAAAAACTCCCGGCGGCATCGGTGCCGCCGGGCGCGAAAAGGAGGGAGGATGTGCGGGCTACGCATGTCGGCCGGAGCCATGCGCGCGTCAGCCCAGGGCCTTGCGCGCGGCGCGGATGCCCGCGGCGTAGGCCGGGTCGGCCTTCTCGAAGTGCGCGAGCTGGCGTTCGATAATCGCCTCGGGCACGCCGCGCATGGCGCCCGCCAGGGCCTTGTGCAGGCGGTCGCGCTCGGCGGCCGACATCAGGCGGTAGAGGTTGCCTGCCTGCGTGAAATCGTCGTTGCCGTCGCGGTGGTCGTAGCGGTCGGCGTCGCCGTGGATCGGCAGCGGCGGTTCGCGGAACGCCGCGTCCTGCGCCGGGCCGCCGAAGCTGTTGGGCTCGTAGTTCACCTGGCCGCCGCCGTTGCCGTCGAAGCGCATCGCGCCGTCGCGGTGGTAGCTGTGCACGGGGCATTGCGGCTTGTTGACCGGCAGCGCCTCGTGGTTGACGCCCAGGCGGTAGCGGTGCGCGTCGGCGTAGGAGACGATGCGGAACTGGAGCATCTTGTCGGGGCTGTGGCCGATGCCCGGCACCACGTTGCCCGGCGAGAACGCCGCCTGCTCGACCTCGGCGAAGTAGTTCTCGGGGTTGCGGTTTAGCTCGAGCACGCCCACGTCGATGAGCGGGAACTCGGCGTGCGGCCAGACCTTGGTCAGATCAAACGGGTTGTACGAGGTCTTCTCGGCTTGGGCCTCGGTCATCACTTGGATCTTCATGTTCCAGCGCGGGAACTCTCCGCGCTCGATCGCGTCGAACAGGTCGCGCTGGTGCGTCTCGCGGTCGGCGCCGATCATCTTCTCGGCTTCCTCTTCGGTCACGCACTGGATCTTCTGCGCGGTCTTGAAGTGGAACTTCACCCAGACCCGCTCGCCCGCCGCGTTGACGAGGCTGTAGGTGTGGCTGCCGTAGCCGTTGACGTGGCGGTAGCTGCGCGGCAGGCCGCGATCGGAAAACAGGATCGTGATCTGGTGCAGGCTCTCGGGCGAGAGCGACCAGAAATCCCACATCGCGGTGGCGCTGCGCAGATTCGTGCGCGGATCGCGCTTTTGCGTGTGGATGAAATCCGGGAACTTGTAGGGATCGCGGATGAAGAAGACCGGCGTGTTGTTGCCGACGAGATCCCAGTTGCCCTCGTCGGTGTAGAACTTCAGCGCGAAGCCACGCACGTCTCGCTCGGCGTCGGCCGCGCCCTTTTCACCGGCGACGGTCGAGAAACGCAGGAAGCACGGCGTGGTCTTGCCGACCTTCGCGAACAGCGACGCCCGGGTGTAGCGCGTGATGTCGTTCGTGACGGTCAGCGTGCCGTAAGCGCCCGAGCCCTTGGCGTGCACGACGCGCTCGGGGATGCGCTCGCGGTTGAAGTGGGCGTGCTTCTCGAACAGTTGCCAGTCCTGCGCCAGCACGGGCCCGCGCGGCCCGGCCGTCAGCGCGTTCTGGTTGTCGGCGACGGGGATTCCCGCCGCGGTGGTGAGCGTCTTGCGGTCCTTGTCGTCAGGTGCCATGTCGATCTCCTTCTTCCCCAAGGGTTATACGTCGTCCATTATTGGACTTCGTCCAGAATCCGTCGAAAAAAACTCCCCTAGCGCTTGCGGCGCGTGCCTCTGAGCACGACCTGAAAATCACGAATGCCGAAACCGTCCAGCGCGTTCGCCCCCGCGACGCGCAGCGCGCTCCACGGAATGTCCACGATCTCGCCCGTCTTTTCGTCGACGAAATGGTGATGCCGCTCGACGTGCGGATCGAAGACGACCGTGCCTTCTTTGAGCACCTGCGTGCGCAGCAGGCCCTTTTCGACGAACAGATTGAGCGTGTTGTAGACCGTCGCCCGCGACACCGTGGGCATGCGCTCGCGCACGCGATCCCACACGGCGTCGGCCGTGGGGTGCTCGTGCGTTCGCAGCACGAACTCGGCCACGGCGATCCGCTGGGGTGTCGGCGCGATTCCGCGACTGCGCAGGTCTTCGATCACGCGGTGCATGTTGTTAGACATAGTCTAAATCGCGACTCACGTCAACAAGGCTTCGCGGCTACGATCGGTCGCATTCGTGCCTTCCGCCCCATATTTTTCTATTTTACCCTATTGGTCTTGTGCGGCCAGTAATATTTTTGTACGAAACGTATGCTTTTAGTGGGATGCCATGCGAATCCGATCGGCGCTGCTTCTGGGTCTCCTGATTCTCGCGACACCGGGTCTCGCGACCGCCCACGGCGGCGTCGCGCCGGGGCTCGTCGGCGATCCGTCGAATCCCGCGAGCGGCGCCAAGGTCACGTTCGACGGCGCGGGGCGGCTGCTGACGGTCGAAGAGGATACGAACGCCGACGGCGTGCCCGACCTGTGGAACCGCTACGACGCGGGGCGGCTCGCACGGCAGGAGCGCGACCTGAACGGCGACGGGCGGCTCGACTACTGGCTCTTCGTCGAGCCCGCGTCCGGCAAGCCGTTTCGCGGCGAGATGGACGGCGATTTCGACGGCCGCGTGGACACCGACGAGGAGTATCGCGACGGCAGCGTCGTGCGCCAGCGCGTGGACACCAATCACGACGGGCTCTACGACGCGGCGTATCACGGCTACGCGGGCTCGTTGACGCTGATCGAGCAGGACACGGATCTGGACGGGCGTTTCGACCGCTGGACATATTTCGAGGCGTCGCGCTCGTCGATCACCGTGCTCGACGACCGTGACCGCGACGGCTTTCCCGAGCATCGCGTGCGCGTGGTGGCCGGCGAGGTGGTGGAAGACAGCGACCGCACGCCGCCGCCCACCACCGAGAACGCCATCGCCGAGCCGGATGTGCCCGACGGCGCGCTGGAAGAGGTCGAGGTCCGCGCGCGGCGCGCGATGTCCGCGGCGGGCGACTACGCGGTGCGCGACCGCGACTTCCGCAGCTTTCCCCACGCGAACCCGAGCGACCTGGTGCGTCTCGTGCCCGGCATTCACGTGTCGCAGCACACCGGCGGCGCGAAGGCATATCAGTATTTCCTGCGCGGCTTCGACGCCGAGCACGGGCAGGATCTCGCCGCGTATTACGACGGTGTGCCGCTCAACGAGCCCTCGCAGGTGCACGGCCACGGCTATCTCGACCTGCACTTCCTGATTCCCGAAACCGTTGCGGCGATGCGCATCGTCAAGGGGCCCTACGATCCCGAGTTCGGCAACTTCGCTACGGCGGGCGCGGTGGTCTTCGTGCCGCGCCGGTCGAGCGAGCACCGCGAGATTTCGACGACCGCGGGCATGTTCGGCACGGCGCGTGTGTACGCCGGGGGCGGCGTCGCGGCGGAACCCTATATCGCCAGCGTCGCCGCCGAGACCGACCACACCGAGGGCTATACCGATCCCGGTTTCGCCGACGCGGCGCGCGGCTTCGGGTCGCACACGTGGCTGCTGGGGTCGACCACGCTCAACCTCACCAGCGCGCACTACGGCCAACGCAGCGCCGCCGCCGACGTGATCCCCGCGAAATGGGTGGAGGACGGGCGCATCGGGCGCTTCGACGGCATGGATTCTTCCGACCGGGTGACCAGCAACCGCCACCTTGTGAGCGCGACGCTCGATCACGACGCGGGCAATCAGAGCGTGCGCGCGCAGGGCTGGTTCGATGACAAGCGCAGCGCGATATTCTCGAACTACACGTTCTATCTGCTCAATCCCACGCGCGGCGACCAGCAGGAGATGCGCGACAATCGCGACGCGGCGGGCGTGAACCTGCGTTACGCGCGCGAGGACAAGGCGGGGTCGCTGAGCTTTGTCTCCAGCGCCGGCGCGCAGTGGCGATTCGACACGGTCGATCAGGTGCTCGCGAACACGACCGCGCGCGAGCGTTTCAACGTCATCAACGACCTGCAGTTCACGGAGAACGCGCTCGGCGTGTGGGTGAAAGAAGAAGCGCGGCTCGCCAGGTGGTTTACCGTCGTGCCCGGCGCGCGCTTCGACGCCATCGCCTACGCGGGCGACGGCACGCAGGACGAGCGCTTCTTCAACATCTACACGAATCTGGCCGACACGCGCCAAGACGTGGCGCGCGATTGGAACGAGACGGCGTCGATCGTGAGCCCGAAGGTGTCGACGATCTTCGCGCCCGTGCCCGACTGGAACATCTACCTCAACTACGGCGAGGGATTCTTCTCGAACACGACCTTGCAGATGGCGAACGACCCCGAACCGACGATTCCGAAAGTGCGCGGCGGCGAGGTCGGCACGCGGGTGTGGGCGTGGGGCGATCGCTTCACCATCGCGGGATCGGGCTGGTTCGCGAACAAGGAGACCGACCTGGTCTTCGATCCGCAGACGGGCATCACGTCCACCAAGGCCGAGACCGAGCGGCGCGGCGTGGATGGCGAGGTGCGTCTGTCGCCTTGGAAACCGCTGTATCTCGCGACCGACGCGGCGTATGTGGACGCGCGCTTCGCGGACACCGGCGAGCGCATCCCCAACGGGCCGATCTTCTTGATGACGAACGGGATCGGCGTGTCGGACCTCGCCGGTTGGCGCGGGATGATTCGCGGGCGCTACATGGGCGAGCGCGAGCTAGATCAGGGCGATTTCGCGGATCCCTACTACGTGACGGACGTCGTCGTCGGCTACGACGCGAAGTCGTGGGGCGCGGAGCTGGCGATCGACAACGTGTTCGACATCGAGTGGGAGGACGCGGTGTTTAGCTACGAGACGCGCCCCGAGCCGAACGGCGCGACGGTGAACGGCATCCACTACACGGCGGGCACGCCGTTTTTCGCGCGGGCCACCGTGACGGCGAGGTTTTAGGCCCTCCCCCCGTCCCCTCTCCCATCAAATGGGAGAGGGGTGGCGAGCGAGCCGGGGACACGCATCGCTTCGCGCTGCATGTCCCCGATTTCAAGCAGGTCGGTAACGGAGGACGAAATGACGATCCGATCGATGTTCCATCTGATGCTTGTGCTATCGTTTCTGGGCGCGGCGATTGCGATTCCCGCGTGCGGCGGCGATGACGATGACGACGACGACTCCGGCGACGCGGGTTCGGGCACACTGGAGTTCTACGCGAACGGCGAGGAGTTCATCCGCGACGGCTTCGTCACGATGGACGGCTGGCAGGTCGCCTTCGATCACTTCTACGTGAACTACGTCGGTCTCACCGGCATCCAGGTGGCGGAAGCCCAGGCGGAGCTGTCGTTCCCCGCCAAACACGCCGGACATCCGCACAACGACATCCCCGAGAGCTCGGCGCACATGGCTGCGACGGGCGCGTTCTGGATGGACTTGGCGGCGGGCGACGACCGCGCGCTCATCACCTCGGTGGCGGACGCCCCCGCGGGCAATTACAACTACGCCAACTTCGAGGTCATCCACACGACCGAAGGCGACTATGCCGGGCATTCGATCGTCATGATCGGCAGCGCGTCGAAGGATACCCAAACGCTGCCCTTCACGATTCGCCTGGACGAGCAGATGGTGTTCTCGGCGTGCCACCAAGAGGTCGACGACGAATACGCCGGCGTGGTGTCGGACGGCGGCACGGGCACCGTGGAAATCACCTTCCACTCCGACCACATCTTCGGCGACGAATCGACGCTGGGCGAAGAGGGCAGCGTGAACGACGGCGCACTCGGCTTCGGTCCCATCGCGGCGCTGGCCGAGGGCGGCGTCGTGGACATCGATCAGACGCAGCTCGCCAACGGCCTGTCGGGCGACGACTACCTGACGTTTATCGACGCGCTGCGCACCACGGGCCACTCGGGCGAGGGCCACTGCAACTACGCGGCCTACACGGGGGAGTGATTCGCGCGAGTATCGACGACGCGCCGGGAACGCGGCAGCTTAGTGCTCGACGGCGAAGGTCGCCTTGACGACGGCGGTGATGTCCTTCTCCAGCGACGTCGTGTCGTTCATGCCGTAGCCCGACACGTCGGTGGAGTAGCGCGGCGTCACCTGGAACACGCCCGAACTGATGGAACGCAGCACCCCGACCTTGCCGCCTGCGGACTCGGCCATCTTCTCGGCGCGGACCTTGGCGTCGTCGGTGGCGACGCCGAGCATCTCGATGCGCATCTCGGCGAGCTTGGTGAAATAGTATTCGGGCGCGTAGGACTCGAGAGGCACGCCCTCTTCGATCAGATCGGTGACCTTGCGCGAGACGGCGGTGACGCGCGCGACGTCGTTCGACTGGATCTCGAAGCCCTGCGACAGCTCGTAGCCGACGATCTCGTTGATCGTCTGGTCGCCCTCCAGCACGCGCGTCTGATACATCGGCGAGGTGGCGATGGGCGGGAAGACGAGTTCCTCGGGCTTGATGCCTTCCTTCTGGAAGTAACCCTTGAGCCGCTCGATGTGGCGTTTGATCTCGGGGAAGGCCGCCTGCGAGGTCGCGCCGGTGGCGGAGAGCCGACCGCGCCAGACCATGAAGTCGGACTGGATCGGTTTCGTTGCCGATCCGGTCGAGCTGATGACCTCTTCGCCGCTCTTGAGGTCGCGCACGGTGTTCGACAGGAACCGCCCCGCAAGCGAGATCCCCACCGCCAGCGCGAGCATGCCCCAGAAAAACGGCCAATTGTCCTTCGACATCGCTGCCTCCCGAATGCGCCGACTCTACACCGGCGAATCGGCGGCGGGAAGCGGCCCGCCCTTGCGCCGCGTCCGGCGTTTCGGGAAGATCGCCGAAACTCCCACGGGGGACCGCCATGACGCTTCGCCGCGCACTGTTCGCCTTCCTGATTGTGCTCACGACGACTGGCCTTTCACTTGCCCAGGACGAGGGCGGACGCGACGACGGCGCGAACCCTTACGACAACGGCCTCGACGACGAACGCGAGACGCATTTCGCGGGCATGTTGGTACAGGTGGGCGGCGTGTTCTTCGATTTCGATCGGATCAACGCAACGCTGAAAAAATGGGGCTACCCGGAGTTCGACGGCAATTTCACGACGGTCGGCTTCGAGTCGCACTACCGCCGGGGCAACATCCGCAGCGATTTCATGGTGCCGTTTTTCATCCGCGAGACGGACAGTTCGACGCGTTTCGAGTCGGCGATGATGGGCGGCGCGATCATTGGCCACGTCGGGTTCAACATGGTGCCGCCCACCGTTTTCAACTGCTACCCGATGATCGGCATCGGCTACGGATGGCTCCAGATGTCGCATACCGAAAAAGGCGGCAATTCGGTCGAGGTCGCGCACACCTCCACGCGGCGCGTGCTGAACATGACGGCGCACAACTTCCTCCTCGACGCGGGCGTCGTCGCGGATGTGACGATCCCGACCTTCAATCGCAAGGGGCGGCAGGAGCACTTCGTGCTCGCCGCACGCGGTGGATACATGTGGACGCCGCCCGCCGCCGACTGGCGCAGCGGCGCGTTCAACGTCTCGGGCGGCCCCGAGTTCCACATGACGGGTCCCTACGTGCTCGTGGGCATCGGCGGCGACCGCGAGACCTACGACTGATTTTTCGGGGACAGGTCTTCATGAAGCTTTCGATTCACCCGGCAACATGAAAATCCGCGGCGGGACCGTCACCGCGAGCCACGGTCGCGCCTGGCCGGCGCATGAAGCAGGGGGGGGCGTTTGACCGGGACGACGCTTCGCACCCCCGCGTTGGAGACTCCGCGTTGTCCGATGAGCGCGCGGTGTGGGCAGTCAGGACA
>CAZPJD010000181.1:0-2714 GCA_964586775.1 uncultured bacterium | reverse complement strand
ACCAACGCGCCGATGAGCGCAGGGGCCACGTACACGTGCGGCTCGAAGTTCACCGCGTTCGGTTTGACGAGCACCTCGCGCGCCGACGCCCACGGCTTTGCGTCGCCGTGAATCGCGCGCAGCAACCGGCGGCAGGCGGATTTGAGGTCCGATTCCGCCCTGATGAAGTGGACGGTGCGCTCGGCGGACGTCATTTGATGCGATCCGGCGTCAGCCAGATCGGCTTGAGCAGCCGGTGCCCCGGCATCCCGGGACGCAGCCACGCGAACCACACGATCGCGAGTCCCACCGGCAACCCCACGAAGTAGGCGAGCACGTGCATGCCGGTCGCGGGCGGTCCGCCGAGCGCGCGCGTGACGTGGTCGGGCACGCCGAGCGCGTAGGCGACCCCCCGCGTGACGAGCGCGCACACGGCCGCCGCGGCGAAGCCCACCCCAAAGACGCCGAAGAGATAGCCCGCGAGCGTCGCGCCGCGACCCGCCTCGGCGATCCCCGCCAGCCGTGCGCCCTCGCGATGCCAGCGGTCGAAGAGCAGGGCGAACGGCGGCAGCAGCCATAATCCGTCGATGTAGAGCGTCACCGCCACGCTGCTCGTCAGAAACGCGATGATCGCGGGGATCACGCCCGCCGACGTGCCGACGCCCGCCGTCCACGCCGGGCTACCCGGCAGCATGTCGCGGTCGTAGAGGAATCGGTCGTAGCCGAGCCCGTCCCAGCCGTAGAGCAGGATGAAGAACATCCCGCTGTAGCCGACGATCCAGTTGAGCTGCGCGGCGTAATAACGCCCCCGCGCCATCAGCCGTTGCCCGACCCAAAACCCCAGCAGGCCCTGCGTGATATTGGTGATGCCGAAGGCCAGCGTGAGCCAGGCGGGAATGTGCGCGAAGTCCCTCGCGACCTGCATCGTCTCCCAGCTCGGGTGCCGGATGAGCAGCAACAGGCCCGTCGGTGCCCACGACAGGGCGAGAAACAGGATCGTGCTCGCGTGATATCGCGTCTCGTAGGGCTTTGGTGTTTTCGCGAGCTGCCGGCCAGCCGCGACCGCGAGGCTCGCACCCCAGCCGTATCCCCAAAACACGTCCACCTGGACCATTTTGATCTCCCCGCGCTACTCCAGCGGCGCCGGACTGAAAGCCGACGTGACCGCCGCGCCGATCCGATTGAATCGATCCCCGAACACGTACACCGCGGGGTACACGATCCGCGTGCGTCCACGCAAACATGCCGCGACGATCCGCCGCGCCAGACGCGCGGGATCGCCCGTGGGAATCAGCCGCGCGCCGAAGGTGTTGCGAACCTGCGCGCGGGCCCGCTGTTCGAGCGCCGTGCGGACCGGGCCGGGGAACACTGTCACCACGCGAACGCCGTGCGTCGCCAGATCGAGCGCGGCGTTTTCGGATGCGAGCGCGAGCCCCGCCTTCGCCGCGCCGTAAAACGCGCACCCGCGCATCGGCACACGCCCGGCCATGCTACTGACATTCACCACGCACCCTTCGCGTCGCGCGATCATCGCAGGGGCCGCGAGGTGCATGAGGCGCAGCGGCGTGATCAGGTCGACACGCAACAGCCGCTCGCCCAGCTCCCACGGCGTGGTGGCGAAATGGCGCAACTCCATGAAACCGGCGCAGTTGACGAGCACGTCCGCATCGCCGTCGTCGCGCACGAGTTCGCCCCAGCGCTCGGGCAGGGATTCGTAATTGGCGAGATCCCATTCGCGCGTGCGAACGTCGCCACCGCACTCCGCCGCGCAGCGCGCGAGACCGTCGTGGTCGCGATCGACCAATGTGAGCCGCGCGTCCGGCCAAACGCGCCGGAACTCGCGCGCGGTCGCGCCGCCGATCGCGCCCGCCGCGCCGGTGACGACGATGTGCCGAGCCAAATTGCGCTCCCGTCGGCTGGATGAAATGAATCCGCGTTTCGATTCTAGATATCCGAGCCGGCGCGCGCAACGAACGCCTCGCATCCCAACGATGCGATCAATCCCCGTGGGGCAGGTCCGTATCGGCGAAATCGACGACGCCCGATTCCACGAGCTCGCCGTATCGATAGCGCAGCCGGGTGGCGATGGCCTCCCGATCCGTCGCGGCTCTGGCGGCGGCGGTGAATGGCAGCAGCCATCCTTCGAGCGGCCCCGCCGGTTCGATATGAACGACGTCCGGACGCCACGACCAGGAGATTTCGTCCTCGGCGGCCGGACTCGTTTGCGCGGCCATCATGTCATCGAGCACAGCTCGATAAACCGCGTTTCCGGCGATGCCGTATTTGCGTACGAAAAGAGAGATGACGCGTCGCCAGAGGCCGTATCTTTCGGGATGCTCGACGAGCACCTCGGGCGGGTACACGAATTGCCACTGCCCGGCGCTCAGGTCCGACACCCACAAGGTGAACATGTATTGATTCAGACCCGTGAGCCCGCTGTGAGCCGGCTCGAAAAGCGACTGCGATAGATCGACGAGCTGGAGGATCGCGCCGAGTTCCAGCAGCGCGTCCACGATCGCGCCCCCCGCGTCGTAGAGACCGCCCAGGTCGCGACCGAGCACGTCTTCGTACGCGCGATACGCCCAGAAGTTCATGAACGTCAGGTTCGGCGGATTCGCGAGCGCGCCCTCGACGAGGGCGTAAAGGTTGTAGTCCAGTCCGTGCCCGGGGATGATCCGGTTGGAAAACAGATACTCGAGCATATGGTCCAGATGCTCGAGGGTCTCGCAGTAGTA
>CAZPJD010000180.1:0-4247 GCA_964586775.1 uncultured bacterium | reverse complement strand
GTGGAGCGACTCGCGCTCCAGGTCGAGGTCGCCCGCGTCGTATTCGCGCCGGATCTCGAAGCCACCGAGGTAGATCCGCTCGCACTTGCGCGTCGGCGTTTCGTTTTCCGCCGCGTAGTTTTCCGTCACCTTGCGGACGCGTTGGCCGCTGGAATCGTAGACGTAGTACGTCGTCTCCGGCGTGCCGCTGCCGACGGACTGCGTCGACGTCTTTCGCAGCCGGTCGAACGGATCCCACGCCTGCACCGTCAGATGCGGCAGGGACATGTTCCCGTGCGAGTCGTGGGAATTGCCGATTTCTTTCGACATTCACTCAGGCCCCACTCTCGAACTGCAATTCAAATATGAGATCTTCGAAAGTGATTTCCAAGCGGCTGTTGCAGCGAAATATCATATGTCCCGGCGATGGTTCTTCGATGAGCATCCCCGCGTTACCGCCCCAAGCTTGCGTGACATTGTGTCCGGCAATGACGTCACGCCAACAGTTCCAGATTCTAAGTTCACCACCCTTCTTTCCACATTTGCATTGGACGATTTCCTCATTTGGTGCCGTGTCGCGCCAAAGAACTACACTTTTGACATTTTGCTTAGCTATGAAAAATGTCCCTTTTTGAATTTCCAAGCGAATGCCTTGTACTGGTTCTTTTCTAGATGACTTCCATTTCAAGCGAAAACTATCTCCTGAATGAATTAAGCGACGAAATATGCCGTATATATTGCGATTTTCAAACTCGATTACATCCGCTCGTCTTTCGGCAAAAATATTGCTAAAGTATTTCATCAGTATCCCGGTCGCCGTCGTGGGTCGACTTCTGCATGTTCCTGTGGCCACCGAGGAACAATTTGCCTTCCTCCCTGGCGCGCCGTAATCGGCTCGTGACTCAAATCCATTGACTCCCAGTCGCCCTTTTTTAAATTGAATCTTCGAGGTGCCAACCCTTTCTGCATTCGTTCGAGATTATCGGGGCTGTAACCGCTGTACCGCTCGGCCGCTCCTTCCGCTGCCGCCTCATTCTTCCAAAACCGAGCACGAACAGTGCTCCAACTTGGGTCTGTTCCCTTCGCGGTTTTTTTCCAAATGTCCTCTCCCACTTGCCAGCCGACCGTATTCTTCGAAGCCAATCCCGAAGATTTTACATCATTAATCTTCGGCTGTTCCGGCCCGAGACCTTTTTGATCGGTTTCCGAGGCCTCGGGTGATTTTGTCGTTCTTTCGCTCTCGGCAGTATCGAATTTTGATGGAGGGGCCTTTGAACCGAGCGCACGGGACACGCTTGGCCCTAACACCTTTGCCCCAAGCGTCGCCCAGCCTGCCGTTCCTGCGACGCCAAGAGCGACATCCACGGCGTGGGCTCCGGTGGCCCGGGCGTCTCCACTTCTCGCGGCGTCCTTCGCCGCGAACCCAGCGGCCACCGCCGACGCGGCCGGGTTCAGCGTCTCGTTCGTCGCAAGTGCGGCACCCTTCACGCCGCCGCCGTACTTGGGTGCCGCCTCCTTGATCGCCTGATACGTCCGGACGGTATCCCGGGCCGCGAGATAAACCCCTGCCGATATCGTCAGGCTGGACGTCGCGGCGCGCGTTAACGTCTCTTTCCCGACCTCGGCCAGTCGTCCGGTCACTCCGGCCGCAAACTCCCGCTCACGCGGCGTCTGCTGGATCACCGGATTTTCGATTTTCATCGCTATCGCTTCGTCGCTGCGATTCCCCGTCGGATCGTTGAACCGTATCGGGTTGTCTTTCACATACGCAAATCGATTCGGCCCATCGACGAACCCCGCCGGATCCGCCGCCGTCCACCGTCCCAGCCACGGCGCGTAGTAGCGCGCGCCGTAATAGTAGAGCCCCGTCTCGTCGTCGCGCTCTTTACCCGTGTAGCGGTAGCGCTTGGGAATGCTCGTCGTCGCCGAGTGGAAGCTCGTTCCGCCGAAGGGGTAGTACTCCTCGAAGCTGATCACCGCGCCGCTGTCGTCCGCTTCCACGCACGCCGAACCGAGGTGATTCGAAAGCTGGTAGCGCTGCAACGGCGTCGGCGTCGTCACCGGGTCGCCTTCGTCAACGGTTTTTGTTTCGACTAGGGCGATTCGCCCTGAGCTCGTCGAAGGGTCCATCACGTGGAGCGACTCGCGCTCCAGATCGAGGTCGCCCGCGTCGTACTCGCGCCAAATCTCGAAGCCTCCGAGGTACAGCTGCTCGCACTTGCGCGTCGGCGTGTTGCCCTCGATCGCAAAATTTTCCGTCACCTTCCGAACGCGCCCGCCGCTCGCGTCGTACACGTAGTACGTCGTCTCCGGCGTGCCGCTGCCGACGGACTGCGTCGACGTCTTTTGCAGCCGGTCGAACGGGTCCCACGCCTGCACCGTCAGATGCGGCAGCGCCATGTTGCCGTGCGCGTCGTGATCGTACTCCAGCGTGTCCTGGCCGATGGTTGTGCTCGCGAGCCGATTCGAGTTCGCCGCGTACTCGTAGTCCTGCGTCCACGCGTTACCGGTCGCCGAGTGCGCGGTCTGCGTGATGTTGCCCGCCGCGTCGTACGCGTAGGTTTCCGTGTAGTTGATGAGCGCGTTCGTGTCGTTCGGATGCGGGACGCCGTAGAGCGGCCAGTCCGCGGGATGCGCCTGCGGCTGCTGTTGCCCCGGGTGCTCGCGGCCATGCGCCTCGATGAGGCGGTAGGGCGCGTCGTACGTGTAATCGCCGTCGCCGCTCACCGGCGCGTTGTCGAAGAACACCGTCGTCGTCGCCGCGTCGGACACGCGCGTGATGTTGCCGACGGGGTCGTACGTGTACGTCAGATCCTGGAGCGTCGCGGCGGGCGAGGTGCGCGTCGTCGTCAGGTTGGTCAGGCGAAACGTCGCGGCATCGTACGCGTATTCGGTGGTGGTCCCGTTTGCGTATTCGATCCGCGTCCGCTGCCCGCGCGCGTTGTAGTCGATGTTCGTGACGAACGGCGTCGCACTCGCGTCACCGCGCAGCTTCACCGAGACGGACTCGAGCAGCCCCGCCTCGTTGTACGCGGGCAGCGTCTCGCTCGCGTCCGGCGTCGTGTGCGACGTGACCCGATTCAGCGCGTCGTACGCATTCGTCGTCGTGAAAGACTCGCTCTCCAAATCCACCGTCCCCGACCAGTCGAGCACGCTCTTAAAGTCGACGGCCAATTGCCGCGTCTCGCTCAGGGGATTGCCCTTGAAGTCGTACGCGCCGAACGTCGTCTCGCCGGAACCGTCCCGCGCAATATACACGCGCCCGCGAAGGTTGAAAATCGCGGGATTCGCAGGCGCGTCGGCGTGATCCGAATCGCCAAAGATCGTCTGCGTCACCAGCTTTTCCGCGCCCGCGCCGATCTTCAGCCACGTCCCGATCAGGCGACGCACCTCGTCGTAATCGATGCGAAATCTCTGGTCGCGCGAGTCCCAAGTATACATCGATTTCCCGTGCACATCGGCGAAGAGCACGCGCGTCCCCGCGTCGGGCGAAACCGTGCGCATCGGCCGGCCCGCCACGTCGTACGCGGTCGTCATCACGACGACGCCGCGCGCGTCGGTGACCGAGAGCGCGTTGCCCTCGATGTCCAGAACCGTGCGCGTGTAATAGAGAATCGGCGTGCTCCCATCGAAGCCGTTGTGCGCCGCGGACAAAAACGCGCGGCCCAGCGCGTCGAACCACGTCGTCGTCGGCGTGTCGGCGTGATCCGCCGCCTTCGTCGCCGCGTCCTGCTGCGCGGACGTGCCCACGGAAAACGTGTCGTGCCACGACGGCGCGTACGCCCCCTCGTCGAGCCGCGAGAAAAACGCGCCGAGGTCCGCATCCTCGATCGCGTCGGTCAGCACCGTGTCGTTGCGATCGAATGTGCGCTGCTTCCACGGGTCGAAGACGATCTTTTCATATGTGTGGTCCGGATGCAGCGTCCCCACCGCGCGGCCCAGCGGATCGTAAAACACGATCGGGCTGACGCCTTCTTCCCGCGCAAACTCGAAGTCGGGCGTCGCCGAAAAAAACGGCTCGTATTTGCGGACGGGCAGGCCCTTGTTGTTGTAAATCGTCCAGCCGCTGCCGACCCAGCGCGGATCGACCGTCCCCGTCACGCCCGGCACCGGCCCCGGCTCCGCCTGGATCTTCGTCTGCACCTCGCGGCCCAGCCCGTCAGAGTACAGGTACGCGATCCGGCGCGGCGCGTTGTCCGGGCTCGGCTCGTCGGGATGGAAGTGCGTCTCGCGGGTTTCGGTTTTGACGAAGACCGGCGTCCCCTCCG
>CAZPJD010000179.1:0-10996 GCA_964586775.1 uncultured bacterium | reverse complement strand
CAAGAATGGCTTCCCGACGCATCCGCAACGACTCCGTGGTGCTCATGGGAATGTCCTCCTACTGCTGTGTAGATGCTAATCTACAATAGCACGGCGAAAAAAAAAGGAAAAGACCAATACCCGGTCCGGTGACGCAGGCCCGTGCGTCACGTTTGCGTTGCGCGACGCGGGCGCTTGTGTTAACGGGTTGATTCCAACTGACATCGGGGCGTGGCCTTGGCCAAGATCGATCCCAAAGATCCCGGCATCGAACGCGCGAAAGTCACCCTGATCGGGTTCGACAGCGAGGATGTCCGTTACGAGGCGGTCAAGAAGATCGCCGAGCTGCTCGACGTCAGCTTCGACGAGGCGACCGAACTGGCCGAATCGGCGCCGGTGGACATCCTTCCGTCCGCGCCGGTCGAAGCGGCCGAACTGCTGGCCGAGAAGCTTTCCGCGGCCGGGTGCATTGCCGAGGCGCTTCCCCTCGGGCAGGTCTATCGTTACTGCGATACGCACCCCCACCGTCGCGCGCGAGCGCGTTGCAAAACGTGCGAGATCAACATCTGCGAGATGTGCCTGCGCAACAGCAAGGGCCGGTTCTACTGCCCCGAGCACTACGAGATCTTCAAGCAGAAGCGGACGCTGCGCTTGGTGGGCGTCGCGCTGGCCGTGGTCGCGGGCCTCTTCGTGGCCGCGTTCTTTTCGGCGCCGCTCATCCGGATGTGGAAATTCTACATCTCGTCCTTCGACACGCACGTCGCGGTCATCTACGTGTCGCAAAAGCCCAACGAGGCGCAGAGCACGTTCTTCACCAAGAACATGATGCGCTCGCCGACCGAACCGGGCTATCAGACCGGCGACGCGCACACGATCGCCGACCTGGCCGACTGGTTCAACAAGGAATACCAGAGGATCACGGCGGATTCCGATTCGCCGTTCGAGCTGACGTCCTACGGCTTCTACACGATCAAGATCGGTCCGCCCCCCGCCGCGCCCGCCGGCGACAAGTCGTACAAGGGCCTGGAGATGAAGGCCGCCTACTGGGGCTACTTCAAGGATTTGATCGAGCAGAGCAACCTGACGGACCGCCTGGACGCCGATGTGGTGCTGCTCGTGGAGCTCGTTGACGACACGGGACACGACCGCGACTTCATCGAGGATCTGGGCAGCGCGCAGTTCGGCTATGCCTACGTGCAGATCCCCGTGTCGAACCTGAAGTGGTCAAACGATTACTACGTCGCCGCCGCCGCTCACTATATGGCGCGGGCGATGGGCGCTTCGCTCAAGCTGACCGCCAAGGGGTTTCCGAAAAACCCCGAGGGTTTGGCGAGCCCGCAGCAGCAGCCGCCCTTCCCGCAACCGCAGGCCGAAATCGCGGCGGGTTATCGCTCGGTCGAGGAATTCACCATCGAGCGGCCGAGCACGCTGGACGACTACGTCGTCGGCCCGCTCACCGGATACGAATTCGGGTGGGTCTCGGCCAATCTCGTCCAGGGAATCTATCCGAACATCGCCGTTCAGTAGCCCGTTCGCCGACCCGCGCGGGGGATGGCCGTGAAAATCATGCGTCGGACGGAAAATCCGATTCGCGCTTTCGGTCTCGCGCTCGTCCTGCTCGCGCTTTTCACGATCGCGTCGTGCGCCGGCGACCTCGCCCCCGCGCCATCGCGTTTTGATCTTGATCTCGTGCAAACCGCCTCGGGTCGGTTGGTGCTTACAGGTCGCGCGCCCGTGCCCGACGGCACGTGGGTCTATCTCGACGTGGTCGGCGATCCAGGGCGGCTCGATGCCCTGTGGGGCGAGGCCGCGCCGGTCTTTGACGGTCGTTTCGCGCTCACGCTCCCATTCACCGAGCCCTTCGTCTATCACGCGCGGGCCGTGCTCACGCCGGCCCTCAATCCCGCGCTGGCCGATGCCTTCGCGAAGATCCCCGAGCACCCGGGCGTCGAGATCCGCAAGACCGAAGCGGGGCCCGAGATCGTGGTGCGTCGAAAGACTGCGATCGGCACGCCCGCCGAGCGCGCCGCCGCGCACAAGGCCGTCATCGCCGATCTTCGCGCTTGGGAAAAGGCGCTGGCGCGAGATCTGGAGGATCTGGCGCGTGCCGATGCCGCGGCACTGCCCGAAACCTGGAAACGATTTGCGCGAGAACGCGACCGACTGCGCGGCGCGACCCCGGGGCGGCTGATCTACGCGCCCGCCGCGGGCGCCGATCTCGCGAAGTGGGTGGACGAACTCGACGATCTTATGCAACTGGCCGTCGCGCGCGCGGCCGGATCGCACGACGCCGCCGCATGGGATAAGGCGCTCGGCGCGTCCCGAAGTCGGGGTGAACAGGTTGCGAAGCGAATCGCGGATCTCGACGCCGCGATGGAAAGCGACGCGCATTGAATCGATCGCGCGCGATGAACCGGTTTTGCTCGCCCTCGAGAAGGTGTCTGTCGCCGAATCGATCGGAACCAGCTTCTCGCGTCGCCGCGCGAACAGACGACCTACCGCACCCCAGTCCGAAACCTGAATCCCCGACATGCACGACCCGCCGGCGACCCTCTGCCGTCCCGGAAAGCGCATCGACGACATCGGCAGGCCGCGAAGACGCTCGGCCCTCTTCGCACGCCCGCGCGCCGGGAACCTTCGGCGATCGGGTCTTCGATCCGTTCCATCAACGACGAGCCGATTTCTTTTAAGCGGGCCAAGGCGCGTTCGGTCGATGTCGTGTCAGTTCCGACTTGCTCTCAACGATCCACTCAACCGTCTCGCCCCGGGTGAATTCCATCGCCCGCGCGATCGCCGCAGGAAGATTGAGATACCAGTGCTCAATCTTCTTGCGCTTGATGAGTTGGACTTTGGTCGGATAGCCCATGAAAAACTCCGCTAGACTGGTCTGATTTCCAGATTTCACCATGAATACAAAGCGCCCAAAGAACAAGACATATTCCCTCGAGCGCTCCATGGGTCGCGGAATTCATCGAGTTGAGGGCCAAACACGAGACGCCGGCCCGAAGGCCGGCGTCGTGGACGGAATCGCTACGCGCGATCAGCAGCCGCAGCCGCTGTCGTCGTCGTCGTCATCATCATCGTCGTCGTCGTCCGCGTCGTCGTCGTCGTCATCATCGTCGTCGTCGGCATCGTCGTCCGCCGGCTCTTCGTCGCAGCCGTCCACGATGCACGCCGTGCCGTCGACGAACTGGCCGGCTTCCGTCGCGACCTTGTAGTCGAAACCGTCGGTCGCGTCTTCATCGGTGGTGGCGCGGAACGCGAAGGTCAGCGACTCGCCTTCCTGGATGTCGCCGTATTCCGCGGAGGAGACGCCCGAGGTGAACATCCAGCGGACACCCACGTCGGTCGAGTCGCCGGGAATCAGCTCGAACGTCCACTCGCCGGAGTGGATGGCGTCGGGCGCGACGATATTCGCGCCGTCGATCACGTATTCCTCGTTCGGCATGTAAAGGTCGATCAGGTTGATCCACTGGTCGACCGCGCCGGCCGACGTGGTGTTGCTGACGGTGAACTCGAAGTCGTACTGTTGCCCGCCGGTCAGCGTCAGCGGATTGGTGAAGTCGATGACCGCCGAGAATCCGTCGCCGCCGCTGTCGTCATCCGCCGCGTCGTCGTCCGTCGCGTCGTCATCGGCATCGTCATCCGTGTCGTCGTCCGCATCATCGTCCGCCGTGTCGTCGTCCTGGGCGAACGCAACCGCGGGCAGCGCCAGCATCAGCGCCGCAAGCACCGCCAAAATCCGAATATTCCACTGCATTCTCGTCCCTCCTGTTGGGCGATTGGCCGCGCCGCCGCCCGAATCCGCATATTTATAGACCCCCGGCCACTCCCGATCAAGTGGGGCAAATTTTGGCCGTGGTCCGCGAGTTTTCGCGGATTCCAAAAAATCTAGTTTGGAACGCGCGGAAACCGTTTTGGCGGACTTACAGAAAAACCGCCGCCAGAAAGTCCTTCATCGCCTGCCAAGACTTCACGTCGGCGCCCGCGTTATAGGCCGCGCCCTTGGTCGGATCGAAGCCTGCGGATTTTTGCGTGAAGGCGTGAACCGCACCGGGGTAGCCGACAAAGGTGTAGGTCACGCCCGCGTCGTCCATCTCTTTTTTGAAAGCCGCCACCTCGTCGGGCTTCACAAAGGGGTCGGCCTCGCCGTGCAGCACGAGCACCTTGCCCTTGATGTTCTTCGCGTCAGCGGGCGAGGGCGTGTTCAGCGTACCGTGGAAGCTCACCACACCCAGCAGCGGCGCCCCCGCGCGCGCGAGTTCCAGCGCGCCCATACCGCCGAAGCAATATCCGATCACCGCGACCTTGGCGGGATCGACCTGCGGCTGCGCCTTCATCGCTTCCAGTGCCCCCGCCGCCCGCGCGCGCAGCAGAGCCCGGTCGTCCTTGAACTTGCCCGCCTGAGCGCCGGCCTCGTCAGGATTCTTCGGACGCACGCCCTTGCCGTAGATGTCGGCGACGAAGGCCACGTAGCCGAGCGCCGCGAGATGATTCGCCACGGTGAACTCGTGGTCGGTCGGCCCCATCCACTGGTGGACGACGAGCACGCCCGGTCGCGGTGTCGCCGCTTTGTCGTCGAAGGCGATCGTTCCCTCGAAGACGTCGTTGCCGATCTTGTACTCGACCGGCTTCGACACGACCGTCGCATGGGCCGTGCCCGCCGCCAGCACGACCAGCAACATCGTCGATGCAAGAACTCCCAAAGCCCAAAGCATTTTCGCGTGCGTCGTCATCGCATCCCCCCTTGGATCGATTTGTTCGATGTCTTCGCGCGTGCGACGAGGTGTGTCACTCGCGCGGTGCGTCGGCCATGACGATCGTCACGGTCCGTCGAACGAACGCGGGCGACGTTACCGTCCGGTGGCCGGGCGCACGACCCAGCCCGCGTCGCCCTCGTAAAAATAGTCCGTCCCTTCGATCGTGACCAGCAGTTCGGACATGAACCCTTTGTGGTGCCTCGCGTGGCCGGTCACGCACGCCGTTTCGGGCCACGACGCGAGCGAGGCCCCGAGGTCCTCGGGGACATCCGGCACGGCGGGCAGCACCAGTTCCTCGCCGTCCTCGGTGCGCACGCGGGGCTTGAGCAAATCGGATCCCGCCACGGGAAGCGGCGGCAGCATGGTGCCCGTGAACCGGTGATAACCCTCGAAACGCAGGTCCTCGGAGAACGTCTGCAACTCGTACCAGCGAAAGAGCACAAAGGTCATGACCACGCCGAACGCGGCGACGACCACGGCGATGACCAGCGTACCGCGCCATGTCTTGCGCGGCTCGGGCGGGTCCGGTGGCGCGAGGGAGCCGAGAGGTGTGCGTTCGTCAGACATTGCGAACCCCCGGCCAGCGGTTTTCGGCGCGCATCGCGAACGCGGCCTCGATCGCGCGGCGCTGCAAGCGCTTCATCCGCGCGGGCAGCGCGTCGCCCGGCGCAAACCAGCGGGCCTCGTCGATCTCGCCCGACGGGCAAAACGTGCCGCCGATGTGGCGCGCGGCGTAGATGATCTCCATGCGCACCGAGCCGGGATCGGTCTCGACCGCCAGGGGCCCGAAAACCTCGATCTCGAAGCCCGACTCCTCGCGCACCTCGCGCGCGAGCGCGACCGCCGGCGACTCGCCACGGCGCATCCAACCGCCGGGCGTGCCCCACGCGGTCTTGGTGCGGTAGGTGTGATGGAACAGCAGCGCGCGGCCCTCGTCATCGAGGATCACCCCGGTGCAGCCGACGATGAAGTGCGTGTTGAAGAGCCAAAGAAGAAGGTGCTGCAAACCGGGGACGACGGACGACGCCTTGAACGCCCGCGTGACGAGGTCGGCCACGGCCCGCCCCGTCCCCGCCGCGTCAGGCCCGCACGCGCATGCGCAGCGAGCCGGACATGGGCACGGCGGCCTTGACGTCGGTGACGAATTTCTCCGCGTCTTGGATGTTCGTGACGAGCAGGTCGAGCTGGTCCTGCGCGGCGGCGGGGCTGGCCATGCCCATCGCGTAGTCGCCCAGCAGGTTGAGCGTGTTCTCGATCGTGTCGAGGCGGCCCTCGATCACCGCGCGTTTGTCCATCACCTCGAAATACTTGGCGCGGCGCTGCTCGTAGATCGACAGGTTCTGTTCCAGGATGCCGCGGATCTCGCCCTCGGCGCCCGGCAGCTTCGATTTGATCTCGGCGATCTTCTGGTCGTAGTTCTCGCGGATGTCCTTGACGTAGGCGTCGATGCGGCTGCGCAGGATCAGCAATTCCAAGAACACGGCGAGCATGCGATCGACCTGCGCGAGCTGGCCCTGGAGGAGCGATTCCAGCGCGCCGACGTTCTGGAAGTCGCGGCGGATCTGGTGGACGCGGTCGATGAGGCGGAAGTAGCGCTCGCGGGCGTCCTTCTTCAGAAACCGAAGCTGAAAGAGCGGGCGGCCCGAATACTCGAGCGCGAGCCGCGTCGCGATGTATGCGGATTCGAGACCGAAGCCGACCCAAAACGGCAGCGGGCTGTCCGTCGTCCAACACGACACCGCCCACGCGCCCACGAACAGCAGATTGAATCGATTCAGGATCGGATGCAGCAGCAGCGGTTTGTACCAGGCCACGCGTTTCCTCCGGCGCGCTCTTCGTCGGCGACGGCGCATTATCGGCACGCGACGCGCCGGGCACAAGACGCGGTCATTCGGCCGGATTCGCCGTCATCGTCAGAATTGCGACGTGTCCCGCGTACCGGATGCGTTCCTTTCCTTTCCATCTCCCGGCGCGTAAAATCGACGGGAACGTGACAAGGAGACGACGATGTGGTGGCGGGCATACTTTGCGGTGCTGTTGTTCGCGCTCGCGCTTTCCGGCTGCGGCGGCGATGATGACGACGACGCCGGTGACACGACCGACGACGATGCGGACGACGATACCGCGGACGACGACGCGACCGATGACGACATGGACGACGACGCGGGGCCGTCGATCAGCGCCGCGACGTTCAACGCCGGGCTCGCGCAAGGCTATGTGTCGTATGCCGACGAACGAGTGAGCCTGATCGGCGACGCGTTGGTCGCGTATGACGACGCCGACGTGCTTTGCCTGCAAGAGGTGTGGACCGACGAGGACGTGGCGGCGATCGGCGCGGCCGCCGAGGCGAACTTTCCCTATCAGTACCGCTACGACTCGGGCGACGACTGGCTCGCCATGCCCGACGAGCCCGCTCCCTGCGCCGACCTGACCGACGTGCAGGACTGCGCCGCGACCAATTGCGACGGTCTATCCGGAGCCGAGTTCACCGACTGCATGGTTTTCAGTTGCATCACCGAATTGGCCAACTTGCCCAGTGAGTGGTGCTTCGCGTGCCTCGCGGCGAATATCGACAAACCGCTCGACGACATCGTGGACGTGTGCACGAATCCCGGCCCGCCGCCGCGCCAGTACAGCGGCGAGAATGGCGTGATGTTGCTGTCGAAATACGAACTCGAGGACGCGCAGAAGATTGACCTGTCGTTCTTCCTCATCACGCGCGTCGTGCTTTACGCCAAGGTCACCGTCGACGCCGCGCCGGTGCACCTGTTCTGCACGCATTTGTCCGTCGAGGTCGAGCCGCTGCCCTACCTGGGCGAGTACGACAGCTTCGCCGACGAGAATCTGCAACAGGCGCTGGCGATCGTGGACGAGGTGGACGCGCGTGCCGGAGACGAGACGGCGGTGGTGATGGGCGACTTCAACGCCGGGCCATCGGGCGAGGGGTACACGCCGACGTATCTCGATACCTACAATGCGCTCATCACCGCGGGACTGCGCGCTCCCTTTGTCGAGCTTGCACCCGAGTGCACGTTCTGCAACGAGAATCCCCTGACAGGAGACGCGACCTCGGTGCTGATCGACCATGTGCTCTTCAGCGGCGTCGCCTATCCGTCCTTCGCTGCCGAGCGCATCTTCGACGAGGTGGTGGATATCGCGGGCGAAACCGCCGACGGCCGACTCTCCGACCACTACGGGGTGGCGGCGACGCTGAATTAATCGGGGCGGTCACGAGTGTCATGAAGGTCAGGAGTCGCCCCTGAATAATTCGCCTTCACGCCGCGACGAGGGCGGACCAGCGCATTCGCGGGAATTGAATCGCCGTTTTCAGTTCGCGAATTATCGAATACAGACGTTCGGGGACGAGGACAAAAATGCGGACCCCGATGGCCCGGAGCGGTTTACTCGGGCTGAGCCCGCGGGCCGCGAGCGTCGAGTTGATCGCGTCGCCTTCGGCGCCCTTGAGGTGGCGCCGGATCATCCGGTGATCGTAGTTCGAGTGCCACCGCTCCAAACGGGCCCATTCGGCGCCCGCTGGAGTCGCCGCGCGCCAGTCGGATGCACCACCGCTTTTTCCTGGAGGAAACGTTACCCGTATCGAAATGCCGGTGATTTTTATTCGGACGCGATATTCTAAAAGTCATTGATAATAAATAACAATATGTTTCGCAGAGGAATTCCGACTCCCGTCAGCCAGGGGAATTTCATGTCGAACTCCTTGGTCATTTGCACCCCGGTCAATCGGCGACTCGGAAAAGATGGTCGTTAGCATAATTACCATTTAACCAGGATAAGGTTCTGTTCCCAACATTTCCAATAATTCGGCTCTTTCGAGATCAGTTGCGACCTTCCGAGTCTCCTCAATGCGCCCCGAAAGAACAAGTGCCGCGATTGGGACCGCCGGAAAATACTCAGCCTCTTCAGTTAATGCGCTGCAAATTTCCAAAGTGAGTTTTGCACCCAAGCGAACGAGAATTGGTGCGACAACATGGCGAATCCATGTATTATCTTCATACAGTAGTCCCTCTAATGCTAGTACCAACATCGATTTTACTTCGGGAATTGTACTCATTTCCATTAAACGCATCGACGCGTCACCATGTCTATGGTGTTTTAAACCTCCATTTACGACTCCTTGGACTACCGCTTGATCAACTATCCCGAATCGATCCATGAGAAGCTTTGCTGCTTCGAAAGCTGCTTGCTTATCCTTTGTCCAAGCAGCTCTTTGAAGTACTTGAATGACCATTTCGCGATTTCTGGGCGCTCGCCCTGCAATATCACACAAAAAACGCTTAGCTGCTTTCTTTTGTGTCCAGTTTTCTAATCCTTGTTTCACCAAGATTTCAACTACTTCTCGCGAGGCTCTTTCTGGGAAATACCTCGCTATCAGCATGGCCGCGCAACAACTTTTATCTTTTCCATCTAATTTTTTTTTCAGAACCTCAGCAATTGATTGCGCGTTGCGTGAACCTCTTCGATGAGTGCTTCTATTTTATCCGGGAACTCTTGAGAATTGTAAAGTTCTTTTTCGACAGCGACGACCGCCACTTCTGCTACTACGAGGGTGGTTGTTAGTGTAGTCGGTGCTGCTAGGTCCGTTTTTAACTCAAGATCATCTGTCGCCTCACCAATAACTGTTTCACTGAGAAAACCTAATGCTGAAAGAGCATTTGCTGCGGCCCACCTACAGTCCCTGTCAGTATCATTAAGCCTGTCGTATAGAAGGTTTTGGACATGCATTCGCCATCGTGGTGCGGCATCAAGGATTGCCTTTAGTTGTGGGACCAGCATTTCGTGGCGTGCTTTAGCATCTATACTTGACTGGATGAGGCAGGTAATAGCGGCCTGTGATTCAGCAATGATTCCAGATTCATAAGCAAGTTGAGAAATGGCTATCTGCCTTGCTTCCTTCTTTTTGTCATCTTTTGCAGATATTGCCTCTTCAGCAAGTTTGTTAAACTCTTCCAGCGATCGCTTATAGACCTTTGAATCCGAAAGAAGGAGTCGTGCCCACCGATCGGCCTCAGGAAACCTCTCATCTACGATACCTCTAACCAGGGCATTCAAGATGCCAGAATGTGTGATATCGCCAGACTCACAAAGAAAGCATGCGCAAGCACAAGCCAGTGATGCCACTTGGTCGCTGAGGAAACGAACCAATATTTCTCTCGCAGGAGGATTGACCACCGAATTTGATATCATACAGCACATTGCCCTTTTGGCTTCTGGAAAATACTTCGCATCCGATAGCCACACCGCAACACCGATTGCAAGTCCCGGAATGCTATAAAGACCGTGATTGAATAGGTAACGCGCGAGAACGCGAGCAACGGTAACCTGCATCGGTCGCTTTTTGGTAAGGTACCGAGCGCATGCATCCAAAGCCTGCTCTCTGTTTTGATCCGAGAATAAAAACGTTAAAACCAAATCTTCATGTTTTTCAAACGGCCACGGGTCACGCATCAAAGCTTCAACAAGGCGCTTCGAAATCTCTGGGCCAAGAGGGTCACCCACTTTGACAAGAATTAATGCAGATTTCGATGCGATGCGATCTTCCTTGTGGGCTAAACCAGCTAAAAGAGCAGTACGAATCGCTACTTTTTGTGTTACGCTATGGTACATATTGAAAATTCCAACCATCGCCCAATCAAAATAATATTGTGGTTCCAGCCCTTTATCAACTAGTGTTTTCGCCAGCCAGGGCACATCATATAATTCACATGTGACTAGGGCTTTTGCGGCATGCAAAGCCTCTTTATCGTCATTACCTAGTAGTTTTTCTTCATATTCTGTGATAATTCTCATGTATTCATTAGGATTTTTAATACAAGCTCGAATTTCATTCACCCATGCGTCTGAGTCTTCTTTTAATTTTGCAGTCTGTTCATGCAAAAATATCGGCTCCGGTTGCCCGATTGCTCGGATCACCTCAAGGCAAGATTCCCTGGTCTCAGTATCAGTCTCAAGTGCCTCCTGTATCAAAAGAGGCATTGCGAGATTGATGACAGTAGAATCCGTTGATAGCTTGAGAATTAGCTGTCGTGCTTCGGTTCGTCTGCTGCTATCGCCAAGCCCAAGTTGTACAAGGGTTTGTAGAATATCAGCGGTAGGCTTGCCCGTTTGTTCAAGCAAAAACAAAGCAATATCCCACTTATCCCAAACCGAACCGTCTTTTGCGAACTGCGCCGAAATCTCGCTCTCAATTAGTGCGCGTGCCTCGTCATCGAGACAATATCTTGTTAGTATCTGTCGTG
>CAZPJD010000178.1:0-2620 GCA_964586775.1 uncultured bacterium | reverse complement strand
TTCCAGCTTGAAAGGAAGAACGGTTTGCGCGATCATGGACTCACCTCGTTGGTGAAATCTGCGGATCGTCTCGACAAACGCATCCTACCAGATTCAACGAGGTTTTTTATTGCTCAGCGAAATCAATCGCGGAATTGGGGTTGGTTGAGGACGCAGTCCAGCGAGTACAAGTTTTTCTGCGCCACGGTGCTCGACATGCCGCAGTTTCCGGCGCGGGACATCGAACGCAGTTATCGGATGTTTCGATATCGGGTTTACAAGGACAGCTACCCGATGTTCGCGTGGATCTACCGCCTGCATGACAGTCGGCCCGGCGAATGGATCATGTCCCTATTGCCGCACGCCTCCTTCGGATGGATCCGATCGTTCTTCAGCCGGGTTTCCGCGGCTTTGAAGATTCGCAGAGCCTACGGCTGCTAAACGGAGCCGCCGGATTCCCGTTCAGTGGAAGAACGCGTAGTCGATGTCCTCGGGATAGTGGTTCTCGCTCAGATACGCGCTCATATCGCCTTGGCCTTTCAGATGCAGGCCGAAGAACGCCGTGACGTAGCGGTTGATGATCTCGAAGCCCAGATCGTGATCGATGAAGTGGAACGGTTCGTTGGTGTCGTCGCGCCGCTCGTAGCCGCAGCCGTCGCCCTCGCCGAAAAGCGACGGCGACAGGATGCACGCGTCGGTGAAGGTGTAATGCCCGCCGTCGAAGAACTCGAGGAAGTACTTCGGCGCCGGTGCCTGCGCGAAGTTGACGCGGATCAGCGGCTCGGTGTCGCCCATCGTGCGATCCTCGGAGCCGATCATGAACATCAGCGGCGTGTCGAAATCGTCCGCCAGGAATGGGAACATGAAGGACGCCAAATCCACCGCCGCGCCGATGCGCATGTCGCGCTTCGCGTCCTGAAGCACCGTCGTGCCGCCGAACGAATGTCCGATCGCGCCGACGCGCGTGAGATCGACGCGCCCCGTCCAGAACCCTTCCGGGTCCGCGGCGTTCAGGTCGGTGAAGACATCGATGAGAAAAGAAATGTCCTTCATGCGGTGCGCGTAGGACCACGGCGTGGCGAGTGGATTGAAAATCACCGGGCCCTCGGGGAAAGCGGACACGAAAGCATTTTTCGTGTGATCCGGCGCGACCACGATATAACCGTGGCTCGCCAGATATTCGCACAGCGTCATGTCCTGAAAACGCACCCCGGCGAATCCGTGCGAGAGCAACACGAGCGGAAACGGCCCGCCCCACGGATAGAGCGGCGCGTCGCGGGCCACGTCGCGCGGCGCGTCGAAGTTGTCGATCTCGGCCTGCGACACGCCGATGGCCTTGAACACGCTGAAGATCACGTCGTCCCAGCCGTTGAAGAAGGTGCGCGGCACATCGCGCGGCCAATCCGCCGCCGAGTCGAACGCGGGATACCACACCTCGGTCAGTACGCGGCGGCCGCCCGACGGCGAATCGGTCCAGCGGCTGTCGTCGACAAAGACGTACGTCCGCACGCCCACCTGATAAGGCCCACGCGCGGTAGGGTCGTAGGGTTCCGGGTATTCGCTCGGCACGTCGGTCGCGTCGTCGTCTGGAAGCGGCGGCCACGTATCGTCGTCGCCCGCGTCGTCATCAGACGCACCGTCATCGGCATCATCGCCCGCGTCATCGTCCGGTGCGGGCGCTCCCGAGGAATCATCGTCGTCGTCGCCGGATGCGCAGCCGACGCACGTGATGACGAACATCAACAGGACGACCCAGCTCCACCGCGTGTTCCCGTTCATCCGTCGCCCTCCGCGCTCGTCGCTCGTCACTTCGCCCTGCCGCCCATCTTCACGACCGCATCGAACTGCGCCTTCGTCACCGGCTGCACCGAGAGCCGCGAGTTTTTGACGAGCACCATCTCGGCAAGATCCGGACGCGCCTTCACCATGTCGATCGTCACCGGCGTTTTGAGCGCGTGCACGGCCTCGACATCGACCATCACCCACTCGCCATCCTCGGCGGTGTGATCGGGATATGCCTCGCGCACCACGCGCGCCACGCCCATCACGGCCTTGTCCGACAGCGAGTGGTAAAACAGGCACAAATCGCCCACGGCCATCGCGCGCAGGTTGATGCGCGCCTGATAATTGCGAACGCCGTTCCAGAAGGTGCGTCCGTCGCGGACGAGCTGATCCCACGAATACGAGCCCGGCTCGGTTTTGATGAGCCAATACTTCATCGATCGCCCCGGTTGTGCGTTGACCAAGCGATTTTGCGCCGTGGCGCGCGGGGGCACAAGACGGGCGATCACGCGGGCGGCATGGGTAGAACGTAGAACAGAATCCCGAAAAAGTGGCTGACGCTGCCGCCGAGGACGAAGAGATGCCAGATCATGTGGTTGAAGGGTAGTCGCCTCCACAGAAAAAAGACGACTCCGACGGTGTAGAAGAGCCCGCCGATACCGAGCCAAACGAGCCCCATCGGCTCCAGCACATCGGCTAACGGCCGCAGCGCGACGACCGCCATCCAACCCATTCCCAGATACAGACAGACGTAGAGCTTGCGATAGCGCGCGCCGAGCACGAGACGCAGTGTGATGCCCACCGCGGCGATCCCCCACGTGACGCCGAAAAGCGACCAGCCCCACGGCCCGCGCAGGTT
>CAZPJD010000177.1:0-1986 GCA_964586775.1 uncultured bacterium | reverse complement strand
CCGAGCCGCCGGCCCAGATCGCCGCCAGGACCTGAGCGAAGGCGTCGCCGAATTCGTCGCCCGAATCCACCGAGGCCACGCCGGGGCGCGAGCGGAACCGATCGGCGATGGGGCGCAGGTTCGGCCGTTCGGCGAGCGCGGTGCGAAACTCCACTTCCAGCGACGCGGGGATCGGGCTCTCGACGACGCCTTCCAAAAATTCGGGCGCGTCGAGCAGGTCTCGTTTCAGGCGCTCCAGCGCCGCGGCGGCGCTCACGTAAGTGACCTTGTCCACGCCGGGCTCGGCGCGCAGGGCGGCGGAGAGCTCCTCGATTTGCGCCGCCGAGGCGTCGTCCCGCAGGTACACCACCATCTGCACCTGCCCCGCGAAGTGCTCGAAGAACCCCGACATGTTCTGGCCGAGCAGCACGAACGCGCCGAAGATGAGAAAGCTGATGGCGACCACCGCCACCGAGAGCGCCGTGGCCAGCGCCTCGCCGCGGATGTTCGACGCGGCCTGACGCGCGAAGAACGCGATGCGCGCGCCGCCTACCATGTCTCGCTCACCGTCGGCGCGAGTCGTCCGCGCAGCAGACGCACCACACGCCGGGGAAACTGCTCCAGAAGGCGCGGGTCATGCGTGGCGATCACCACCGTCGTGCCCTTGAGGTTGATGTTTTTGATGAGCTCGATGATCTCGGCGCTCATGTCGGGATCGAGGTTGCCCGTCGGCTCATCGGCCAGCAGGATCGCGGGATCGCCCACCAGCGCGCGCGCGATCGACACGCGCTGCTGCTCGCCGCCCGACAGCTCGCGCGGCAACGCGCTCCATTTCGCGTGCATCCCCACGCGTCCCAGCGTGTCGTGAACGCGACGGGCGATATCGGATTTGCGCAGGCCCAGCACTTCGAGCGTCAGGGCCACGTTCTCGAAGACGTTTCGGCCGTCGAGCAGCTTGAAGTCCTGAAAAACGACGCCGATGTTGCGACGCAGGTAGGGGATCGACGATTCCTTCAGTTTCTCGATATTCCGTCCCGCGACCAGCACCTGGCCGGCGCTGGGAAACTCCGCCGCGTAAATCAGACGCAAAAACGTGGTCTTGCCCGCGCCGGAGGGGCCGGTCAGATAGACCATCTCGCCCTTTTCGATATGGCAGGTCACGTCGGCGAGCGCCGCCATACCGGACGAGTAGTGCTTGGTGACGTGAAAAAAGCGAATCATTTCGACGCGCGATCCGCCTCAATGATAGCGCCCCGAAAGCGTGGCGACCCTTGTCGCTCGCGGCTTTCGATCGGACGGTGGTGTTGCGCGGCGCCCCTTGTAGGGAAGCGGCCTCGGGTTGTCAACGACGATCCCGAGCCAAGTCCTTGGATGTCGCTATCCGAATTTTGGATGTTGACGACGTGGTCAAAGCCCCGTAATGGTCTTAGGTTCTCGAAAGTTCTCCACGTCGGCTAGCGGCGAACTTTCAATAATTGGGGACCAATTCCGTCGTGGGTCTTTTGTGGTAACTTCGGAAATATCGGAAGATCGAAAGGCTTCGCCGCCAAAGGTTCTGCTGATCGAATCCGCGGCCAGCGTTTCGCGCTCGATTCAAGACCTTCTTACCGCCGGCGGGTACGCGGTTCGCGCGTGTTCGGACTCCAAAGCCGCCATCGGACACGCCCTTTCGTATCGCCCACAGGTGGTTTTGGCGGGCGACTCAATGCCGGCGATCTCGGGAACCGAGCTCGCGCGCCTGTTCAAGTCGTTGCCCGACCTGGCGGTGATCCCGTTCATCCTGTTGACGGACGAGCCGGCGGGCTTGGCGGGGCGGTCCGATGTCGGCGCGCGCCGGGCCGACGATTTCATCCTTCGAACCACCTTGACCGAAACGCTGATCCCGACGGTCGAGCGCTGGGCACAAGCCCCCCAGCTCCACTTCACGCCCCGCATCGACCCTTATCCCCGCAGCCTCGGTCAGGTTCGAGGGCTCATCCACACCGTCAGTCTGGTCGAAGCCCTGTA
>CAZPJD010000176.1:0-26430 GCA_964586775.1 uncultured bacterium | reverse complement strand
GCGCCGAGGAGCGCCTCGCCAAGTCGCACGCCGACCCGGATATCGACATCAATCGGGCGCAGGCCGCGTTGATGCGCGCCCTGCACCGTCAGGCGCTGAAAAAAGGCGGCACGGTTCACTGACGTTCGCCGGCGGGGCGGGTTCGCCCGTCCCGCGAAAGCGACTTTTCACACGGCACGGCGATCAACGCCGAGCGTTTCCAACCGCAAAATGAAGTCTTCGATCTGGTGGGCGACCCGCGCGTCGTGCATCGCCTTGTTCGACGCGCACTCCACCGCGCGCGCGTTCGGCATCGCCGACACGATGCGATGGATGTTGTCCGCGCCGTGCAGTTTGTCGGTCGGTGCATAGGCGACGGCCACGGGGATTTCCACGGTGCCGAGGCCGTCCCACACGGTGTAGTCCTTGATCGCGCGGGCCGACCATTTGAGCCGGTGCGGATTCGCCTCGCGCAGCGTGCGGCTGTAGCGCGCCCACTGTTCCGGTTCGCGTTTCGCGTCCACGCGGAAGTTGCGCACGTACCACAGCACGAAGTACTTGACGACGTGATAGAGCCCGGCGGGCAAGTACAGGATGGGCCGCAGAAAACGTGGCGCGCGGAACTCGGCGTTGGGACCGATCAGGAACGCGGCCCGCGCGCGCAGGCGACCGTGCTTGAGCGCTTCCAAAACGGCGGTGGCGCCCAGCGAGCTCGCCGCGACGACCGCGCGATGGGAATCCACGCCGAGTGCGTCGAACGCAGCGACGAGATCCCGCGCCATTTGTTCAATCGAGAAATCCGCGGGACCCAAACCCGACTTCGCGATGAACGCCGACGACTTCTCGCGAGTCTCGATGTAAACGACCCGGCGGCGCACCGCCAGCTCGCGGATCATCTCGGCCCAACCGAGCACCGACGACACCCAGCCTGCGACGAAGACCACCGGCGTATCGTCCACCGGCGCGTCCGGCGTCCAAGTCATCACGCGCAACCGCACGCCGGGCTCGACCTCGACGAGATCTTCACCGTATCGCGCCCCGTTCGCGCCGACGGGGTCGACGGACAGCGTGTCCACGGCATCCTCCAAACGGGGCGTCACGCCCCGCGTTTCGTTACGCGCCTGATTGCGGAATCCAAGCGTACGAGCCGTCGCCGGTGAGCGCCATGACGAAGGCCATGCAGTGGTCAGCCCGACGACAACGGCCGGCGGGATTGCCGCCGGCCGCGTTGATCGGTCGAAATCGGGATTAAAGGTTCTTGCAGATCGCCTCGCCGAAGCCGGAGCACGAGACCTCGGTCGCGCCGGGCATCTGCCGCGCGAGATCGTAGGTGACGGTCTTTTGCGCGATGGCGCGCTCGATGCCGCGCTGGATCGCCTCCGACACCTCGTCCCAGCCCATGTACTCGAACATCATGCAGCCCGAAAGGATCACGCTGCCCGGATTCACCTTGTCCTGCCCCGCGTACTTGGGCGCGGTGCCGTGCGTCGCCTCGAAGAGCGCCACGTCGTCGCTCATGTTCGCGCCCGGCGCCATGCCCAGGCCGCCGACCTGCGCGGCGCAGGCGTCGGACAGGTAATCGCCGTTCAGGTTCGGCGTGGCGAGAACCTCGTACTCGTCGGGGCGCAGCAGCACCTGCTGGAACATGGCGTCGGCGATGCGGTCCTTCATCATGACCTTTCCGGCGGGCGTCTTGCCGCCGAAGTCGCTCCACACCTGATCCTCGGTCACCGTCTGCTCGCCGAAGTTCTCGCGGGCCTCGTCGTAGCCCCAGCTCCGGAACGCGCCCTCGGTGAACTTCATGATGTTCCCCTTGTGCACCAGGGTCACGGACTTGCGGTTTTTGTCGAGCGCGTGGCGGATCGCCTTGCGCACGAGGCGGCGGCTTCCGAAAATCGAGATCGGTTTGATGCCCACACCCGAATCGACGCGGATGGTCGTGCCGTAGGTCGAATTCAGGAACTCGATGAGCTTGATCGCCTTGTCGGTGCCCTGCTCGTACTCGATGCCGGCGTAAACGTCCTCGGTGTTCTCGCGATAGATGACGACGTTCAGCTTGTGCGGCTCCTTCACCGGCGAGGGCACGCCGTCGAAGTAGCGCACCGGGCGCACGCACGCGAACAGGTCGAGGATCTGGCGCAGCGCGACGTTGAGGCTGCGGAACCCGCCGCCCACCGGGGTCGTCAGCGGACCTTTGATGGAGACGAGGTAGTCCTTGATGGCGTCGGTCGTCTCGGTCGGCAACCAGTTGCCGGTCTCCTTGAACGCCTTTTCGCCCGCGAGGATCTCTTTCCAGACGATCTGGCGCTTGCCGCCGGAGGTCTTGCGGACGGCCTCGTCGAACACCATCTGCGACGCGCGCCAGATGTCCGGGCCGATTCCGTCGCCCTCGATGAAGGGAATGATGGGCCGATCCGGAACCTGGAGCCGGCCGTCCTTAACCGTGATCTTCTCACCCGACATGAAGCACCTCCTTCGGGAACACCGGCCCCGGCAATGCACGAAATCGCCGTTTTGTGCGGGGGCTTAAAACGTGGCCAATTGAACGCGAACCGTGTACAATATCAGGGCTCTTTTCGCAACCACCCACCGGTTCCGAAGCCTGACGAATGCACATGCGCGCGATGCGCGACGAAAGGGTCCTGCCATGGCCGAGGTGATCTGGAAACCCACCGGCGAATACCTCGAGAACTCCAACATCGCGCGCCTTGCGCGCAAGGCGGGCGTGGCGAACTACCGCGAGCTGCACGCCTGGTCCGTCGCCGACACATCGCGCTTCTGGGACACCGCCCTCGCCGACCTCGGCGTCGAGTGGTACGAGCCCTACACGAAGACGCAGGCCGACGGATTCCCCTTCGCGCGATGGTTCGTGAACGGCAAGACCAATGTCGTGCTCAATACGATCGACCGGCACATCCGCGACGGTCGCGGCGAACGAATCTGTTTCACCCACGAATGCGACGACCGCCCGCCCACGACCTACACCTATGATCGGCTGAACCGCGAGGTCTGCCGACTCGCGAACGCGATGCGCGCGCACGGCGTGAAAAAGGGTGACGCGGTCGGCATTTACATGCCCATGGCGCCCGAGATCGTCGTCGTGTTCTTCGCGATCCTCAAGATCGGTGCGGTGGCGATCCCCGTGTTCTCGGGTTTCGGCCCGTCCGCGTTGTCGGTGCGTCTGGAGGATGCGGGCGCGAAGCTGCTCTTCACCGCCGACGGCAGCATCCGGCGCGGCAAACCCGTGCCGCTCAAGAACGAGGCCGACAAGGCCGTTGATCTCGCGAAGTGCGTGACGACCGTGGTGGTTGTCGCGCGAACCGGTCAGGCCGTGCCGATGACCGACGGGCGCGATGTGCGTTACGCCGACTTCGTCGCGGGCCATGGCGACGCCGCGCCCACCGAAATCTGCGAGGCCGAGGACACGGCGCTCATCATCTACACGTCGGGCACCACAGGACGGCCCAAGGGCACCGTGCACACGCATGCCGGTTGCATCGCGCAGATGGCGAAAGAGTTGGGCTACGCCTTCGACGTGAAACCCGACTCGCGGTTTTTCTGGGTGACCGACATCGGCTGGATGATGGGGCCGTGGGAGATGATCGGCGTCGCACATTTCGGCGCGAGTTTCGTCATCTTCGAGGGCGTACCCAACTATCCCGATGCCGGGCGGTTGTGGGAGTTGGTCGAGCGGTTCCGTCTCACGCACCTCGGCGTCTCTCCCACGGCGATCCGCCTACTCCAACAGTCCGATCTGTCGTTCGTGAAAAAATACGACCGCTCGTCGCTGCGCTATTTCGGCTCCACCGGCGAGCCGTGGGACCCCGAGTCGTACATGTGGCTGTTCGAAAACGTGGGCGACTCGCGCGTGCCGATCATCAACATCAGCGGTGGCACCGAGATCGTCGGTTGCCACCTGAGCCCGAATCCCATCACCGAGCTGACGCCTTGCACGCTGGCGGGGCCGGCGCTGGGTATGGACGTGGACGTCTTCGACGAGGACGGGCACCCGATCCAGACCGGCATCGGGCACCTCGTGTGCAAACAGCCCGCGCCTTCGATGACCAAGGGCTTCCTGGGCGATCGCCAGCGCTACCTCGACACGTATTTTTCGAAGTTCCCCAACATCTGGTTCCACGGCGATTGGGCCGAGGTCGACGAGCAGGGCTTCTGGTATCTGCGCGGCCGGTCGGACGACACGATCAAGGTCGCGGGCAAACGCACGGGCCCGGCGGAGATCGAGTCGGCGCTCATGGAGCATCCCTCGGTGATGGAATCGGCGGCGGTGGGCCTACCCGACGACCTGAAGGGCGAAACGGTCGGCTGCTTCGTCGTGCTCGCGCCCGGCCACGAGCCCAGCGAGGAACTGCGTTCCGAGCTCAAGGATCAGGTCGTGCGCCACTTGGGCAAGACGCTGAAGCCCAGCGTGCTCGTCTTTGTGAACGATCTGCCCAAGACGCGCTCGGCCAAGATCCTGCGCGGCACGATCAAGAAGGTGTACCTGGGACAGGACCCGGGAGATACGGCGTCGTGCGCGAATCTCGACGCCCTCGACGGCATCCGCGCCGCCAAATAACGGACGCAACCGTGCGCATCAAGATCGCCAGCGACATCCACGGCGCGTACGACGACCTCGTCGCGCTGCTCGACCCCGAGGACCTGTGCTTTCTGCTCGGCGACTACATCAACATCATCGACTACTCCGACCGCTCGGGCCTGCTCGCCGAATTCGTCGATCGCGAGACGATCGAACGGGTCATCGAGCTGACCGCACGCAACGAACTCGCCGAGGCGAAGAAGGTGATGGTGAAGACGGCGGCCGGCATCGAGGATCTGTTCGGCAAGATCGCCGCGCGCACCGACGAGTGCTACCGCGATCTTTTCGCGAAGATCCCGTGCGAGGTGTACCTCATCAACGGCAACGTCGATTTCCCGCCGCAACTGCGCGCGAATCTGCGTCCCCACCTCCATTACATCGAAGAGACGCACGTGCTGGACCTGAACGGCGCGCGCATCGGGTTCGTCAACGGCAGCCCGAAAATGAACTACAGCTTCGGCATGCCCGGCGAGATCCAGCCCGAGGAGTTCGAGCGGCGGCTCGTCGCGCTCGGCCCGGTCGAGCACCTGTTCGTGCACTGCCCGCCCGCGATCGAGGACCTGTGCTTCGATCGCCTCGCGAACCGCGACGAGGGCGGCAGCGAGGCGTTGCTGCGTTATGTCGAGACGCACGCGCCGAAAACGGTCCACTTCGGACACGTGCATGAGCCCAGGCGTCGCGAGATGGACTACGACCGCACGCGGTTCATCAACTGCGGGCCGTTTCGCGACGAGAAGCGGTTGACGATCCTCGAACTGCCGGACGACGCGGCGTGACGCTCACGGCCGCGGAACTCGCCGCCGTCGTCTCCGCGATGCGCGATCGCGCCGAGGGCGCGCGCGTCCAAAAAATCACCCAGACGGGCGATCACACGCTCAGCATTCAGCTTCATGCCCGCGATCTGGATGCCTGGCTGGTCGTGTCGTGCGAGCCGGGTCTCGCGCACCTGGCGTTCGCAGAGGATCGCGTCGCGCCCGAGCCCACGCCGCCGCGCTTTTGCGCCACCGCGCGCAAGCACCTCGAAGGCGGACGGGTGATCGAGCTGGACTCCGCGCCCGGCGACCGCCTCGCGACGCTCACCGTCGAACGCGCGGACGGAACCCGCACGCTCGTCGCGGAACTGTTCGGGCGGCTCGGCAACCTGATTCTCATCGACGCCGATGGACGCGTGCTGGACGCAGCGCGCGCGGGATCGGGACCGCGTCCGTGCGTGCCGGGTGACATCTACACGCCGCCTCCCCCGGTCCCTCCGAAACCCGCGGGATCGATCCGCGACTTCGACCGGGACTTTGTCGGTGGAGGCGATCTCGCATTCGCCGTGGGTCGCTTTTACGCCCGCGAGCGCGAACGGGCGATCCGCGATCGCGCGCGGACCGAGTTGCTCGTGGCCGTGCGCAAATCGGCGAAGAAGACGCGCGAGCATCTGGCGAAGCTCACGCGCGAGGCCGAGTCGATCGGCGACCCCGCGCAAACGCGCGCCGACGCCGAGCACCTGGCCGCGTCGATGAATCGCCTGCGCAGGGGTTTGGAGCGCATCGAGATCGAGGATTGGTATGGCGGCCCGCCGCGCGTCATCGCGCTCGATCCGCGTTTCGGACCGGCCGAGCAGGTGGACAAGCTGTTCGCCCGCGCGCGGCGCGCCGAACGCAAGCTCACGGCGCTGGCCGAGCAAGTCCCCGAGGCAAAGCGCCGCTCCGATCTCGCCGCCGCGCTGATCGTGGAGATCGAGGGCGCACCCGATAGCGATCTGAATGCGCTCCGCGAGCGAGCGCAAGCCGAAGGCGTGATCCCCAAGCCGCGCGCGCCCATCGGCGATGGACGTTCGGCGAAGCGAAGCGCGACGCCGCAGCCGTCGGGGCCGAAGCGGTATACGGCGCAGGATGGTTCGACCATCGTCGTGGGGCGCGACGCGCGCGAAAACGACGACGTCACATTTCGCATCGGCGCCGGAAACGATTGGTGGTTTCACGTTTCGGACGAGTCGGGCAGCCACGTGATCGTCAAAGTGCCGCCGGGGCAGGAGCTGTCTTCCGAAACGTTGCTGGACGCCGCGACGCTGGCCCTGCGCGGATCGCGTCTCGTCAAACAGGGCGCGGGCGAGGTGCGTTACACGCAGCGCAAATACGTGCGCAAGCCC
This sequence comes from uncultured bacterium, assembly GCA_964586775.1. Lineage (GTDB taxonomy): Bacteria > Lernaellota > Lernaellaia > JACKCT01 > JACKCT01 > JADLEX01. The sequence continues at coordinate 19,717 of CAZPJD010000176.1, read as the reverse complement.
AAGGGCGCCCCGCCGGGCCGCGTGGTCGCGGAGCAGACGCGCACGGTGTTCGTTCGCGCTGAAATTGAGCGTGTGAAGCGCCTGGAGACCTCGCGCACGTCATAGTCGCCTCATCCGCGTCCCGGCAACGGCCGAAATCTTCGCGAAAATTTTGAATTGTAATGACCGATGCTGCGTCGCGGGATCGATCACGGTAATACTAAAAAGATGTCGCATGTCCAATTGATCGACCACGCCCGGAGCGCGACGCGCCGCCAGCGCCTCGACGCGAAGGATTTCTCGTGACGACGGGGAATCGTCCGCAGCAAGTCATCCTGGTCCAGCCGGCGATCGGCTACATGGACTTCCTGCGTTCAGCGCCCTCGCCCCCGCTCGGTCTGATGGCGGTCGCGACGGGGGTGCCGTCGGGCGTGCGCGTCCGGCTGCTCGATGCGCGTCTCGACGGGGATTGGAAGTCGTCGCTTGCGAATTGGCTTCGCGAAGCGCCGACGGTCGCTGTGGGGCTCACCTCGTACACCTCCGACATGCTCTTCAACGCGATGGACGCCGCGCGCATCGTGCGCGAGTCGGGGCCGACGCCCGTGATCTGGGGCGGCGTGCATGCGAGTCTGACCGCCGAGCAGACCGCCGCGCACGAGTTGGTCGACGGTGTGGTCATCGGCGAGGGCGAGCGGACTTTTGGCGAAATTGTCTCGAACCTCGTCGAGAATCGTTCCCTCGCCGAAATCCCCGGTATCGCGTTTTCCACGAACGGTCGCGTCACGGTCACGGCAAAACGCCCGCTGCTGCGCGGCGAGCACATTCCACTCGTGCCGACGCTGGATGCCGACCTGCGCCCCTACCTGCCCACCTATCAGGGCGTACCGACGCTTTACACGCAGGGCAGCCGCGGGTGCCCGTACGACTGCACGTATTGTTACAACACGGTCATGAACGACACGCGGTGGCGCGCGATCGAGCCCGAGCGGCTCTTCGAACACATCCTTGCGCTGCGCAAGAAGCACGCATTCGGCTCGGTCTATTTCGTCGACGACAATTTTTTCATCAACAAGAGACGCGCGCTGCGTCTGGCGGAACTCTTCCTGACCACGGACCTGACCTACGAGGTGCAGGGCGTGGACATCTACAGCCTCGCGAGGCTGACCGACGACGACCTGCGCCTGGTGGAAAGAAGCGGCTGCAAGCGGATCACGATCGGCATCGAGAGCGGTTCGGAGCGGATTCGCACGTACATCAAGAAGCAGGGCGATGTGCCGCAGGTGGTGGAGCAGGTGCGCCGGCTCGCGAACTTCCGGCTCAACCTCTTTGCCAGCTTCATGACCGGTCTACCGTCAGAGACGGAAGACGACACGAAGGCGACGGCGCGCCTGATGGTGGATTTACTGGAACTCAATCCACGGTTCCGCACCAGCCCGCTCTATCTGTTCACGCCGTTTCCCGGGACGGAAGTGTACGACCACGCCGTGACCGCGGGCTTTCGCGCGCCGACGTCGCTCGAAGGCTGGGCGCGCGTGGGCGAGTGGAACCGCTACGCGTGGGACGACGGTGAGAAGAAGCGGCTCTTCGAGCGACTTCACTTCTCGTCGATCTTCATCGACCGCAAGATCGACGACTACAGCGCGTCGGGCCTGCTTCGTCTCGCGACGAATCTGTATCGGCCGATCGCGCGAATGCGCATGCGACACTTCTTCTTCTCGATGATGCTCGAAAAGGCGATAGCCGACCGTTTGATGCCGGGGTTGCCGAAGTCGCAAAAAGTCGATCGAAACGGCGACATCGGTCGGGGCAGCGGCATTGGACGACTGGTGCGTCGCGTTTTCGACTGGCTGCTCGGGCGACCCGCTCTTCGCCCCGCCACGGAAGGAAGCCCGTCATGCGAGTGTTGATCGCGAGAGTCAGTCAACCGGTCCCGGTGCAGAACACCTCGCCACCGCTTGGTCCACTTTGGCTCGCCACAGCCCTCAAACGGGAATTCGGACGCGCAATCGATGTCAGATTTCATGACCTGCGCCTGGAGCGCAGGCCGATGATCGCGCTCGAACGCATTGTTCGCGAAGTTAAGCCCGATGTCGTCGGTTTCAGTGCGCTGTTTGGCGAACAAAAGGGCGTGGCGCTGTCCGCCGACGTCGTTCGCAGCACGCATCCTTCGGCTCATATCGTGGTCGGCGGTCCGCTTGCGACGGTTCAACGCGAGCGCGCCTTCGACAGCCCGGCGGTCGACGCGGCGATCCTGGGAGAAGCCGAGTACACGTTTCCGAAATACCTGAGAAACTTCTTCGAGCAGCGCCAAGGCGGAGCCATCGAGGGGGTCTCGCTTCGCGGAGAGCTGTCCGAACCGGAAACGGTTTCCGAGTCTCCTCAGGATCTGGATTCGCTGGGCTTCCCCGACTGGTCGTATGTGCGTTTCCGCCAGCATCGGCCCGTCAACTCCATGAACGGGATTATGCAAGCTGGCCGATGCGTCGCGCCGGTCATGACGTCCCGCGGCTGCCCCTACCATTGCACCTACTGCCACAACCTGATGGGGCGGCGGATGCGGGCGCGTTCGATGGACCACGTCATCGAGGAAATCGACCTGTTGGTTCGGGATCACGGAGTCGACGAGATCCAGTTCGTGGACGACATCTGGAACTACGACCGGCGACGCGTTCTGGAGTTCTGCGAGAAGATCCTGCGGCGTCCATATCGCATCCACATCGCCTTTCCCAACGGCGTGCGCGGCGACCTGCTCGACAAGGAGCAGATCGACGCCCTCAAACGCGCCGGCTGTTACAACCTGACCTTTGCCGTCGAGTCCGGTTCGGATCGAATGCAGACGTTGTTGAAAAAATCGCTCAAGAAAGAGCGGTTGATGGCGAGCATCGATTACGCGTCGAGCGTGGGGATCGTAACGAAGGGATACTTCATCATCGGATTTCCCACCGAAACGGGCGCCGAAATCGAACAGACGATACAGCTCGCCGTGGAGTCGAAACTCAATATCGCCAGCTTCTTCACATTCACGCCGTTTCCGAAAACCCCCCTGTACGACCTCGCGGTCGCCGAGTTGGGCGAGCGCATTCGAGAACTCGATTACGATTACTATTCCCGGCATTCGTTCTACGCGCTCGCGACCGGGCGCGATCTCGCGTCAACCCAGAAGCGGGCGTATCGAAGGTTTTTTACCGTCCGTCGCGTCCTTCGGCTGCTCGCATCCTGCACACGACCGTTCCTCGTGGCCTCGTCGTTCGCCAAGCTGAGTGCCAGAGTGACCGCCTCGGAGCAGTATCGGAGATTCCTGATGCGTCGACGCATGAATCGCGACTCCATTGCCGAACCGACTTCGGCCTGATTCGCAAGTCGAAAACGGCTTTTTTTCCAATGCTCGGTTTCCCGGATCGTGGGATCAGGTGTCGAACGCTGAGACAGACTTGAACCCTGCGGAGCCGCACCGATGACCCGCGGGTCGCGCTGGGCTTGGTCAGTCGCCCTTCTCGCCGTCGCGGCGGCCGTTCCGCGCTTCTGGTCGATCGGCAGCAAGGACTTGTGGGTCGACGAGGCGATGGACCTCCTCATCGCAACGGGAAAGTGCTTTTGGGATCGCGTCGCGTACTACCTCCCCAATTTGGCGTTCGACGAGCTTCTTGCGTTCCTGACATCGATGGGCGTGTCCCATGCCGTGCTCCGTGCGGTGCCCGCCGCGATGAGCGTGCTGTGCGTGCCGCTCGTCATCGCGATTTCGAGACGTTACCGGATGGGCGAACGCGAGTCGCTGGTCGCCGGGCTACTCTTGGCGGTCTCGCCGCTTCAGGTCGTGTATGCGCAGGAGATCCGACCTTACGCGCTCGTGACCGCCTTCGGGTTGGCGGCGCACCTTCTTCTCCTCGTCTGGATCGATGATCGACGTCGCGCCGCACTCGTCGGTTGGATCTGCGTGTCGATCGTCGGAGCATTCACGCAGGGCTACCTCGTTTTCGCGGGCGTCCATCTCGCGTGGATCCTTTTACGCACGACGACCGGTCCACCCGAGAACCGCGTCGCGTTTCGCAGTGTCGCGGCCCCGACGATCCTCGGCGCTTTGGTTTTCGCCGCGTCGTTCGTCGCTTCGGCAGTTCACACGTGGGTGTTTCACGCTCACCTCTCGAAGGTCGTGTCGTACTCGGAGACGTCACCCGTGGGGATGGCGGCGTACCTATTGGGGTTTCTTTTCGGTTCGCCGCTGATCGGGGTATTCGCCGTCGCCTTGGCCTTCACCGGTGCGTTGTCCTGGCTTCGTCAACGCCGAGCCAATTTGCTGGTCGCGACAGCGGCGGCGTTCGTGGCATCCATTCTCGCATTTCGCGCCTTCGGATCGACGAAATTCTCGATCCGCTTCTGGGTGCCGATACAGCCGTTTTTCATCGTCCTGATCGTCGCGGGGATCGAGGGCCTGCGTCGAGTGCGTTTCGGGGTGCTGTCGTCGCGCATGTTCATCCTCGCGTGGGTCGTGGCCGGAGTGGTGGGCATCGTCAGGATTCACCAGCGGCCCGCGAAGGACATCGCCGCGTTTGATGTCGGACGCGACGCGCGGATGCTCCGCGAGGCGGACGGGCGAGTCGCCGGTTATCTCCTGCGAGATTTCTACGCGCTCGCTTTGCTGCCGGAGTATCGCGCCGAATGGGGCGATCGTCCCGTATACCTGTCCTCGGTCTTTCCCGACTATCTCGCCATGGTCTTCGGGAACATGGAACCCGCCCCATGCCCGCCTTCGGGCGATTCCGGCGAGAAACTCTGGGTCGTGATGAACAACCCCGTTCCCGCGCACCGAACCGACCATTCTTTCACGAACGACCTCTCCCCGTGGTGGGGAATCGGCGCCGAACGCTGGAAGACGAGTTCCTCTCCGCAGCTCGTCGGCGCGCGTGATTTGACCGACGAGTGGTATCGAGGACCGGACTATCTGCGGGAAGAACGGCGAGTGGTGCGCTGGCTCGACTCCCCCGCGGGCCGGCGAACCTGCTTCGTCGCCGACGCCTGGAAAAAGGCGCGTTGGGGCTTCCTGAAACACGTTCCGGGTTATGGCCTCGACGTAAAAGCGATGACCGGCCCGCCGATCGACCCCGCGCGTTGCCAAGCCGCCGTTTCGCCTTGAGCGCTTGGGGTCACGTTCCCGGCGCGACCACCGTTTCCCGCGCGGTCACGGTCGCGGATTTCATCCCTCGCCCCGACGCGAGCACCTTGCGCGCGAAGTCGAATCCCGCGCGCACGATCTGCTCGATTCCGCGCGGCGCGGCGAGAAATTTCAGAATCGTCCACACGGTGCGCGGACGTAGGTAGAATTCCAAATAGAAATCTCGCACCCAGCGCGCGACGGTTTGGTAGCGCGGCGCATCGCGCAACGTTCCGTCGAACACGGCGCGCCAATACTCGGCGAAGTCCGGCTCGTCGCTCCCGATCGGCACGTAGCCCGTGACGCTCGCGTAGGTCGGCTTGGCCTCGCGCAGCATCGCCTGCGAACGCGCGAGCGTGGCCTCGGACTCCAGCGGATGCCCGACGATCATGTATGCGATCGACTTGATGCCGTGCCGGTTCGTCCTGCGAACCGCGTCCACCACGTCGCGCGGCGTCGATCCCTTCTCGGTCGCGCGCAGGATTTCCTCGTCGCCCGATTCCACGCCGAGCGCGATCTGGTAGCACCCCGCGCGTTTCATCAACGCGAGCGTTTCGTCGTCCACGCAGTCCACGCGCGTCTTGCAGCTCCAGCGCAGGTTCGCGCGGCGCGCGATCATCGCCTCGCACAGGCGGCGCGTGCGCGCGGCGTCGAGCGTGAACGTGGGATCGACGAAGTAGATCTCGCGGATGCCCCGCGCGTCGCACAGCGTCGCCAACTCGTCGGCGCATCGCTCGGGCGAACGCTTCCGATAACCCCGCCGAATCGTGCAAAACGAACACGGCCACGGGCAGCCGCGCGAGGTTTCGTAGGGCGCGGTCGGCGAGTACAGGCCGTAGGGCGGATGCAGGTCGATCCCCGTCCGCCCCAGCGCGTCGTATGGATACTCCAGGTCGTCCATCTCCGGCTGCGGCGCCGGAGAAGGTGGGCGATCATGTCCCGATCCCGCCCATACGATGCCGGGTAGGTTCTCGCGCGCCTCTCCCGCCCGCATCGCCTCCACCAAGCTGCGCAGGGCAAGCTCACCCTCGCCCACCGCGATGCCGTGCGCGTCCGGGACGCGATCCCACAGCAGCGATAGCGGGAACGTGGTGGACGCGCCGCCGAGGACAACGGTCGCTTGTGGCTGCGTGCGTCGCGCGATCCGGGCGAAAACGCCCGCCCAGCCGAGACTGAAGACGATCGCCGACAGGCCGATCAGGTCGTAGCGGTGTTCCGCAAGATGCTCCTCAACTGCGAGCGCGGGATTGCGCCGCGTCGAAACATCGAGCACGACGCACTCGGCGAGATCCGATACCGCCCCGCGCAGGTATCCGAGCCCGAGGATGTGCGCCGTGCTTCGCCCGCGCCACGGGCGTCCCGCGACGTTGCCCAGCACCTCGTAAGACGGCGCGTGCAGCAGCAGGACTCGGAAATCGGATGCGGTGGCGTTCATTCGCGAAGCATTTTACACGATGGCCGCGTGATCTCCAACGAGATTCGACGATTTCGTGGCCGTGCGGACGCGCGCGGAGTGGATGCTTGCACCCTGCGTTTTCTGGAGGCGTTTGGCGCGGGAATCCGGATAGCCCCGCCCACCCCCCATCCCTTTCCGCTGCGAAAAAAATTCTGTTAGTATCCGCCCGCTTTCGCGGCGGGTCGCCGCGAGTTTCCCCGTGAATCTCAGGAGCGCGTCGTCATGGCGAAGTCGCCGCCCTATCCGGTTTACAAGCCCAAGCGCCGTCCGGCCGTCCACCAATCCAAGGCACCGAACCCCGCGCCGATCATCATCGCATATGCCGTCGCGTGCTTGGTCGTGGCCGTGCTCGCGGGATTTTCGCTGGTGCCCGAAACGGTCAGCAAGCTCATCTTCGCTTTTTCGACGATCGCCGCACTCGCCGCGGCCGCGGTCTATCAGGTCCATTTCAAGTTCCGTCACGCGATCGTGAAAAAGATCGCGTTCGTCGCGATCCCCGTTTGGGTGATCGGCTCGGCGTTCATCGTGTACACGGGCATCGTCTATCCCGCGCCCGTCTTCGACCACGTACTCACGCGCGAGGCGCGTACCGTGTCGTTCGATCTGCCCTCCGGGTCGTACCGGGTGTACGTGCACGGCTCTTTCCCCCAGATCGACACGAAAGAAGATTCCGCAACACCGACGCCCACCGCCACGCCGGCGGTACCCGGCGCGCCGACACCCACGCCGAAGAAGCAGACCTATACGCACAAGGGGAATTTCGTTCTCGCCCTCACCGCCGCCGGCACGGGTGGACGCACCGAGACCCTGAGCGGTCACTTTCAGGCGAGCGCCAAGCGTCAGCGCGTGGCGAAGAAGGGCTCGAACATCGTCGCATCGGAGAACACGCGCAAGCTGTTCGACGTGCGCGTGCGCGATGACGGCCCCCATGCCTTTGAGCTGAAGAACCTGGACCCCGAGCTGTCGAACCACCTGCGCATCGAGGTCTTCCCTCCATCGCTTTGGCATATCCCCGTCGCGATCCTCGGTCTGCTTGCCACCATCGCCCTCACCTTCGTCGACTTCCTGATCCGCGAGGCGCGCGAGTACAGCGTCTTCGGCGTATGCGCGTCGGCGTCGTTCTCGTTCGCGATGTACTACCGCCTGCAGGCGATGCCCGACACGTCGCTCACGGTCCTCGTCATGACCGCGCTCGTCGGCGCGGTCATCGGCGTCGCGTTCGGGATGCTGCTCGAATTCGCGCTGCGCCGCGTGTTCTATCGCCTGAACCGCGATTGGCGTTTCGACGTGAACAACTGAATACGCACGAACTTTTTCGCGCCGCACGTGTCCAAACCCGTGTCCGCGAATCGTGGACGCGGGCGGGTGCGTTCCGTAAATAAGCCCTCGCTTGCTTGACCGGGCGGCGGGTCGAACGTAGCATCCCGTCGATTTCGAGGCGCCGATGAAGACAAAACTCGCCCTGATCGCCCTGGTGTCGGCCGTCGTGATTTTTCCGGCGGTGTTCTTTCGCACGCCCCCACCCTCGGTGGCGGGGCTGACGCGGCCGATCATTGATCGGACCGTCTTCGACGCCGCGCCCGACGCGGGCAACGTGCGCAACCGCCTGCAGGCCAAGGCCGACAACGCCGAGGGCGACGACGATGCCGCGGACGAGGGCGATGGCGGCGGATTCTTCAGCCGACTCACCAACAAGGGTGACGAGAGCGGCGCGGCCAAGGCCGTCGGCAGGCCGGGCGGCTCGCGCGCCGATAAATCCAAGGTGCTACGTCCGCGCGCGAATCGGCCCATTGGTGGCGATAAGGCGATCCGCCCGAACCTCAAGACGGATGCCGGCTCGACGCGCCTGAAAAAGCGTCAGGACATCTTGGCGAAGCGCCGCGCCCAGCGCGAGCAGGCGCAGGATGGCGAGAACGACGGCGCCGCGGTCGAGCCGACGATCGAGGACGAGCCGCCGTTGCCCGAGGTTGAGATTCCGCACGAAGAGCCGCAGCCCGACGACTTTGGCACGACCGATGACGGCGGCGCGGACGAGGGCGCGGTCGAGTAGGACGGAAGCGTTCCCACAATTACGCGGTTCGTCCGGCGGCTTCCCCGAGACTCCACTGTCCAAACGCGCTGCCTTTCCTTAAGATGTTTCGACCATGAAGCGACGCGTTCTGATCGTTACAAGCGAAGACCTGTTGCGCCCGTCCGAGCCGGTCAGCGGCGGGGCGCTGCGTGTCCATGGGCTGGCCGAGGGACTTCGTGCGTGGGGCCATGACGTGGTCGTGTCGATCCCACGCGACGCCATGCGCGAGGGCGATCCCGATTCGGTCACGCGGCACGCCCACGTGCCCGAGGAATTGCCCAAGACCGTCTTCGACGCCATGCCCGATGCGATCATCGTCGAGCAATGGGGGCTTGCGAGCTATCTTCCCGACAGCGAGATTCCGCTCGTCGTCGATCTTCATGGCCCGCTCTCGCTCGAGAATGCCTTCAAGGAAAAGGGCAATTTCCGATCCGACGCCCTGACCAAGATCGACGCCCTCGCGCGGGCCGATCTGCTGTGCGTGCCGGGCAAGGCGCAAAAGCACTACTTTTTGTCGTGGTTCCTGTTTTCGGGCGCGGATCCGAAGGCGCCGCCCATTGTGCGCGCGACGCTCTCGATGGATGCGCGCGCTCCGAAGCGGGCGAAGAATCCCGAGCACGCCCTCGTCTTCGCGGGCAGCACGTGGCCGTGGATCGATCCCTTCCCGGCGCTCGAAATCGCCGCGCGCGAGGCGGAAGGAATCGCCGACGCGCGCATCGATCTGTATGTCGGCGCGCCGAAGCTCTCGTCCTCGCACCCCCTCTACGAGATCAACCGCGGGGTCTTCAACGACTACGAAACGCGATTGAAATCGTCCGGCGCGGCGCGCTTTCACGGGCTCGTCGCGCGCGAGGCGCTGCTGGAGCGTTACGCCAAGGCCCGCGCGGCGCTCGACATCTACCGCCCCAACCCCGAGCGCGAGCTCGCCTACTCGACGCGAACGGTCGAATACCTGTGGGCCGGCCTGCCGGTCATCACCGCCGAGACGATGGAGCTGGCCGACGACGTGGCACGCTTTGACGCGGGTTGGGTGGTGGCGCACGACGACGAAGCGGCGATCGCGTCGGCGGTGCGCGAGGCGCTGACGTCGGACGACGCCGTCCGGCGCAAGAGCGAGGGGGCGAAGCGCCTCGCCGCCGAACGATTCGACCACAAGCGCGCGACCACCGAACTCGCGAGGTGGATCGAGCACCCCGAGCGGCGCGCCCGCACGTCGACGCTCGTTTCGGACATCCGCGATTACTACCGGCAGGACGCGGCGCGGTACGTGTCCGAGTCGCGCGAGGCCGTGACCCGCGTCAACGAGTCGATGCGCGATGCGGCCGTCGAGCACCAGAAGCTGCTGGCCGAAAAAGAGCAGCGCTACGACGCTCTGGTGCGCGACCTGCGCCAAAAAGAAGACCAGTATCAGGACCGCCTGCGCGAGCAATCCGAGAAGCACGAGACGCGCTTCGAGGAGGCGCGACGCGAGATCCGCGGGCTGCAGGACGAGGTGAAGGATCTGGCGCGCAAGAGCGTCGAGACCGCCGATACCCTGCGCCGCGATCTGACCGACCGCTACGAGCGCGAAATCGCCGAGTTGCGCACGGCGCAACGCGACGAGATCCGCGACACGCAGGAGCGGCACCGGCTGGAGGTCGAGCGATACGAGCGGCGGGCGGCGCAGATCGAGGAAGAACTGCGTCGTGTGAACCTTGACCGCGAGACGCTGACACGCGAGCACGCCGACGAGATCAAGGCGCTCTCGCGCCGCTACGAGGATCAGGCGGTCGAGGCCGGACGGCAATCGGCGCGCGAGATCGAACGCCGGGACGCCGAGATCGACGCGCTGCGAAAGAAGATCGACGACGCGCGCGCCGAGCTGCAACTGGAGATCAAGCGGCTCAACCTGGAGTCGCAAGAGGCCGCGCGTCGCCACGACGACGAGATCAAGGCGATCATTGCGCGCCACGAGGACGAGCGACGCGACGCCGCGAAGCACGCGCAGGAGGAACTCGCGCGTCGCGAGCGGCACCTGGAGTCGTCGCGGGAGCGATTCGAGATCGCCCGCGAGTTGCTGGAAAACCGCATCAAGGAGATGGACGTCGAGCGGGTGCGTCTCGCCGAAAGTTACGACGAACGACTTCGCGAGGCGAAGACGACCGAAGAGCGCATCACGCGCATGCTCAAGGACGCGCAGGACGAGGCGCTCGCGGGCGACCGCCGCGCGAAGGACCTGGCCGAGACCGAGGGCAAGCTGCGCCAAGAACTCGAGCGCGCGCAGAAGGAACTCGTCGCGCATGACGAGGCGATCGCCGAACTCAAGACACGGCTCGAAGACGGCACGCTTGCGCACGAGGCCGTTCGCAAGGAATACGAAGACCGACTCGACGCCGAAAAGACGCTACGCGAAGGGCTCGCCGAGCGCATCGACGAATCGACCGCCGAGCACGAGCGCGCGTTCGCCGACGTCTCGGGGCGGCTCGACGTGGAGATCGCGGCCAAGGACGAGGCCGTCAACGCGTACAACCACAAGCTCAAGGAACTCGAGGCCGCGGACGAGCGCATCCGCGAGTATCAAGGGCGGCTCGATCAGCTACTCAAAGATTTCGAGGCGCGTTTTCAGGAACTCGACCGCATCATCACCGACCGCGAACACGACGTGCTGGTGGCGCGCGAGCGCTTCGAGCAACTCGAAGGACGCATGGGTGAACAGGCGGGCGTCATTTCGCAGCTCGAACGCGAGCTCGGCCAGACGCAGGGCGATCTGCGTCGCACGGCAAACGACCTGAACGCCACCGTCGCCCAGTTCCGGCTCACGCAGGAAGACCTCGCAAAGACCACGCGGCACGCGACCGATCTCGCGGGAGAGCTGACCACGCTGCGACACCGCAACACGCTCGCCGAGCGGATTCTGACCGACATGCGCGCGAACGAGGCGCTCAAGGCGTCGACGAAACGCCGTTATCGCATGGAGAAATTCCTCGTGCGCCTGCCCAAGCTCGCCGCGCTGTGGGTCGTCAATCTGCTGACGAACCTTTACATGGAATCGTGGCAGAAGCGCCGCGGCGTGCAGATTTTTCCGGGGATGAAGAAGCTCGAGGCCGGCCCGCGCCCAAGGTGACGTTCGGGCGAGTTCGTCAACGCCATTTCGTCTGTCGCGATCGTCGACCGGGTCCGCTCTTGCGCAGCAGAGCGAAATCGTGTGCCACCTGCCATGCCGTCGCGAACGAGCAGCCCACCCGTCGCGCGACATCCGCGACGCGAAGATCGGGTTCGCGCTCCAGAGCCGTCCAAACGTCCGCCCTCCAAGTGGGACCCATCAGCACCCGGTTGCGATAACCGGCGTGAAGGCGAATGAGGGCGGCCGGCGACAGGACATCGGATTCCCGGTCTCGCAACGCACCCGCCGGAACCCGAAGCACGGACTCCCGGAAACGCTCGTCCTCACCTCGCCGACGAATCTGAAATTCGGTTCCCACCGGCAATAGGTCGATCCGTGATCCTTTGTATGCCGTCGCCATGCGATGGAATCGCCGGTCCTTCTCATGCCAATGGGCGACGGCGGCCCAGTAGGCGCTCACGCGATCGGATGCATGCACGGACAGGGCGCGGATCAGCCGATCCGCGTTGACGCGGGCGATATGGACGCGAAACCAGGTCGTAAGAATGCCGAGAACTCGGTAGTCGCCATCATGCATCCCGAGTACCGACGCTCGCACGAGAGTGGCTTCGATATCGGCATCACCATCGGGCTGGGCCGCAAAGTTCATCCCGATACCGGCCATCGTCGCGGTGGCATTCACGTCGTCCGGCGAAGGACCGATGTTGGGCGCACGACTAAACCCCATTGCCAAGCCTATTCGCAAGATCAACAAGCGTCGTCCGGACGTGCTCGGGCCACAACGGATTCGCGTCCTGATCCACCAACCACTCGGCAGCATCGGCAAGTTCCTCGCGCGTCGGCGAAAGGGCGATGCAGTCCGCGAGGTCCGTTCCGCGGTCGCAAAGCGCGAAGAGCTTGGACTTGAGCAGATCCGTTCGTCCCAAGGTCGCCAGCTTCAGGGCGATTCCCGAAAAGACGGGGTGAACGCGGTCGAGCCAACCATCGGGCAGCGCCCGGCCGAGATCCATGGGTCCATTGTTCAACCAGTCGTCGGAGAGTTGGATGCCGCGACGCCGAACGTGCGCGGCGAAATCGCGAGCCGTTTCCAAAATGGCCTTCGACAACTCGGGGTACAGCACATCCAGATCGCGGGTCTGACGGTCTGTGATGCCCAGAAGCGCCAACGCCGAACCGCCGACGATAACCGCCTCTAGAGTCTGGAAGTGCTCCGACAGCCAAGCGTCGAATTCTTTCATGGTCGCAAGAGGAACCATGCCCCTGCCCTCGCGAGTATCGGATTAACCGATACCACGTTGTTTAGGATGAAGCAACCGATGCGATGGACTTGCGTTTGTCAGTAGAAACGCAACCGGCCCGCGCCCACGGTGACGCGCAGGCGTATGACGGTCACTCGTCCTCGACTGGCTCGACCGAAACCTCGCAGGGGCAGTAGGTGACGCCCAGCGACCCGGGGCGCCGGTCGCGCACGATCAGTACCCACGCCTTGTGGCGCACGTCGTAGGCGAAGGGCGGGATGGGGTTCGGCTCGGGGTATTCCCACGCGCCGATGCTGACCTCGTAACGTCCCCCCGCGAGATTGAGCATTCCGAATTTTAGATGGATCACGTTGCGACCGCGCAGTTTGCCGAAGCGGTAGCCGCCCTCGTGCGTGTCAAAGCCGGCTACGAGCGTACCGTCGTCGGCGTGAAACGCGATGCGAAAGACCGGCTCGTCGATCTCGCCGTCACAGGCAAACGTCACGCGCACCCAGCAGTTCATTCCCGATTCGAAGCATTCCACATCGTGCGCGAAGAAGTTGGAAAACACGGTGGACTCGATCGTCAGACCGCGGCCGTGGTGCGCCGCCGTGACCCGCGCGCCGTCGTTTTGCCGGTCGGCCTCGAAGGGCTCGTAAAAGAAGTACCGCGACTGCGGGCGCAGCTCGCGCTTTTCGAGCCGCATGCAAACGATGCCCGCGTTTTGCGCCACTTCGTCCGGCACCTCGCCGGGATTCAGGTAGAACTCGTCGCGCTCGATGTCGTGATAGATTCGCCAATGATCGGCCCAGCGGGCTTCGTTTTCGGCGCACCAATCGTGCCGCGCGTCGGCGGTCCACGTCAGGTAGCGCTTGCCCACGCGGGGATCGACCTCGCCCAAAATCGCGGCGCGCATGAACCACAGCCCCGACGGATGGATCACGCGCTGGCGCGTGGTGTATTCGTTGTAGTGGCGCTGCTGATATTCCTCGCCGTGCCACTCCTCGCTCTCGATGTGGCAGCCGTCGTGATTGAAGGGAAACGACAGGATCGCGCGTCCGCCCGGCGCGAGCACGCGGCCGATCTCGGCGGCGATGCGCGAATCGTCGGGCAGCGGGGCGTGCTCCAGCGTGCTCACGCACATCACCAGGTCGAAACTGTCGTCGTCGAAAGGCAGCGCCGTCGCGTCGGCCTGCATCACGGCGAGGCGGCCATCCGGGATGTCGAGCGTGCGCGCGAGGCCATCCACGTAAGCGCGCAGCTCGTCCGTGAGCGGCTTGCGATCGACGGCCGTCACGCGCGCGCCAAATTCGGCCGCCATCCACAGAGGCAGCGCGTTGATGAACCCCGCGCCGATCTCGAGCACGCGTTCGTTTTTTTTCGGCGCGGCCATCGAGAGCGCGAGCGGGTACTCGAGCCACCGGAAGTAGTTTCGTCGTCCGGCCAGCTCGCGCTCCCCCAGCCGGCGCACGAACGCCGTCAGATCTCCCAGATCGCGCGTGAGCCAGGGGTGCTTTCGATCCGCCATCGGTCGCCGCCCGCGTCCTTAATGAAAAGCCCGCGGGCCGAAGGGACCCGCGGGCGTGGGAATTGCCGGATCAGACGATCATGCGTGTGCTTCGGCGATCCATGCGCCGGGCACGGTCATCAACCGCAGCACCCGCTGTCGTCGTCATCGTCGTCGTCATCGTCGTCGCCGGTGGCGGCGTCGTCGTCGCCGAGGCCGCCGTCGTCGTCGTCGTTATCGTCGTCGTTGTCGTCATCGCCGGACGAGTCGTCGTCGCCATCGTCGTCGCCGCCCGTCACGGTGACGAGCACCTGGTCGGCCGCGGAGGTCTGCATGCCGTCGGAAACGACGAGCTGGAAGATGTACTCGCCGCCATCGGAGGCCGGGAAGCTGGCCGTGTCGGTATCGGCGCCCGACATCGTCGCGTCGGGACCGCTGACCTGCGCCCACGTGTACGTGGTGATGGGATCGCCGTCGGGATCGTAGGAGCCCGTGCCGTCGAGATCGACGACCTGGCCCACGCCGACCGTCTGGTCTTCACCCGCGTCGGCCACCGGGGGATTGTTCTCGGTGTTGATGTAGCGAACGACGGTCATCTTGTCGCCGACCGCAAAGCCGAGCCGGCCGTTGACCATGTGGATGCCGCGCAGTCCGCCTTCGCCGGAGTAATCGTCGGCGTCCCAGGTCGCGCCGCCGTCATCGGTCTTGAGAATCACCGAGTTGTCGCCGGCCGAGTAGCCGACCGCCCAGCCGACCTGAAGGTTCAGCATCTGGAAATCGGCGATGAAGTACAGGTCGCCGGGGGTGCCGACGCCGGGCACTTCGGGCAGAACGCCGGAGGTCCAGGTCGTACCGCCGTCCGTGGTGTAGGCGAGGTCGAGCAGGCCGGAGTCCTCGTTGAGCGCCAGCAGCCAGCCGTGGTCGGCATCGAGGAACTGCACCTTGTGATAGCCGACGGTCTCGTCGCTCTTGAGCAGCGTCCAGCTCGCGCCGCCGTTGCTGGTGCCGAAGAGCTGGCCGTAGAGGCCCTGCGAATCGCCCGAGCCGCGTTCGGTGGGCTCGCCCCACGAATCGTCGGGATTGTCGTCATCCGGGCCGCCGTCCCACCAGGTGTCGTCGTCGCCCCACTGCTCCTCGGCCGCGAGGTAGATGTCGTTCTCGGTCGCCACCGAAACGCTGTAGATCGTCGTCTCGTCGAACGCGCTCGGCGCGTCGGCGAGCTTGGCCCACGTGCCGCCGCCGTTGCCGGTCGCCCAGATGCTGTTCTCAGCGCCGGCGGTCACGCCGAACGAATCGTCGAGGAAGTCCACCGCGAAGAGCGCGGTCTCATTCACGACCTGCGGCAACGCGATGTTGTCCCAGCTCGCTCCGCCGTCCGATGTGTTGATGATGTAGGGCTGCTCGACCGACAGCAGGCCACAGTCGGTCAGCGAACCAGCCCACGCGCCGAACGCAAGGCCGTTGCCGCCGTCCGTGAAGTGGATCGCGTCTGCGCTGACCAGCGAGCGGCAGATGAAGCCCGGCCCGAGGCCGATGTTCATCGTGTAGATCGCCTCGACCGTCTGACCGCCGTCGAGGCTCCGGAAGATCATCTTGTTGTCGAAGATCGACGACAGCGACGTGAAGTATCCCACGCCCACCATCGTGTCCTCGTCGAAGCCCTGGACCTGCCACATCTGGCCGTCGTCCACCAGACTCGTAATCTGGGAACGCATCTCCCAAAACGTGGCTTGGGCGGTCGCCGCGCCGAAAAGGCACGCCGCCAGCACCACCAGCATCGCGACCCGTTTCATGACCCTTCCTCCTAAAGTACGAGTACATGGGACTGTCAAACCGCGTTCCGCCTCCGCGCAGCGCGGGCCCGATCCGGGCCGAAGCGCGTCGAACGGCGGATTGTTCCGAAGGAAATCTCTCCTCGAACCGCCGACGGAGCCGCCGCGCGAACGCACCCGTGCCCCGCCGATATCCGCATGTTTACCTATCACGCACCCGGCGTGTTTGCAACCGAAAAACGCGAAAATCCACGTGCATGGCGGATTAAGGAATCAGTACGTGGCTTGGAAGAAACCGCTTTGCGTCATTGATTTTTTCGGGCTCGGCGTGTAACGAAGCGGCTTCCCAAGACGGAACAACCGGCCATTGCGCCGGGCAAGGAGTCGAGCGTGATCGGCGGAATTCTGGCCGGACAGGCCATCGCCAAGGCGGGCGTGCAGTGCGTGTTCACCCTGTGCGGCGGGCACGTCGCGCCCATCTATATCGGCCTTCAGATGAGCGGCGTGCGCATCATCGACACCCGCCACGAGGCCGCCGCGGCCCACGCGGCCGACGCCTGGGGCCGGCTGACGGGCGTGCCGGGCGTCGCCATCGTCACGGCGGGTCCGGGCGTGACCAACGCGGTCACCGGTATCGCCAACGCGTTTCAGGCCGAGAGCCCCATGGTCCTCATCGGCGGCAAGGTCTTCATGACGCGCATGGATCAGGGCTCGCTGCAGGAGATGGACCAACTCTCGCTCGTCGCGTCGATCACCAAGTGGCGGGCGTGCGTGTACGAGACGGCGCGCATCCCCGAATACCTCGCCCGCGCGTTTCACGTGGCGAACTCGGGACGCAAGGGGCCGGTGTATCTGGAGATCCCCATCGACATCCTGCTCAAACAGGACGAGCCGCGCCACGCGGGACCGCGCGTCGCCCCGCCGGACGAGGGCGCGTCGCAGGCCGACGTCTACATGGTCGAGGAGGTCGCCCGGCTGATCGCCCACGCCGAGCGGCCGGTGATCGTCGGCGGCGCGTCGCTGCACTGGGACAACGCCGCGGCACAGCTCGACGAGTTCGCCCGGGTGACCGCCGTGCCGGTGTATCTCAACGGCATGGGTCGCGGGCACCTGGGGCACGATCACCCCAATTTCTTCGCCCACACCCGCAAGCACGCACTGGCCAAGGCCGACGTGGTGGTGCTGATCGGCGCGGAGGCGGATTTCCGGCTGGGTTATGGGCGCGGGATCAACAAGGACGCCAAGATCGTCAAGATCGAACCCGACTCTTTCAAGGTCGGGTTCAACGTCGATCCCGAGCGCGTGCTGGTGGGCAATGCGCGGTTCATTCTGCGTCAGCTCACGCTTGCGTGGCGGGGGCGGTCCGACGCCGCGCCGAAGACCAAGTGGCTCGCCGAGATGCGCGAGATGGAAAACGCCGCGTGGGAGGCGCTGCGCGAGGAGATGGAGTCGGACATCTACCCGGTCAATCCCAACCGCTTCGGCGCGGAGATCGCCAAGGCGATCGACAAGGACACGATCATCATCGGCGACGGCGGCAATATCGTCGCGGCGGTCAGCAAGGTCGTTCCGCTCTCGGGTCCGCGCCAGTGGATGGACCCGGGCAAGTTCGGGTGCCTGGGCGTAGGGATGCCCTTCGCCCTCGCCGCGCAGGCCGCGTTCCCCGAGAAAAAAGTGCTGGTGGTGTTTGGCGACGGCTCGGTGGGCTTCAACGGCTTCGAGATCGACTCCGCCGTCCGCCAGAACCTGCCGATCGTGTGCGTGGTCGGCAACGACGCCGCGTGGACGCAGATTCGCGCCGCGCAGATCGAGTCGGCCGGCGAGGAGTTCGCCGCGGCCACGCTGCTCGCGCCGACGCGCTACAACCAGTTCGCCGTGGGACTGGGCGCGGACGGCTACCACGTCGAGCGCGCAGACGACATCGCGCCGACGATCCGCCTCGCCTTCGAACGCCGCCGCCCGGCCGTCATCAACGTGATGGTCGACGCGGCGCTCAACGGCCGCGGCGTCAGCTACATCGCGGCGGGGTTGTCGTAACCCGCGTTGCTGACAATTCGATCATCGGGTCGATATTCCGGGGCGCCCTACTCGCAGCCGACGGGCGTGGGATTCGCCGCGTCGTGGAAGAAGAGCAGCACGAAGGTCACGGCGTCGGGGGCGATCTGCGGCACGTCGGTCGCGACCTGCGATGCGCCGGCCGTCGCCGTGAATTCGTAGGGACCGCCGGGCGGGACGTCGAACAGGAAAAACGCCGGCGAGTCGGGCCATGTGCCCGTGCGGGTCGAACTGATCCCGCTGTCGCCGAAGTAGTACACCGTGTTCTGGCCCGAGTCGCTCGCGATCTGCGCGCAGCCCACCGGGCCGCTTCCGGACTGCGTCGCCCAGAACGCGACGCCCAGCACCATGCCATCCTGCGGGTCCGGCGTCACTTCCACGGCGTCCGCCACGTCGGCCAGCATCGCGTCGCTCATCATCATGAACTCGACCGGCGCGCCCGTCGGGTGCGCGTAGCGGTACATCGTCGCGAAGCCCGTCGCCGAAACCGAAACCGACACCTCCTGCATGCTCTCGGGCACCGACAGCACGCACACCCCGTTCGCGTCCGTCGTCGCCTCGATCGCGGGCGTCAGTGCCTCGCCCGTCACGCCGCTCACCACCGCGCAATCCGCGCCCTCGATCGGGTCCTGCGTGTCGATGTCGGTCACCACCACGTCCACGTCGATCGGGTCGATCTGGCCGATCCAGTGGATGTACGCGCTCGCGCCCGACATGAGCGCGGCGCCGGGCGGCAGCGCCACGGCGTAGTCGAATCCCAGGCCCTGCGCGGCGAAGTGGAAATCGCCGATAAAATCCGCGTCCACCACGAAATCGCCGGGCTCGATCTCCGGCGACGATTCCAGCATCGCCGCCAGTTCGCCGTTCGTGTCGAAGATGCTGTTCGCCAGCAGCATCGTCATATTCATGCCCTCGAACGCGCCATCCACGAAACGCACCAGCGCGACGTGGAAGTCCGTCACGCCGTCGATCACGTCGGCGCCCACGGTGATCGGGTCGCCGTAGAAGGTCTCGCCCGGGCCTTCCTGATACACGACGAACACGATCGGGTATTCGACGCTCGCGTAGTTCAGCGCGCTCCAGCCGATCTCCCAATCCGCCGTGTCGTCATCCGTGGTGTCGTCGTCCGCGGTGTCGTCGTCGGTGTCGTCGTCGGAAACATCGTCGTCGGCGGTGTCGTCGTCGGAGGTGTCGTCATCAGTGGTGTCGTCGTCCGCATCGTCGTCGCCGACGCAATCACCGCCAAGCCAGACGATATGCGCGTCGCCGCCAGAGACGACCGACGTCGATTCCGGCAAACTCACCGTGTAATCGTTGCCGAGCCCATGCGACGTGAAATTCGTCTCCGAATAATAATGCGCGTCGATCACGTAGTCGCCGGTCTGGA
>CAZPJD010000175.1:0-14873 GCA_964586775.1 uncultured bacterium | reverse complement strand
CCTCGATCGACGACACGCGCCCGATCGAATCCAGGATGGGTCGCCCCTGTTCCCACACCCATTTCTCGCCGCCCGATGACGTCTGTATCCGGTACACGAAGCGAAACGTCTTTTTTTCCATCAGCGCACCCGCCACGATGCGCCGGATCTCGACATAGTCCTCGGGATGAATCAGGCGCACATACGGCGTGCGGTTGGTCAGGTCGCCCGCTCCGAAACCCGTCAGGTCCACGCACCCGTCGCTCACAAACTCCATCGTCCAGGGCGACTCGGGCCTGCACCGGTACGCCATGCCCGGCAGGTTGCCCATCAGCGTCGAGAGCATGCGCTCGCTTTCGGTCAGCTCCTGCTCGACCTGCAATCGCTGTTGATACTGCTCCTCGAGAAATCGGTAGGCGCGGCGCAGTTCCGCCGTGCGCTCGTGGATCTTGTCCTCGAGCTCGACCTGCGTTCGACGCATCATCGACTCGATCTTCTTGCGCTCGGTGACGTCACGGGCGACCCAGAGCACCGTCGCGCGACCGTTCATCTCGAACCGGTTCGCGCTGATCTCGACCGGGATCCGGCGTCCATCCTTCGAAATCTGCTCCCGCTCGAAGATGACCGAGCCTTGATCCTTCAGCGCGTCCATCACCTCGCGCATCTTCTGGGCGCCGCCGTTCGGCTTGGCGTGAAAGTCGAGCGGCGACAGGCGCAGCAGTTCGTCGCGCGGATATCCGAGCGATCGGCAGGTGGCCTCGTTGACCTCGAGGATTCGTCCGGGGAACCCGTTGCGATCGATCTTATGCAGCAGCACCACGTCCTGAACGTGGTCGAATAGCGCCCGGAATTTTTCCTCGCTCTCCTCCAGCGCGCGCACCACGCGCTTTCGTTCGGTGGCGTCGCGCACGAGCGCGATGACGAACCCGGCATCGCCGACGATTCCCGACGAGAGCGACAGCTCGATGTCGATGTCGCGTCCGTCCGTTGTTCGCGTTCGCAGCTCGGACGTGGCGTTCATCAGCCCGTGGCCGCGCCCTTCGCGGAAAAATTCGCGCACGGCGCGCTCGTGCCGGCGGCGCATGGCGGGCGGCATGAGCATTGTGACGGGCTTTCCGACCGCCTGCGCGGCGGGACATCCAAACATCTTTTCCGCGGCCGGATTGAAGATCTGAATAACGCCCTCGGAGTCGATCAGCACCACCGCGTCCTTGGCCGCGCGGATCATCTCGCGCAGCAGGCGGTCCTTGCGGACCACCGCCTCGCGCACCTTGCGTCGCTCGGTGCCGTCGCGCGCGACGATCTGGAGCACATGCCGTCCCGCGAGCACCATCGGAATGAGCGACACGTCGAGATAAAGATCCCGTCGGTTCTTTCCCGGCACGCGGATTTCGAGTTCGGCGATCTCGTTTTGCGTCGACGCGACCTCGATCGCCGCGCGCCACGCGGGTCGATCGGCGGGATGGATGCGCTCGGCGAAATCCACGCCGTCGCGTGCCGCGTGCGCGGCCGCGAGAATCCGCCGTCCGGCGCGGTTCAGAAACTGCAACTGGCCGCCGTCGAGGATACCGATCAGGTCGCGCGAGTGCTCGACGAGCACGCGGTAGCGTCGTTCGCTCTCGAGCAGCGCCGCGGTCCGCGCCTCGTCGTCGCGCAGGTCGCGCAGGATGACGACCTCGGCCCGCTCGGAGCCGATTTCCACGAGACCGCCGTCTATTTCGACGGGCACGCGGGTGCCGTCTGCGCGCACGAGCGCCGATTCCACGAGACCGATGTTCCGCTGCCCCCCGATGTGGGCGAGGTAAAGTTCGTTGAGTCGGGCCGCGTGCGTCGGATCGACGAAATCGAGGAACGGCCGGCCGATCATCGACGCGCTCGTCGTTTCGAGCATCTCCACCAGCGCCGTGTTCACGTGGCGCAGCAGGCCGTCGACGATGATGCACAGGCCGTCGCGGCCCAGATCCAGGATGTCGCTGAATGGAAAAAACGAAAGGCCCGACGCGCTCGCGCCCGCGTCTTGCGCATCGAAGCCCGTTGCGTTGCCGATCCCCGGAAGAGCCGACAGATCGGCCGTCATCCCGTCGCTCGGAAACATCGCCGCTTCCATCCGCGCGAGGTCCGGGAACCGCCGGGCCGACGCGCCATCCCCAACGAGGCGAAAAGTGCATCCGCAAGGTTATTGTGTGTCTTATATCACACTCGAAATTTTTCGAGAAGCGTTTTTCCGCGTCCGAACCGACGGGGAAATTCCCGGGTGGACTACGCAGCCTTCATCGGTTTGTGGCGCGGGCGTCCTCGCCCGCGGCGGGAGATGGCCGAACCCGGCCGAGGGCGACCGGGCCACACGTCCCGGACATGCTCGGCCGCCGGGTCAGAACCCGTATTCGGGGTTCGCGGGGTCCCAGTCGGCGTCGGTCAAGCCGGGATTGAACTTGATGTTCGTCCAGACGAACTCCTCGCGCAGGTCGCCGTTCGCCTCGAAGGACGCCGTCTTCACGGGCAGCCCGGTCGCCTTGTCGTGCCAGTTGATCGAGTGCGCGGCGTAATAGCCCTGCGTCTCGAGGTTTTGGAACCACGACTCGACCACGTACGCGGGCTTGCCGCCGATGTTCTCGACGCCCTTGAACTTCAGCTTGATGTCGCCGTTTTTCTGGCCTTTGGAAAGCTGCTGGTAGATCATCCCGATGGTGAAACCCATGTCGAGCTCGGTGAGCGGGTGGTTCGTGTCGGCCTTCACCAGCGAGCCGTTCGGATCGATCTTCACCGTTGCGATGCCGAGGATCCCCGCCTCTTTCACCGTGATCTTGTCGTCCTTGCCGACCCGGTAGAGCATCTGCCGGCCCTCGTGCGGACCCTTCGCCCACTTCATGTAGATGTCTCCGGGCTTGCGGAACTTGACGTCCATCGTCTGCTTCTCCTGCAGCTTCCCGCCGATGCGCTCCTTCTTTTCCATCTTGCATGTGTAGTGGTTCGCCGCGCCGTACTTTTTGTCGAGCGTCGCCTTCATGCGCTCGGCGTCGATGTGGATGCCGTCCGAAGAAAAACCTGGAAAGCCGTAGGAGGGATTCTTGACATCGAAATCGGTGTCGGTGAGCGCCGCGGACGCGTTCATGTTCGCAATCGCGTAGTCCTCCACGACCTGATCCTTCGAGTCTTTCACGACGATCTTCACCGGCAGACCATTCGCGTCGAGCGTGACGAGCGACACGCCCTGACCGGCCCGCGCGATGCGGATCGTCTGACCATCGGGCTCCACCGTCGCCTCGCCCGCCGCCTTCCACTCGCCGATCACCTTCGCGAGGCGATCGAAAATCAGGACATCCAGCGAACGCACGTAATCCGCCTTGACGACCGGATCGTCAAAGCCAACGGCGACCGCCGCGAAATCCAGCGCGCCGCCTTCCTTCACCCACAGCTTGTCGTTGTTCCAGCCGGGTTTGTAGATCAGCTCGCGGTTCTTGTTCGCGTCGCCGGTCCACTTCAGATACAACTTTCCCTCGGCGGTCGTCTTGCACTGGATCGTCTCCTTGGGACGCATCTTCTGGCCGACGCGGTTCTGGAGCGTGAGCTGATAGGTCGCGGACTTCACCTGCCCGAGCGTCTTCTGCAGCTTGGCGTAAAGCGCGTCACCGGCGGCATCCGCCCGTGCGCCGGACGCGCAGGCGAGCGTCAGTGCGAAGGTCGAAAACACGACGACCGCTGCGCGACGAATCCGCGATGCGTTCATGGCGACGCTCCTTTCGAAATTGTCCACCCCGGCAGGACCGATCCCTTATATCGAACGGTCGCCAAGGTGACAACGTGAAGGATCGCCGAATCGCGGGGCTCCATTTTTCCCGCGTTCCAAAGAGGGGTCGCGACACCTGCAATTTGGGACGAGGTGCGTCCGTGAGATGTCACGGATTGGCGGTTCCCTGCACGCACGCGGGCGCCTGCTCCAACCCCGATGATTCGACCGGGTCGAGCCAGCAGGCGGGCTCGATGACCTTGGTTCCGCAACCCGTGGCGATCCACAGGCGGTCGCGCGCGGAATCGAACATCAGGCCGCGCACGAGTTGGCCGACGATCGCGCGTTTGAGCCGATTCCCGGACGCGATGTCGATGGCGTCCACGGTTCCGTCGAAATAGTTGCCCGCGTAAAGGACGGCGCGCCGTGCGTCGATCTCCAGATCGCGCACCCCGTAACCCACGGGGATTTCGCGCAGGACTTTCAGCGACGCGAGGTCGATCTCGACGACCTCCGAGGCCAGCGGGCGCGCGACATAGAGGCGGTCGCGCCATACCGCCGCGCCGAAGCTCGACCAACCCACGCGAATCGAATCGACGAATGCGAGCGTGTCGGCATCGAGCACGGTGACGGTGGGGCTCCAGTAATCGGTGACGAAAAGGCGGCGGCGGTCGGGATCGAGCGCGATGTCGTACGCGTCGAGACCGGGCAACTCGGCCTGCGCCAGTTGTTCGTAACTGCGTCCGTCGAGCGCGACAAGGTTGTGCGAGGTCTCGCACAGCACCCACAACCGCCCCGTTGCGGGGTCCGTCATCAGTTCATACACGTTGCGGCAGTTTTCGACGGGAATCTTGGAGACATCTTTCGGATCGCGGGGGTCGACGGCGAGGACGAACTCGCGCTGCCCTCGGTTTCCCCACGGCGCGCCATACACGAGCCGGCCGTCGTGGGAGAGCGCGAGGCGCTGCACCTTCTGCCAGCCCGACAGCGGGGTAAGGCGCACGAACGCGGCGGCGTCGGGATCGAACCAACGCAGCGTGAAGGTGTCGACGCCGACCGCCCCGACGACCCACGGGCGCAGCGCGTCGCCGGTTAAATCGTCGATCGCAGGGGGTTCGTAGAGTACGAAGTCGTAAGGATGCTTCACGCGGTCGATGACACGCACGACCGGGTCGAGGCGCGTTTCCTCGTTGCGGCAGCGGCCGAAGCGCTCGTCGAAATCGATCTCGCGGAAAAAGTGCAGCAGGAAAAAGCCCGTGAACGAAGCGAGCACGACGAACCAACCGACGCGGATCGCGATGTGCTTCTTTCGCCACAGACCGAACGCGATCGCCGCGCAGACGCACACCGAAACGACGGAGAGCCATGGCCGGAAGACGAATCCGCCGATCGAAATGGCCGCGTTGTAAACGCAGAGCGCCACAAAGAGCCAAAGGACGGTGTGCGCGGACTTTTTAAACCGAAGTCGCCACGCGACCCCTCCCGCGATGACGGCGAGGGCGACAAGATCCACGTATCCCGGGCCGAACAGGTATTCATTGTGCCCGAGCCCCCACAGGAGCAGCAGCAGCGGGGCGGCGGCGACGATGAGCGCAATCTCGCGAAAGCGGGGCCACATGGCGATCATCCTAGAATGAACCGACCACGCGGCAAACGGCCCGCTGCCGCGCGTGCGGATGTTGACGACGGTCGTGTTTTCCTGACCTCGGGCGTCCTCTTCGCCTTGACGGTCGCGGACGCGTGCGGGCAATATGGGCCTCCTTAATCGGGTTATCTGGACGTGCACGGACGAGGCCGTTTTTCACATTTCCACGCGGGGCTTTTTTCCCGCACGGCGGCCGCCCTCGTCGGCGCGGTCGCGCTCGTTTGGCCCAACTTGGCCTTCGCCGCGGCACCGTGGAGCCCGATCTCTCTGGGTCAACTGCCCATCATCGCTCTCGGCGCGGTCATCGCTTACGCAATCTGGATGATCGTGCGTACCGTTCGCGAGGTGCGGCGGATCACCGCGGACGAGTCCTCCGGCGGAAGCGCGTGGCGGCGCGTCGTTCGCGCCTTGCTGCTGATCGCGGGCGTGCTGGCGTTCGTCTTCGTCCTGATGTGGCGTCTCGGCTTGCCGATGGCTTGGCCGGGCTACGTTTTCGCGCTCGCGTGGTTCTTTGCGGCGATCGGGCTCGCGACCGTTGCCGAAAACCGACTTCCGGGCGTGGCAGCGGCGACCGTGGCGCTCGTGGCGACGGATATCCTGGCCGCGTTCGCCTTCGGCATTGCGCGCGAATACAATTATTTTCCTTTCGTCCCCACCCTCGTGCTGTTCGCCGCATTCACCCACATCACGGTCTTCGCGCGGCGTGAAATGCTCGAAAAGCTCGGCTCGCCGGCCGCCTTCGCCCTGGTGAGCGCGATCGTCATCATCACTCCGGACGCCATCTTGTCGCACGCGTCGCTGCGACGACTCGACGTCCTCGATCGACCCGGCATCGCCACGCGCATCCCGGGCACGCAGGGCCGGATTCCGAGCATCTTCGCCGATCCCCTCACGGGATACGTCTTTTATGTCGACCGGGAAGACCGCACGAAGATTCATTCCATCAGCACGGATTGGGGCAAGCGCGTCTTTTTTCAGGATCGTCGCGAGCGATTCGAACGCGTGATGCCCGCGCACAAGCCGGGGACCATGCTCGCGACGTCGTCATCGCCACAGGGTCGCTCGGCGTTTCTGATGGCGCTGCCGGACATGAACGTCCGCGCGAATTTCGCGGGCGAAGCGACGGAAGGCGGCGCCCGCCAGGGACCGGAGGCGTTCTTCGCGACGCTCGACGAACGGCAATACATCGCGTCGGCCCGGACGGGCGATGGTTACGGTCTGGTGCGTTGCCAGATGCCGCTCGACGGTTCGGAACCCTTGGCGAACATGGGGACGAATTGTACGCGGGTGACGGACTCGCTGGCGACGCCCGGTCCCGTCATCCTCGACGGGGGGATCGGGTACGTCTACGCGCTGGAACCGGGTTCGCTGTTTCGTCGCGAGAGCCGTGTGCAACTATTCAACTCGTCGCCCGCGACGTTGCTCAAGGCCTTGCCGATGTCATTCGTCGCGACCGACATGGCCGTGACGCCGAGCGGTCGGACCCTCTACGTCGCCGCGACGTCACGTCGTAAAATCCTCTATCTGAACGCGCGCAAGCTCGAACCGTCTTTCGAGGTCGATGTGGATCTGTTCCCGACGCGCCTCTTGGTCGATGGCGCGGCGCGGTTCATGTACGTCGGCAGCTACATCGATGGGCAGGTGCAGGTTGTGAACATCGCGAATGGCGCGGTGAGCCGCCCGATTCCGGTGGGACCCGGTCTGAACGATCTCTCGCTCGACGAAAGGCGGCAATTCCTTTACGCGGCGACCGATGTCGGCGTCATCCGCGTCGATTTGTCGCTCGTGGAACTGCCGCTCGACGCGACGAAACTGGACTCGTCGGTCGGCATCCGTCGAATCGAGTAAGGCGCCGTCACGCCCCCAAGCTCGCCCATTCCTCGCGAAACACCCCGGCGATCCGCGACACGAGATCCAAATCCATGTGCGTGTAAATGGGCAGGGCGAGCCCGGCCCGCGAAGCCCATTCGGTCACGGGCAGCGGGCGCGGCGGCGGCGGAAGGTGGTGATACGCGACCTGCAGGTGCAGCGGCGGATGGAAGTACCGTTTGCTGGCGACGCCGCGCGCCGTCAAGCGCTCCTGCAGACGGGCGATGTCACGCGCTTCGGGATCGACGAAGACGATGAAGTAATTGCCCGACGTGGTGGAGTGAACGGGGATCGTCTGAAACGTCAGTCCGTCGAGACCCGACAGTTCCGCGCGATACCGCGCGAAGATGGCATCGCGCCCCTTGAGCAGTTCATCCAGCATTTCGATGCACGCCAAACCGACGACCGCGTGGAACTCGCTCATCCGCGCCGACAGTCCGAGAATCTCGATGTCTCGCGCGTCGGGGCTTTTACCGTAATCGCGCATGCGGCGGATGCGCTCGGCGAGCACCGGATCGTTCGTCGTGACGAGGCCGCCCTCGGCCGCGGTGACGACCTTGGTGGGCGACAGCGAAAACACCTCGGCATCCGCGAGCGCGCCGCCCACCCGGCCCCGATACATCGCGCCGATCCCCTGCGCCGAGTCGCACAGGAACGCCAGATCGCGCGCCGCGCAAAGGGCGCGCAGTTCGTCCATCTCGGGGTAAAGGCCGAAAACGTTGACGGCCATCACCGCCGCGGTCCGCTCGCCGATCAGTTCCGCCACGCGCGCGGGATCGAGGGTGTACGTGCCGGGCGAGCAGTCGGCGAAGATCGGTTCCAGATTGTTCCAGAGCGCGGCGTGGCCGGTGCTGGCCCACGTGAAACTCGGCATCACGACCTGCCCGCGCAGTTCGAGGGCGCGAAATAGCAACATCATGCCCGAGGTGCACGACGACACGGCGACGACGTTTTTCACGTCGAGCGCCCGGGCGGCGGCGTCCTCGAACGCCCGCGTGTAGTCGCCCAGCGTCAGAGTTCCGCTTTCGTAAACGGCTCGGAAGCGTTCGGCGACGGCGTCCCACGGGGCGAGGGTCGGTTTCATGAGCGGAATCTTCGTGCCCGTCACTTGCTCTCCCGTATGGCGAGATGAAAGGTTTCGCCGCCGCCGGCTCGCACGCCGACATCCGACATGCGTTCAAATTCCGACCGACGCAGCCAATGCTTCGGCGTCCATCCCGCGGCACGCAGATCATCGCGAAAGTCCGCGACGCGATACCAGTGAAAGACCGGCGCGTCTCCCGATCCGAAAAGCGGCCGCCGCCGCCCGCCGATCCGGAAAACGAGCGCATCGTCGGGTTCGAGGTCGCGTGGATTGTAAACCCCGCGCGCCGCGTTCGCCCACAGGAAATACGCGCGATAGAGCCAATGCGCCTCGATGGCGTTGGTCGAAAATACTCCCACTCCATCGGGGCGCACCACGCCCATCGCGCGGCGCAGCGCCGAGATTCGATTTTGGCGACCGCGGATGTGCCCGATGAGCTGACCCACCATCACCACGGCATCGAAACTCGCGGGGGGGAAATCGAGTTCGAGCGCGTCCATGACGCGGCAGTCGATGGCGATCCCGGCCTCGGTCGCGCGACGCGCGAGCGCATCGACGAACACGGGATTCAGATCCACGGCGGTGACGACGCGGCCCGTGCGCGCCATGGCCAGCGCCTCGCGCCCGCCGCCGCAACCGATGTTCAGCACGTGCGCCCCGACGGGCACATGCCGCGAGAGCAGGGCTTCCTCGGTGGGATAGAGCCCCTGCCCCACCATCTCGTCGCCCCAGCGCTTCTCCTCTCCAGGATCGGCGTAGAACTGATCCATCGACCGGTGCGTCACGACGACGACCCGCCTTCCTCGGGCGTGCGATACTCCGGAAAGAAGTTCGGAAGGATCGACCCGCGCTCGCGACGAATACGCACGAGGGCTTCGTAGACGTCGGCGCGATGGACCCGCTTGCCGATAAGAAACGAACGTCGACCCCGCGTGAATCCCGCCTTGAACGCGAAGAGCGAGTCGTTGGCCGCCGTCCCGCCGCCCAGGTGGAACTGCCGCACGCCCTCGGCGCGCGCGCGCTCCGCGATATCGAAGAGCAGCTTGTTGGTGGCGCAAAAAGAACGCATTTCCCGATTCGACGCCCCGAGGTGATAGTGGATCGTGTCGCCCGCGAGATCACGCAGAATGAGCGCGCCCGCCGCGATGCGCCCCTCGACGCGCGCGAACGCGAACCACGCGCGCTCGCCAAATCCCGCCGCGAGGTGACGAAAGTATGCGTCGTCGAACAGATAGTACCCGGCGGCCCCGCGACGACCCATCGTGTCGCGATAGAGGCCGGCGAACGACGACGCTGTATCATCCGCGCCGAAGTCCGTTGTCACGCCTTTTTTCTCGGCCGTGCGCAGATTCTTTTGGCACGTCCCCGACATTTCCGCCCGAAGATCGACCTGCGTCAGATCCCACAAAACCGTTTCGCTGATGGCGGACACCTCCATGCGCGCATCTGCGTTATTCGACGTTTCGAACACCGGATGAAAGCGAACGAACTCGCTCACCGCGCCGATTTGTCGCATCGCATCACCCGTGTCGATGGCGACCCCGCGCGTTTCCGCGGTCCTTTGGCGATGCGCGATCGGCCCGCCATAACCGTACGGCGTGATGAGATCGCAACCTTCGCGGATATCGAACGGCAGATCGCGACGCAGGTAGGCGGTCACGAGGTCGGCGCCATTCAACACGACGTGGAGCAGGATCGGCGTGCCCTCGCCTCGCACGGCGAGCGCGTTCACGTACGCGCGTTCGTAGTAAACGTCCGCGCCGTCAACGCGATCCAGCGCGTCGTCCCACGCGCGTTCGTCCGTCGCGTCGATCCAGCGCCAATCCACCGCCCGCTCACTCCGGCTTGGGACGCGTGACGCGCAGGCCGCGCTTGGCCACGTTGGAGGCGACCAGAATCGGGTCCCACACGGGCGAGAACGGCGGGGCGTATGCGAGATCGAGATCGGCGAACTCGGAGACGGTCATACGCCTCGTGAGCGCCGTCGCGCACACGTCGATGCGTCCCTTCACGCCCTCGGATCCGCAAATCTGCGCCCCGAGCATCCGCCCGTCCTCGCGGTCGTACACGATCTTCACGAAGACCTCGCCGCCGCCGGGGTAGTAGTTCGCGCGACTGTTCGACTTCACCGTTTTCGCCTCGGCGGCGTATCCCGCCTCGATCGCCTCGGTCTGCGTGAGACCGGTGCGGGCGACCTCGAGGCCGAAGACGCGCACGATGCGCGTGCCCACGATGCCGTGAAAGACCTCGCGGCCGCCCACGGCGTTCGCCCCCGCGACGCGACCCTGCTTGTTGGCGGTGGGGCCGAGCGGCACGTAGGTCTTGCGTCCCGTGACGAGGTGCAGGCTCTCGGCGCAGTCGCCCGCGGCAAACACGCCCGGGGTGGACGTCTCCTGATATTCGTTCACGGCGATCGCGCCCGCCGCGCCGAGCCGGATGCCCGCGTCGACCGCGATCTGGCTGTTGGGCGTGATACCGGTGGCGAGCACGACCAGATCGGCGTCCACGTCCTGCGTCGCCGTGCGCACGCACCGCACCTTTTCGTCGCCGTCGATCTGGTCGATCTCGGTGTCGAGCAGGATCGCGACGCCGTTGTCGTGCAGGATCTTGATGACGGACTGCCCGATTTCGGGGCCGATGTGGCTCATCACCGAGCTCTGGCGCTCGATGACCGTCACCGACATTCCACAATTGGCGAGGTTCTCGGCCATTTCGAGACCGAGGTATCCCGCGCCGAGAATCGCCGCCGTTCGAGGCTTCTGCGTCTGGATGTATTCGCGGATTCGCAGGGCGTCGTCGGGATTACGGAGCGTGAAAACGCCCGACAGGGGTTGCCCACCCACTTCGGGCACCGTGACCGAAGCCCCCGTTGCCACGCACAGGGCGTCGTAAGCCTCGCTCGACTCGGCGCCGGTTTCGCGATCGATGACGCGCACGCGCGCCGCCCGGGTGTCGATGTGCACCGCGGGCATTCCCGTGCGCACCTGCAATCCGCGTTGGCGCGTCAGGGCGTCCTTGCCGATGGCGTACAGTTCATCGAGATCGGCGACGACGCCGCCGAGGAAGTACGGAAGCCCGCAGGACAGGTAGCTGACGTCGCGGCCCGCCTCAAAGACGACGACCTCGACGTGGGGATCGCGGCGCTTGGCCTGGCTTGCCGCGCTCATCCCCGCCG
Source organism: uncultured bacterium (assembly GCA_964586775.1). GTDB lineage: Bacteria > Lernaellota > Lernaellaia > JACKCT01 > JACKCT01 > JADLEX01. The sequence continues at coordinate 3,394 of CAZPJD010000175.1, read as the reverse complement.
CGGAGCCGCCGATCACAACCAGTCGGGTTTTCGCCAATGCCACCCTCCACGCCCGACCACGAACGGGCAACGCATATTAAACCGGGTGCGTCCCGAATACCAACCGATTTCGCAAACGCCCGGATACGAGATCGGGGACCGGCTTGCGCCGATCCCCGATGGATTGCTCGAGTTTCGCCCTGTCGCGCTACTTCTTTTCGGGCTCGCCGGGAGCGGGAGCAACCGCGCCCGTGGCCGCGGCGCCCGGGCCTGCGGCAGCGCCGTCGCCCTGCGGCTTGACCTGAAGCTTCATCGGCATACCTTCTTCGCCTTCGTCGCCCTCGCCGGGGAATCCCGGCATATCGCCGGCGGGCTCGTCGGTCGCGCCCTCGTCATCCTTCAACAGGTCGTCCTTGATCTCGACCGGGTACTTCTTGCGAAGCTCCTCGGTGAACTTGTCCATCGAGTCCTTCTGGAAGTTCTGGGCGAGCTTGCGCTGGATCTGGCTTTCGACCTTGTCGAATTCCTTGGGCTGCGCCGTTTCCTTCTTCACGAACTGGAGGATGTTCCAACCGCGACGATCCTTGAAGGGCTTGGAGATCTCGTTCTCCTTCGCCATGGCGAAGGCCACGTCGTCGAACTCTTTGCTCTTGAGGCCCTTGCGGATCGGGGGCAGTTCGCCGCCCTTCTTCGCCGAGCCCTTGTCGTCCGAATACTTCTCGGCGGCGGCGGCGAAGGTGAGCTTGTTGCCGGTGATCTCGCCGAAGACCTGCTGCGCCTTCGTCTCGACCTCTTTCTCCTTGTCGGGAGAATCGCCGCGCTTGGTGCGAAGCAGGATGTGGCGCACGGTCACCTGATCGGGAGTCTGGAACTCCTCGGGGTGATCGTTGTAGTACTTCTTCGCATCCTCGGCGCTGACCTCTTTCTTGGCTTCCATGAGGTCCTTTTTCACCTTGCCCGCGAGGATCGACTTCTGGATTTGCGAGAGCTGCTCCAGATACTCGGGATCCTTGTCCATGCCCTTGGCGATGGCTTCCTGATAGTAGAGCTCTTCCTGCACGAGGCGATCGAGGAACTCCAGCTTGCCCTTCTTGGTCGCGACGCGCCGCTTATAGAAGGGAGGGATCTTCTCGATCTTCGAGTTGAAGTCCTCAAAGGTGATGACCTCGCCACCGACCTTGGCGAGCTGCGTGCCCGACTTTTTGGACGGCGCCGGCGCTCCGCCGGGTCCCGCGGGCTGCTGGCAGGCGAGCATCGACAGCGCGATCACCGCCGAGCCGGCCAGAATGGCCATACGTTTCAACATGAGTGCGCTCCTCCTGAAAAGATGGATCCGACGATCGACACGAATCGCTGACCTATCGTGATGACGCGATGTTGCCCGCTCGGTGTATCCTCGCGGACTCGACGTTTTCACGGACACGACGTATTTCACGTGCGCGAAAACCCGCGGTTGATAACACAAGACTCCAGGGCGTGCAAGGCTCGATCGAGCTCTCCCCACAGCGCTTCCGGAGCGGTTTTCCCAATCTTTTCCATCAGTTTCCCGTCGGGCATCAAACGATACCGATCCGGCGCGGCTCCCACCAGCCGAACCAGATCGCTTGCGGACATCGGTGTGCGTTCGTGAAACGCGAAAATCAGGTGATCCTTGCCGTACTCGACACTCCGAAGGCCGAGCCGGTTCCCGCGAATTTTCACGCGCATCACGCCGAACAGGTTCTCGGCGGGCGGCGGCAACGGGCCGAATCGGTCGAGCAGTTCGCCGCGCAGCGTCGCCAGCGCGTCCTCGTCGGGTGCGTCGGCGATGGCCTTGTAGGTGGACAGCCGCAGCGGCGCCTCCGGCACGTATTCCTCGGGCAACACGGCGGGGACGGGCAGGTTCACCTCGGTTTCGATCCTCTCCTCGACCACCTCCCCGCGCAGGCGACGCACCTCGTCGTCCACGAGCTCCCGATACAGTTCGTAGCCGATCGCCGCGATGTGCCCCGACTGCTCCGAGCCGAGCAGATTGCCCGCCCCGCGAATCTCCAGATCCTTGGCCGCGATCTTGTAGCCGCTGCCGAGCTCCGTGAACGTCTTGATCGCCGCCAGGCGCTTTCGGGCGTCCTCGGTCACCTCGTCGGTGTCGGGGACGATCAGGTAGCAATACGCGCGGACCTTGCTGCGCCCCACGCGCCCGCGAAGTTGATAGAGCTGCGCGAGGCCGAGCAGATCGGCCCGGTGGATGAGCATCGTATTGGCGCGCGGGAAGTCGAGGCCCGAACCCACGATGGTCGTCGCGACGAGGATGTCGAAACGGCCTTCCGCGAAGTCGATCAGCAGTTCCTCGATCTCCTCCCCGGGCATCTGGCCGTGGCCGATGCGCACCCGCGCGCCGGGGGCGAGGCGCGAGATGCGCGCCGCGACGCCGTCGATCGACTGGATGCGGTTGTGGATGACGAAGATCTGCCCGCCGCGCTCCAGTTCGCGCCGCAGCGCCTCGCGGATCGTGTCATCGTCCCAGCGCGTGACGAAGGTGCGCACCGCCAGGCGGTCTTCCGGGGGCGTGTCTATGATCGAGAAATCGCGGATGCCCATGAGACTCATGTGCAGCGTGCGCGGAATCGGCGTGGCCGAGAGCGTCAATACGTCGACGAGCTGCTTCATCGACTTGATCTTTTCCTTTTGCGCCACGCCGAAAAGTTGTTCCTCATCGACGACCAGCAACCCGAGGTCTTTATATTTGAGCCGCGACGAAAGCAGGTTGTGCGTGCCGATAACGACATCGACCGTGCCGCCCGCGAGGCCGTCGCGGATCTTCTTTCGCTCGGCGTCGGAAACGAATCGCGACATCGACCGCACATTGACGCCGAAGGCGGCCATGCGCGACGCGAAGGTGCGCGCGTGCTGGAACGCCAGCGTCGTCGTTGGCACCAGCACGGCGACCTGTTTGCCGTCCAGCACCGCTAAAAACGCCGCGCGCAGCGCCACCTCGGTCTTCCCGAATCCCACGTCGCCGCAAATCAGGCGGTCCATGGGCTTGCCCGAGCGCATGTCGGCGAGCGTGGCCTCGATTGCCGCCGCCTGGTCGTTCGTTTCGTCGAAACCGAAACCGGCCGCGAATGCTTCGTAATCCTGTTCCGCATACGAAAAGGCGTGGCCTGCACGCGCACTGCGTTGCGCGTACAAGGCGAGCAATTCGGCAGCCGTGTCGCGCACCTGCTGTGCCGCTTCGCGCTTGGCCTTTTCCCACTGCCCCGAGCCGAGCTTGTGCAGACTGATCTCGTCGCTCGGCAGGCCGCTGTAGCGCTGGATCAGATGCAGCGAAGAGACCGGCACGTACAGGCGGTCACCGCCGGCGTATTCGAGTTCCAGGAACTCGGTCTCGCCCTCGCCCAGGTCGAGATGACGCAAGCCGTGATAGCGACCGATG
>CAZPJD010000174.1:0-44418 GCA_964586775.1 uncultured bacterium | reverse complement strand
ATTTCACCGGGCGCGGCTCGGCGTCGCCCACGTCCTCGCGGAAACGGAAGACGGGGATCTTGTTGAGCAGGGCAGGGGTGGCGTCGCCGGTTTCGGGGTTCGCGGGCGGCGCTTCGGCATCCACCAGCAGATAGTCCCAACGCACTTCGAAGTCGCCGGTGTCGTCGTCGTCCGTGTCGTCATCCGAGATGTCGTCGTCAGACGTGTCGTCGTCGGTATCGTCGTCAGCCGCGTCGTCGTCGCCGGAATCGTCGTCGTCATCGCCCGCGCAACCCGCCGCCAGAAAAACGGTCGCGATCACCGGAAACAGCCACCAGAATCTCCGCAACGTCATACCTGCTCCTTCACCTGTCGAGTCGTCCTGATTCGATCTACACCTAACATCCGCATCCATCGTCGTCATCGTCGTCGCCGTTGTCGACATGACCCGTGTCATCGTCGTCCGTCGTATCGTCGTCGCCGTTTGTGTCGTCGTCGTCCGGCCCGGTGTCGTCGTCGCCTTCGTCCACGGTCGCGATCGTCACGCGCAGGGGCGTTTTCGACATCATCACGCCCTCGATGGTCACGAGGGCGTCGTCGCCCACGGTGATCTCGCCCGACTGCGTTGCCTCGCCGCCGGCCTCGGGCGCGATCTCGTAACGCAGTTTATCGCCTGCCGCGGGATGGAACGCTTGCGGACGTCGGATGGAAAGATCGGCGCGCGATTCGTTGAACACGGGGACATCGGGCTCATACGACGACTCGGACGTTATCCACACGGTCGCGGACCATTCGGTCTCGGTATCGACGATGGACTGCGTGTCCCAGTCGAAGTACCCGCCCCACGTGCCCCACGGGTCGCCCGTGTTGCGCGTCTCGCCCATCTCGGGCTGCTGTCCATCGAGGGCGAGGTTCTGGTCGTCGTGGCTGAACGCGGGAAACGACTGATCGGCGCGGTACTTCGTCAGCGCGTTCAGGTTGTGCTTTTCGCTTCCGATCCAGTGCGAACCCGGCCAGTTGATGATGTGATCGCGCTCGTCCCAGTAGAGCGCCCACCCGAGACGTTGATCCTCGATGTCCTCATATCCGTCCACACGCATCGTCCATTGATCGCCGATGTCCTTCTTGCCGGTGATGACGCGCAGGAAGGGCAGTTCACCCTCGGCGAGGCGCAGCGTGGGCCAATAAAAGTCGCGCAGCGCGGGCTCGCCGGGAAAGTTCGTCGCGAGGTTTTGCGAGATGGCGCCCTGCATGTACCGCGCGAAGGGGTAGGGCGTGCCCTGAAACGACGGAACGAAATTGTGCCCCGCGGAAAATCGATCGGGCCACAATCGCGTCAGGAATCCCACCGCCACGCCGCCGCCGCTGACGCCGAAGATGGAGACCGCGCTCGGGTCGATTTCGTCCTCGCGATCCATGATCCAGTTCAAAATGAAGTCGATGCGACGCACCGTGTAGTCCACCACCATCGCGTCGGCGGGCGGGTCCTCGGTCGGGACCTCGAAACGGTCGAAGCCGGTCCAATAGCCGATCCAGCGCGTGTGCTCGGCGAAGGTCACGATGTTTGGGCCGCTGGGTTCGCGCACGTGAAGGGCGTCGTCGATGGCGAGCAGGAACGCCCCGGGCAGGATCATGTCGATCTGCCAAATGTCCGAAAACCCGCGCGCGAAACGGAAGTAGTTGCTGTCGCCGCCGCCGTGCAGGCCGATCACCATCGGCAGCGCCTCGCCCGTGCGTCCGTCGTCGGGCTCGTAAAGGGCGAAGACGTGTCCGATGCCGTTCGCGAACGCGTTCGCCATCACCGGATAGTCGGGCCGGTTGTCGGTGTAGTCCTCGCGGCCGTCTGCCCAGTGCGAGAAGACGGCGTAGTGGCGATCCTCGCTCGTCACGCCATCGAACTGAAGGTGGCACTGCACGGGATCGAGCGCCTGCGCGATCGGGCCGATGGAGTTCTCCGTCGACAACGCGGTCTCGCCGTGCTTCACGACGGCGAAGTACTCCGGCGTCGCCGCGTGCGGAGTATGCACGAAGAGGCCCTCGTCGTCCGTCAGCGGATACGGATCGCCGTCCGCGTCGGGAATTGTCCACGTCGCGTCTTCGTCGGCCAATTTGAGGCGTGGCGCGGTGATGTCTTCCATCATCAGGCGACCGGCCAGTTCCGCGTCGTTGATGTCCACGATCGGCGCATCGGAACGGTACACGTCGTACGTAAAAGGGTCGGGGTCGGTCATGGTCCAGACGAGCCATGTTTGGCCGTCGCGATTCCACGCGCGCAGATCGGACTGCGCGTAAGCGTCCGCGGCCATCGTTGCCGACAGGGCGAGCGCGAGCACCAGCAAGCATGTCACTTGGCGGGATGAAACCAGCGTTTTCAACATGGCGCGCACTTTCGCGTCAAAGCCGCATCGCGCAGGGCAATTCATGAAAAACAAAACATCGACGAATTGTGCCACAAAACGGGTGCTTCGTAACGGGGTTCAACATCCGCAACCGGAGTCGTCGTCATTATCGTCGCCGGACTCATCGGACGGCGATTCGGCGTCGTCGTCGCCATTGTCGTCGTCGTTTGCCGCATCGTCGTCGCCCGGCGCTTCCACAAACGTCACGGTCAACGTCCGCGCGGTTTTTGTGATCGGGATCTGCGGAATGGTGGCGAGCCCTTCGGCATCGACCTCGATTTCGCCCGTCAGTTCGCCGTCGTCCGTGTCGAGGCTCCACGCCAGCTTCGTTCCCGGCTCGTGGACGAACTCCTGGGCGCGACGGATCGTGACGTCCGCCGTCATCGAGTCCATCGGCGCGACATCGCTCTCGAATTCGGATTCGGTGAACAGGAAGATCGAGACCGACCAAAGGGTGGCCGTGTCGACGATCGAATCCACGTCCCAATCGAGATACCCGCCCCAGGTGCCCCACGCATCGCCGCTCTCGCGGCCCTCGCGCCCCACGTCGGGCTGTCGACCGGGCGTCACCGGGTCGGTGTCGGTGTTCGTGAACGCGGGAAACGACTGGTCGTTGCGGAATCGCGTCATCGCGTCCACATGGTGCCGCTCGCTGCCCGTCCAGTGCGTGCCCGGCCAGTGGGCGATGTGATCGCGCTCATCCCAGTACAGGTGCGCGCCCCAGCGCAGCGCTTCGATCTCGTCGAAGGCCAGGACGACATCCTCCCACGGCCCCAGCACGTCCTGCTTTCCCATCGCGAGGCGCATGTACGGCATCTCGCGATCGTCATAGAGCAGGTTCGTGATCCAGTACCAGTCCGTCAGCCCGTAGTCCCTGGGCAGGTTCGTCTTCAGGTTTTGGTCCGCCGTGCCCTGCATATAGAACGCATAAGGGAAGATCGTCGTCTTGAGCGGCAGCACGAACATCGCGACCGCCGCGTAGCGAGCGGGATCCCAGCGTGTCAGAAATCCCACCGCGCCGCCTCCGCCGCTCACGCCCATCAGCGAGATGCGGTGCGGATCGACGTCTTCGTTCGCTTCGAGCCAGTCGAGGATGAAAAGCACGCGGCGAAGGCTGTAGTCCACCACGATGCCATCGTTCGGCGGATACTCGGTGGGGACCTCGAAGCGGTTGAAGCCCTCCCAATATCCGAACCACCGCGTGACCTCGTTGTCCACCCTCGGTCCGGTTGCCGAGTCTTTCATCACGAGCATCGAGTCGTCGATAGAGACGCACAGCCCGGTCGGACTGGTCGTGTCGATCAACAGGCGCGGATTGATGTTGCCGCCGAAGTTGAAGTAGTTGCTCTCGCCGCCGCCGTGAAAGCCGAGCACCAGCGGCATCGGTTCGCCGGTTCGTCCCGCCGATGGCTCCCACACCGCGAAGACGTACCCCGTGCCGTTCGACCACCTGTTGCCCATGACCGGGTAATCGTCGCGACCGCTCTCCCAATCGTCGCGACCGTCCACCCAATGCGCGTAGATCGAGTATGGCCGGTTCTCGTCGAACGTCTCTGCACGGCGTTGCAGATGGCATTGAACCGGGTCGAGCCTCTGCTCGATCGGCCCGGTTAGATTTTCCGCACCCACCGCCGTCTCGCCGGTCTGCACGACCGCGAAGTACGACGTCTCTTCCGCGTGCGGCGTGTAGACGAACATCGCCTCGTTCGAGGTCATCACGTACTGCCCGCCCTCGCCATCGGGCAGGTGCCACTCCTCGAACCAATACGCGATCTTGAGGCGCGGCGCGCGGCCGTCCTGCGGAAAGATCCGGCCCACCCACTCGGCCTGCGCCGTGTCGGTGAATGGCGCGTCGGACATGTAGATGTCATACGTCAGCGGCCAGGGATCGGCATTTTCCCACACCAGCCACGTCTGGCCGTCGGCGTACCAGCCACGCAGGTCCGTTTGCGCGAACGCACTCGCGCCCGCGAAAAGAACCGAAGCCGCGATGAAAATGCCGATGGCCGCTTGCCGCACCGTGTTCCCGCGATAAAAAAACATTGGGACACATTCACGGTCGAAAGGCAATATGAGCGCGGGCGCGCGTCGGCGTTTCGGTTGACAAGTTTTGCGGAAAGGCAGTACAAACCGAGCCCGATCGGGGCTCGCCCCGGTGCGCGAAAGTGGCGGAATTGGTAGACGCGCAAGACTCAGGATCTTGTGGTCGCAAGACCGTGGGAGTTCGAGTCTCCCCTTTCGCACCATAAAATCGAAGCGGGAAACACGCCAATCGGCCTGTTTCCCGCTTTGTGTTTGAGTCGAAAGTCGGCTCAGCCGCAGCACGCTCCATCATCGTCGTCGTCGCCGGAATCCGATTCGCCGCCGGCGCCGTCGTCTCCGGCCGCGTCGTCATCCGCATCGTCGTCCGCGGCATCGTCATCGGTCGCGTCGTCGTCGCCCGATTCGCCGCCCAGGTCGAGCGTCAGCACGTTGCTATCCGCGCCGCAGGTGTCGCGCACCCAAACCGAAAGCGTTCCGCCGGACGACGTTGGGGCGGCGAGTTCGTACTCGCCTTTATCGCCGACGGCGGCCACGCCCACGCAGTCCGTCAGCGGCGCTTCGAAGCGCTGATCGTCGCCATCGTCGTAGCGATACCACAGCTCGCCGCCCGCCAGATTTGCGTTGATGTCGGAATACTCGAAGACGATGCGCGGGGCTTCGCCGTCCGCGAGCGCGCTGGCCTCGTTGCTCGCGACGAGCTGCGAAATCGCGGGCGCGGTGTTCTGCGAGCATAGCGATTCGTCGGTCACCTCGATCGACATCGACTGGTAGCCGAATCCCAGCAGGCCCGAGCCCCAGCGGATCTTGAACCAGCCGTCCTCGCCCCAGTTCGCGCCCCAACTGTTCTTGCAGATCCAGTAACCGCCCTCTTCGTCCTCGCCGTAGCCGAAAACCGCCACGCCGTGCCCGCCGAGGATGCCGCCTTCGACATGCTCATACACACCGCCGGTGTAGTTCTGGAAGTCGGCGAAAACCTGGAAGCCCGCCACGATTGGGCCGTATTGCAGCAGGCCCTTGATCGTCTCGGGGTTCGGGAACATGTACATCTTCCAATCCGAGATCTTCAGCGAACGCACCGACCAATCGCCGCACTTCTCGTCGCAGGGTTGGCGATACCCGCTGTCGCAGTTGTACGGCATGCACGACTCGTCCGCCGCGCCGTTCGAGGTCATGTATATCGCGGGGTGGAACAGCGTGTAGGGGATCGGGCCGTCGCACGAATACACGTGCTGCTCCGACAGATCCGGTTGGATGAACGAATTGCCCTGGTGGATTTTCAGCAGCGCCTCGGTCGCCGCCATGAAACAAAAGGTCTGGCAGGTGCCGCAGGGGTCCTGATCCTTGATCGGCGTCGAATAGTCCTCGCCGTCCATGGCGCGCCAGTCGAGCGCCGTGGGCATGTCGCGCGGCGGCTCGTAACGCAGCGAGTTCTCCAGGTACTCTTCCCAGTTGTCCGGCATGTCGAGGTCGAGCGTCAGAAACTCGCGCATCTGCTCGGGCGTCAGACGCGACATCGAGGTCTCGCCCGCCGTCCAGGACGCGCCGTTCGCGGCCAGCCTCGCCTGCAGATCGGCCACGTCGTCCGCCGCCGCAAGATTCGACCCGAACGCCACACCGAGGATCACCGCCGCGAAAACGAACCAACGAGATGTCATCGCACCCTCCGTCGGATGGGGATTCTAGCCCTCGCCGCGCGGTTTGCAATGGCGAAATAACCTGTGCGTCGGCCGATCTTCCACTTCCGAGTCTGACGGCATCAAGATCCGGATTCTGTAGCGGTCAGAGCAGAAGCAGCACCGCCACGCCGCCGATCGCGAGAAACGCCCCGGCGAAAGCGCGCCATGAGACGCGCTCGCGCCCGAGCGCCACGGTGGGCACGAGAATCAGGATCGGCGTCATCGCCATGATCGTCGCGGCGACGCCGGTCTTGGTGTGCTGAATGGCCACGAGCGAGAGCGACACGCCGAGAAACGGCCCGAAGAACGAGCCGATGCCGAGTGCCTTCATCGCGGCGGCGTCGCGCGCGCCGGCGATCACCTTCGGCCACCACCCGATCACGAGATAGAGCACCGAGAACCCCGCCATGCCCGCGATGACGCGGATGTGCGTCGAGGCGAAGGGGTCGCGCGCGCCCATGCCGTATTTGCTCAGGATGAGCCCCACCGCCTGGCCCACCGCGCCGCACACGCCGAGCGCCACGCCGATCGCCGTGTCCCGCCGCGAGTGGTGCGCGCCTTCGGCCGGTCGCTCGAGCACCGCGATGGCGACCCCCGCGAGGGTGAGCGCCATGCCCGCGAGGTCCGACGCCGACAGCGTTTCGCCGAGCGCCGCGAACCCGATGAGCGCCGTCATTGGCGGTACGAGCGCCATCAGCAACGTCGAGAGCCGCGAACCGATCAGCACCAGCGCGCGAAAGAGCGTGAGGTCGCCGAAGGTGAAGCCGACCAGCCCGGAAAGGCCCAGCCAAGTCCACTCGTGCGCGCCGAAATCGGTCGGGATCGCCCGCCCGCGCGTGACGAGACCGACGAGGGCGAGCAGCACGAACGCGATCATGAGACGCAGGATGTTGACCGAGAGCGAGCCGATGCGTCGCCCGGCGGTTTCGAAGGATATGGCGGTCACGACCCAGCACGAGGCTGTCGCAAGCGCCGCGATTTCGCCGGTCAGCGCCATGTCGCTCCGGGGAGTCGAGGGATTTCAGAACCGCGCGTGATGGCGTTCGGTCACGCCGAACACGTCGCGAAAATGATGGGTCTTTCCGTCGTCGTCAATCGCGTGCCCGCGAAAGACGCCGAAAGGCTGGTGATAGTCCGATGCGACGAAGCCGAGTTGAATGCGCCCGCGCCGCTCGCCCGCGGGGAAAAACTCCACCTCGCACCGGCCATCGGTGGTGGCGATCCGCCACGGCTTGCGCAGATTCCGCTCGTCGAACGTAAACCGCGCGTCGGATAGCATCGAAAGACGATCGCCGATCCAGATCGCGTTCTCGTTGTTCTCCTCGTCATCCGTGACGCAGTTGTGCGTGAGGTTGAAACCGACCACGCGGCCGTCGGGCGCGAACCCCGCCCCCGACGCCCACGACCACGTCATGCGATAGGGGTAGTACGCCTTGTGCACGTCGATGAGTGCCAGCGCGCTCGCCGGATCGAAGACGTATTCGCGATCTCCGACGCGCACGCGGCCCGAGACCGGGCACGCCATCTTGTGCGAATACGCGGGGCGGTTGTCCGCAAGACGCAGCACCACCACCAACGGCGGGTGGCGCGCGGGATCGGCGTGTATCGCGATGTCGGCCTCGATGCCCGCGACGCCGCCGCGCGGCGCGAGCGCGATCCGCGCCTCGTGCCGCCGCTCGTCGAGCCGGTTGCGCACCGCGATGTCGTAACCCCGGCGCGCGAAGCGGCACTCGCCGTTATGAATATCCCGCGCCACGCGCGCGACCCACGGCGGCGCGTCGCGGTGGTGCTCCGTCATCTCGCCGGTTCGCCGATCGACGACGTAGCAAAAAGAACTCGACAGGTAGTGCGTGTTGACGATGACGAAGGTGAGCAGCACGTCGTCATTGTAGACGGCGAAGTGCTGCCATTCTTTGAGCCGAAACGGATTGACGAGCCGCGCCGCCGCGCCGAGGCCAAACACGTCGGCCTCGTCGATGTTCAGGTCGCGAAACTCGTCGCGAAAGTGCCCGAACGCGGTGACGCGCCCGGCCTCGACCAGACGCGGCGGCGTCTGTTTCGCTTCGCGCGTCATCACTCGTCCTTCGCGATGAATTTGTGGTAGCTCGCGAGCCAGTAGGGGATGAGATAGTCCACGCCGGGATCGACCTTCTCGGGCGCGTCCTCGCCGCAGGCGTCGATCGTGAACGGGCTCCACTGGAACATGAAATCCGCCGGGCACTGCTCGCGCACGGGGAAGGGGTCCTTCGCCTGCGGTTGCACGTTGCCGAGCAGGTCGCCGAGCAAGGGGATCGCCGTGACCAGATCGTGCAGCATCACCGAGACGGGATCGAGGTCGTATGTGGACGGTTCGCGCGCGTCGAGAAAATAGCGCGCGTGCGGCACATCCCAAAAGTCCGTCAGATCCTCGACGAGCTGCGCCTGATACGGGTCGTCGCGTTCCGGCGCGTATCCGCCTTGCCCCATATAGACCGCGTTGAACCACGGGTTGTGCGATAGCCGCGTGAACGAGTGGACCTGCGTGTTGAAGACACCCTGTAGGAATGCGTAGTCGTCGGGGCTGAAATAGACCTTGCCGAGGCGCAGCAGGTTGTACCACGTCTCGTGCGAAAGGCAGTTGCCGAAGTAGTCCATGTAGCGATTGAAAAAGCTGATGGCGTTGAAGCGCAGCGCGCTTCGGCTGCGATTGCGCAGCCACTTTTGAAGCTCGGTCTTGAACCGCTCGTCGCCGGTGATGTGGTAGCCGACCGTGAGCCACGAAATGCGAAACGGCGGCAGCACGTCGGGCGCGTAGTCCGTCGGTTCGCCCTCTTCGTCCAGGATCATCCAGTGCTGGTCGATCAGCGTTTCGAGGATCTCGGTCACGTCGTCGCGAATCGTCGCGCGCGCGTCCTCGTCGTCCAGCACGTCATAGGCGAGCGACATGCCGAAAAACCAGCCGCTGTACATGTCGCGGCTCGTCTCGCCCCACCAGAAATCGCCGGCAAATGGACCCGTCTCGACGCGGCGGCATCCGCCCTGGGCGTCGCACCACGCGTCGCCCTGATACAGCGCCGATGTCTGACTGCCCCAGTACCGCGCGAGAAATCCGGGGGTCTCGGTGACGCGCAGGTAGCCGTCGAGGGCGGCGACGGTGCGAAGCGCGTTTTCCTTCGCGTCTTCATCGCCCGTCACGTACCACCTGGTCGCCTGGCTGCCGAGGTAGAGCCCCGTCCACTCGCTGCTGTCGCCCCAATCGCGGTATCCGGCGAGCGTGGTGCGCGATGCGTCGGTGAAGGTCACGCCGACCGTGCCGCCGTAATCGGGCTGATGCCACGCGACGTGCCAGTCGTCGTAGCCCGCCGCCTTCGCGCGCAAGGGCCCCGCGTCGGCGGACTCGTCGTAATTGCGGGCTTCGACATTCGACTGTGGCCACGGCGCGACGTAATCGTCCGCGAACGAATCGTCGTCTGTCGCGTCGTCGTCCGGCAGCGGCGGAAACGTGTCGTCGTCCACGTCGTCGTCGGCATCGTCGTCTTGGGCATCATCGTCCGAGGTGTCGTCGTCGACGGCCGTGTCGTCGTCGCCATCGGACGTGGACGAATCGTCCCCGCCGCCGCAGTCGCATGAAGCGAAAACGGCGGCGATCAACCAAAGGGTGAACAGTCGTCGCGCCATGCGAACCCGTCACTCACCCACCGGCACGCGCAGAGCGACCTTTAGGTAGTTGCGGTCATCATCGCGCCACTCGTAGAGGATGCCCACGACGCCCTGCGGGCTGATGGCCATTCCGTATACCCATGTGATGGCGATGCCCGACAGATCTTCCTCGTCGATTTTTTCCTTGCGCCACAGGTCGCCCTCACTGCGCGCCCAGCAGAGCACCGAGTGCGCGTTGGACACGTAGAATGTGTATGCTTCGTTCAGTCGATCATCGGGATCAAATTCTACTCTGTTGGTCTCGCCGCTGTCGTTCCAAGGCTCAGCGGCGGGCAGGAAATCCCACTGGCTCCAACCCTGTCGGTGCAGCACGCCCATCGTCTCGTCGCCGCCCGACCACATGCTGGCGGCGAGGTAGAGTTCGTTGTCCGGCGAGATCGCGATGTTGCCGAGGGCGATATCGGTGTCAAAGGGCAGAACGTCCGCGGACCAGGTCTCGTTCACGCCGCCGAAGTAGTGAAGTAGAAAAACCATCGGCCACGTGAAGTGCGCCACGCCGTCGGGGCCGATCGTCAGGTCACCCGTGTTGTAGCCGCTGTTCCCCGGAATCGTCCCCAGCTCCCACACCCCCGGCGTGGTTTCCTCCGTGTACCAAGGGTGCAGACCGAAGTCCCAAAACAAAATGCCCGGTCGCCCGTCGGGCGTGTGGTCGAGCGAAACAAAGGTCGGCCGGACGTCATCCCACGGCGTTCCATGGCAGTCTTCGATACTGTCGTTCGAAAGGTCGCAGACGCACAGATATGCGCCCGACCATTGGTTGCACGCCGTCAGTGCACCCCAGATGCGACCGTCAGGCGCAACGTCCACCTCCAGCGCCGAAACGGTCTGATCGCGACCGTAAAAGGAAATGGTGTTCCATTCCCCGGTCGATTCGTCCCAGCGGGCGCGAAGCATTCGGCGATGATCGGTGGCCGGATATTCCAGCCAATAGACCACGGGCACCTCGCCGTCAAAAACGAAATGAACACTGGTCCCATCGCTGTCAATGAGTTCCGCCGCCGTCATCACGATCCACTCGTAGCCCTCTTCCGGCGGCAGGTCCGGCTGCCAGCAATCCTTGGCGAGGTTGTCGTCGTCAGGAGAGGTGTCGTCATCCGCATCGTCGTCAGGAGTCGTATCATCGTCCACGGAGTCGTCGTCGGGAGTCGTGTCATCGTCCACCGCGTCGTCGTCCACGGCAGAGTCGTCGTCGGGCGACGCATCATCATCCACGGCGTCGTCGTCACCGGACGAGGACGAATCATCCCCGCCGCCGCAGTCGCATGAGGCGAAAACGGCGGCGAGGAGGACGAGAAGACAAACGGCTTTCATCGCCCGATCATACCACGGGCGCTTACGGTGAGCACGCGCTGGTCGGCTTGATCTTGATCACCGTCACGTTTTTCGCCGGGATCGAGATGTTCGTGAATGTCCGCGTCTGGTTGACGGTCCAGGGCGCGGTGCCGCTCCACATGGGGTGCGTGTCGGTGTTGGGGTTGAAGGTCAGCATGCACGCGTACCCGCTCGTCTGGCCGTACTCCGCCGAGATGTTGACGGTGTAGTTTACGTTGACCGTCGATTCGCGTCGGTCCACAAGATCATGTTTCCCGAAGATTTGTCGAAAATCAGCGTGGTTCCGCCGTTTTCCAGGTAAATCTCACGACCCGAATCGTCAACGGAATCGTAGAAAGTATCCGGATCGGCGCCCTCCGGCGCGTCTTCAACTCCGGCCAGCGCCGGCATCACAAACAGGGCTCCAAACATGAAGAAACACATCGTTGCCACGAACGACTTCATGAGAAACCTCCGCTTCGATTTTAAAAAGAGACGGCGAGACGAAGGAATTGTCCCACGATGCCGCCGGGAACGCAAGAACTTTTTTTCTCAACGCCTCAAATCGTTCGATACCGACGGAAAATTACGCTTTGGTAATCTTTACCCGATCCCCCATGCGGCCGCAAAGCCATCCTCGATGGCGTCGATGGCGCGGCGCGGGGCCTTGGCGTCGCCAATGGCCCGCACCGGCAGACCGGCGGCGGCGAACTGCTCGACCAGCGCGTTTTCCGCCACGTGGCCGACGGCGATGACGACGTTTTTGCACGCGATCAGTTCCTCGATGTTCTCCGGCGACTGGACGCGCACGCCCTCGGCCTCGATCGCGAGCACCTTCGTCTTCTTGCGCACATCCACACGCAGGCGCTTGAGGTCCTGCATCATCGACCAGCGCGTGGACTTGCCGATGTCCTCCCCCACCTTCGCCAGCATCTCGACGATGGTCACGGCGCGCACCGGGCGATTGAGCAGATCCTTCACGCGCTCCGCGGATTCGGCCTTCGATTCGATCAGGAACGCGGCGACCTCGGGCGAGGGCATGCCCTCGTGCGCGAGGAAGAGGGCCGTCTCGCAGCCCACCGCGCCGCCGCCCACGATGACCGTATCGCCATAACAACGCACCCGCCCAAGCAGCACGTCGCGCGCGAGAAACACGTTCGCCATCTGTGCGTCGCGGGCAAAGGGGGGAATCACCGGGCGCGTCCCCGTCGCCACGAGCACCAGATCGGGCGCGAGCGAGCGCACGAGCCCGGCGTCGGCCTCTTCGCCGAGGCGCACGTCCACGCCGAGATCCGCGAGCGCGTGCTTGTGGTAGTCGGCGAGTTCCAGAAACTCGGCGCGCCCCGGGGGCGCGGCGCACAGGTGCAGCGCGCCGCCCAGTTCGCCCGACTTCTCGAAGAGCGTGACGCGGTGCCCTCGCTCAGTGGCTACCCGCGCGGCCTCGCACCCGGCGGGCCCGCCACCCACGACGACCACGCGCCGGGGCGTCGCCGCGCGTTCGCACGCGGGGAATCGCCCCTCGCGACCCGCGCGGTAGTTGGCCAGGCAGTTGACGTCCTCGGCGGTGAAAACGTGGTCGAAGCAGCCCTGATTGCAGCCGATGCACTTGCGGATGAGATGGAATTTCCCCGCGCGGGCCTTGTTCGCGAACTCGGGATCGGCGATGGACGCGCGCGCCATGCCCACGAGGTCGGCGAGGTCCTGACGCAAAATGTCCTCGCCGATGCGCGGATCGTTGATGCGGTTGCACGCGACGACGGGCACGCTCACCTTTTGCTTGATGCCGTGCGCGAGGTGCACGAACGCGCCGCGCGGCACACCCATCGTGAGCTGCGGCACGCGCGACTCGTGCCAGCCGCCGGTCACGTCGAAGGCGTCTACTCCGGCCTGCTCGAAAAGCGCGCACGCCTCCGCGGATTCGACGTTGGTGTGACCGCCGGGCACCAGATCGGCGCCCGCGACGCGCATGAAGATCGGGTAGTCGTCGCCGACGGCGGCGCGGACGCGGCGGATCGTCTCGACCCCGAAGCGCGCGCGGTTCTCGAACGAACCGCCGTAATCGTCCTCGCGCTTGTTGGTCGCGGGCGACAGGAACTGCGAGATCAGGTAGCCCGCGCTGCCGATCACCTCGACCATGTCGAACCCCGCGGCCTTGATGCGCGCGGCGGCGTCGGCGAATCGCTGCTGGTAGAGGGGAATTTCGGCAAGTTCCAACGCGCGCGGGGTCTCGGGATTGAAATCCGAACCAAAAGCCGACGGCGCGACGGGCTGCATGCCCGTGAGCCACGACATCGCGTAGCGACCGGCGTGGTAAAGCTGCGCGCCCAGCACCACGGTGGGGTCGGTCTTTCTCATCTCCTCGACGAATCGCGCGAGGCCCGGGATGAAGCGATCCTCGTGCGCGCCGATCATCAGCGGCATACCGCCCTCGACATCGATCGGACAGCCGCCGACGATGATGAGGCCGATCCCGCCCGCCACGCGCTCTCGGTAGAAGTCGATGAGCTGGTCGGTGACGACCTGCTGCGGCGTGTAATTCAGGTGCATCGCGGTCATCACGATGCGGTTTTTGAGCGTGACGTTTTTGATGCGAAGCGGCGAAAAAAGCTGGTCGCAGGTCGAAGGCAGGTGCGTCATGACGGGAACCCCAAGGAATGACATCGCGATGCCCGAAGCGGACATCGGTGTCTTTATAGCAGGTTCGCGCGCGCGTGGCACGGCAAATTTCGCGATCCGTCGCGCCCCGTCAGCCGTAACACGTCCGGTTGATGATGATTTTCTTCAGGTCGTCGGAGAGGTGGTTGAAATACGCACAGTACCCGGCGACGCGCACCAGCAGGAACGGGTACCTCTCGGGATGATCGTAGGCGTCCAGCAGGATCTCACGGCTGATCACGTTGGGCTGAAACTGCATGCCGCCCTTCTGGAAAAACGTGCGGAAAATCGCCGCCAGGTTGCGGACCCCCGCCGGCCCCTGGAACAGCGCCGCGTCGATGGTGAAGGTGACCGTGGTCCCGTTCGGCGCGTACTCGGCGAAATCGACGCCGGCGACGCTGTTGAGCGACGACAGCAGGTCGGCCGCCGGCATCCCGTAGTGCGGTGCAACGCTGTTGGCGAGCGGAACGCCCGCGAGGCGTCCCGAGGGCAGGGACGGCGTTCTTTTTCCATAGACATCGTTCACGTTCAGGGCGTAATAGCCGGCCGCGTAGATGCCGTCGCGCGGGCAGTTGGGGACCTGCTTGAGCGCGTTATTGTAGATTTCCAGAGTCTTGTTGACCCAGCGCACCGCCTCGGTCGAATGATCCTCGCCGAATTTGGGCACGGCCATGAGCGCCTCGCGGATGCGCGGGCGGTCGCCACCGACAAAATCGTGGTCGATCGCGTCGATCACCTTATCCAACGTGAATTGCCGCGAGCGGAACACGACCTGGTCGAGCGCGTGCAATGAGTCCGCCGCGTCGGTGATGCCCACGGCCTGGATTCCGCTACTGTTGAACCGTGCGCCGCCCTCGTTCAGATCCTTGCCCGTCTCGACGCAGTGCCGTGACAGCGACGACGACAGCGGAACGGTGAATTGTTCGCGGAGGAGCTTCTCGATCCGTTGGTGATCGCTCAGGATCGCCGTGGCCAGCACGTTCAGACGCGTTTGAAAGCGGTCCAGCAGCTCGTCCATGTCTTTTGGCGGGTCGAGCCGCGGCGCCCGTGCATTTTTGTAGGCCGCGCGCGCGCGCTGATACCGATCGAAGACCCACCGGGCCTTCTCCCCGCCGTCGCGGAAATGGTGCTCCATGAACTTGGTGGCGATTTTTTCGAGCTGGTCGGCGTGGTCCAGATTCCACAGATCGCGCTCGTCGCCCTTCAGCGCTTGGAGCAGCGGCAAAGTCACGTTCATGTTGGCGCAGTCGGTGTTACCGTAATGGTCGTCCGATGCGTTAGGTTCCACGCACCCGATGATCGCGTAGTTGCGCGCATCCTCGGCCGTGGTGTCGTAGTGGCGTTGCAGCGTGTCGACGTAGATCTCGTCGTTGTAGAGCGCGGGCATCGGCGCGCCGTTGATGTACACCTCGGCGAGTCGATTCAGGTATTCGGGCGGACTGCCCGGATGGATTCGGGCGGTCATGTTGACCGAATAGGGCTGGAGTTCGCAGATGTCGAGCAGGGCGTAGGTGAGATCGTTGGTCGCGTCCTTGCCGTCCTTGCCCAGGCCACCGGCGGTCACCGTCTGGTCGGTGGACATGGTCTCGAACAGGCGGCCGATCCGCATGTACGTGTTGCCGTCGTTGGCCAGGATGGCTTCGTCGAGTTTCAGAATGAACAGCGCCAGCAGCTCGCGCGCCTGTTCGTAGGTGATGACGCCAGCGGCCTTGTCGTGCTCGTAATAGGGGTTGAGGATCTGGTCGAGACGGCCGGGAGAAACGGCGTTTTCGTAGGACTCGATGCACAGTGCGATGTGCAGGAACATCATGGCCTGGATCGCTTCGCGGTACGTGCGGGCGGGGCGCGCCGGCACGCGGCGGCACACAGCGGCCATCTGTTCCAATTCGCTTCGGCGCACCGGATCGGCTTCGGCGTCCGACAGGCGCTCCAACTCGTCAGCGTAACGGCGGGCGAAAGTTTCGAGCGCCCGCAGCGCGATGATCGCGCCGTCGTAGAATTCCTGGTTGTTCTCGGAGTGTTGCTTTTTCGCGGCCTCGATCTCCCGGATGATCCCGCTGGTGCCCAGTTGCAGCATCCGCTCGTAATTCACCACGAAGTGCGCGATGCCCGATAGGTTGTTGTTGAAGCCGGTGCTCATGTCGGAGATGCGGGCAAACGCGAGTCGGAAATCGGCCAGCGATCGATAGGCTTTCCGGACAAGCCCGTGCTTCAGCCAGAACGGCAGCACCTCGCGATAAAAGCGAATCCGGTCTTCCCGCGAGCACCGGAACGACACCGGCTGTTGCCGGTTCAGTTTGTGCAGAATCGTTCCGAACAACGCGCCGGAATATTCCTCCCACACCTGCGCGCCGCGCCGCTTGGAGGTGAAGTTGCCGACGACCAGTTCGTCCGGCCAGATCGTCACCGTCTTGCGTTCCAGCACGTACGCCAGCCGCCGCGCCCGGTGGATGGGGGTCGGTTGGGAGAAACCGTTCTGTTTGTAAAACTCGGTTTTCAGGAAGGCGACTTCGAAACAGAAATTGTATCCGTCGGCCCGGATCGCGTTTTGAATGTCGGTTACGCGCGCGGGAAACTCGGCGTGGTGCCGCGCCGCATCCAGGTCGAGGCAATGCGCGCGTACGCCGTGCGAGGCGAAGGTCTTCACCGCCTTGCGCGCCGCCGCAACGGCCTGATCGTTCGTGATGGACAACTCCGAACACTCGAGGCCCATGCGCCGGGCTTTGTCCACGTACATATCGTGATACTTGAGCAGTTCGATCTCGTGGTGGCCCACGGAACGCACGAATTCGGCCGCCGCCCGCAGGTGGCGCGGGCGGTCGTTGTGTCCGGGGACGATCACCGTCCGGAAGCGGACATGCGCGCCCTGCGATACGAGACGCAGGATGTTTTCCCGGATGAGCCGGTCGTGCTGCCGCGTGAACCTGCGGTGGGCCGCGTTGTCGCCCACCACCTTCAGATCGATCAGGAACAGGTCGACGCCCGGCGCGACCCGCTCGATGTGCTGCCACGGAACATGCAACGACGTTTCGACCGCGACGGGAATCGCCATCGCGCGCATCCGCTCCAGCAGTGGAATCAACGCGGCGGGGGATTGGAGCAACGGCTCTCCTCCGCTGAGCGTCACGCCGCCGCCGGTCTCGCCATAGTAGTCCCGGTCTCGGCCCACGATGTCCGCAATGTCGTCGATCGAGTAGTCGGTGCCCGGCGTGGCGTCCGAATCAAAGGCTAGCGCCTCGGGATTCTGGCACCACAGGCAGCGCAGTCCGCAGCCGCGAAAGAATATGGTGGTGCGGATTCCGGGGCCGTCATGGACGCAGGTCCGTTGAATCTTCAGGATCCCGAGCCTCGCCGAATCGGTCTGCCGGCTGTGATCGTCCGAATGCTGATTTTCGTCCTGGGGCCAGTTTTGGCGGATCGCGGTGACCATGCGGCCCTCCGTCGGGAACGTTCGCGCGCTCGGCGGCGACGTGGTGGTCGGACGCCGACTCGATTGTAGGATAATCGATACGGACGGACGCGTCAATCTCGTTGCAAAGCCATGGAACCGCGAAGAGGTCCGGCGGTACGTCAACTTGTCCAGATCGGTACCTGGCGGGGCGCAGTCGATTACAAGCCCCGGATCGCCTCGACTTCGGCGGTCAGCCGACCCTTGCGCACGAAGACGGCCGGCTCGCCGATCGGCGCGTCCACCGTGACGATCTGTCGCCCTGCGAACGATTCGCCGGTGAACACGTGTTCCCACTCGCCGGCGGGCAGTGCGGCGGTGACGGTTTGCGCACCCTTCGCGATGACCGGCGCGATGAGCAGATCGTCGCCCAGCATCCACTGGCGATGGGCGTCGTATGATTCGTCCCAATCGGGATCGACGAGCGCCGTATGACGGATGATCGGCAAGCCCGAGTGCGTCGCCTCTTCGGCGAGCGACTTCCAATAGTCGCCCAAAACCGCGTGGATCTTCGCGAATCGCGCGAAGTGCGCGAGCGTTTCGGCGTCGGAATCGAAGTGATGGTTGTCGAGCTTCTTCAGACCGTCGTGCGTGCGCATGAAGGGCGTGAAGGCCCCGAGCTCGATCCAGCGCAGCATCAGTTCCTTTTCGCGTGGTCCGCCGGAAAACCCGCCGATGTCGTGCGTGAAATAGGGGATGCCCGCGAATCCCGCCGAGAGCCCCGCGGTGATGACCGTCGGCAACCCATCCGTCGCCGACCAATCCGTTTCTTGATCGCCGGCCCAGACGATTTGCGCGACGCGATGCTCGCCGGTGAATCCGCTACGCGTCAGCAGAACGAAGTCGTCGTCGTACGCCGCTTCGAGCAGGTCGCGGTTCGCCAGGTGCCAACGCGTGGGATAACGGTTGTGCTCGGCGCTCGCTTGGCCATTCGCGAGTCGACTGAAATACGGCAGCCACTCGCCGAAATCGGCCATCCAGCCCTTCATGTCCAGCTCCAGAGCGTCGCGGGCGTAGCCCTGAAACCATGCGATGGCGTCGTCGTTCGTCACGTCGAGCAGGCCGCCGAAAAAGGTGCTGATGAGAAAAACGATGGGCGTTCCGGAGTCGTCGCGCACGACGAAGCCGTTCTCGATGCCGTCGGCCCAGTGATCGTACCCGGGCACGACGAAGGGATTGAAATAGCCGAGGAACCGGATGCCCTGCGAACCCAGGTCCGCGATCAGGTCGTCGAGATGCGGATACAGCGTGTCGTCGTGTACCCAGCGATACTTCACGCCGAAGTTTTCGAGTCCGAAGTCACGCAGGCCGACCCAGTCCTGCACCCAAACCGCTGAGACCGGCACGCCCGCTTCGATCGCCGCGTCCACGCGGTCGCGCACGGCATCGGTGCCGCCCTGAGAGGCGATCCACGCGCCGTCGAACGCCCAGTCGGGCGGGCGCGTTGCGGGCCTTCCGACCTCGTCCGTCAACTCGCGGACGATGTCGGCGGGTTTTGGTCCGGACATGAACACGAGCGACGCGCGGCGGCCGTTCCACACGTCGAGGCGCAAGCTTCGCGCGTCGGTCGCGCCCAGATCGAAGACGCTGTACTCGGTGTTTTCGAGCAGCATCCCCTTGCCCTTGCGTGGGTCGAAGGTCCACGGCATGGGAAAGTAGGTATTCGTGAGCGAACCCTGAAACGGCAACGCGGGATTCGCCGCGCGCCCGAGGCCCTGTTCCTGCACCCAGATCGGAACGACATGGCCGCGCAGGTCGATGAAGTTGTACTGCTCGCCGAAACCCCAAATCCGGTCGCCCGGCCACAGCGCGAAACGCAGGCGGATCCCCTGCGACGGACGCGCCTCGGTGACGACGATCTCGAAACGCAGATTCCCGCCGTCGGTGAGCGATGCGAGCACCTGGCCGATGCGCTCCGATCCGTCGATCAGGTACAAATTGCCGCCGACGACCTCGAATTCGAGTTCACGCGCGATTTCGTCCTCGCCCCACAGGTGAAAGACACCGAAGGTCATCGAGGAGCGGGGCGTGAATTGCAGCATCTGGGCGCCGACGAGCGTGTAGAGCAGGCGTGCTCCGTTTCGAATCTCCACGGTGTCGTTGACGCGGACGATCGACCAACCCGACGCCGGCTCATCGTAGATCGTTTCCGGCCGCGTATCGTCGTCATCGTCGTCAACCGATTCCGCGGAATCGTCGTCGTCATCCGCCGCGCACGAGGCGAGCAGAAACGCCGACAAGAAGACGACCAACGCGAATCGAGTTGCGTTCGTGTTTGACCAACGAAAGGGTTTCGTCATGGGGAGCCCCGTCCAATCGAAGCGATGTCGTTTTCGCATCCATACGGCGGGGGGTCAACGAACGGCACGCTTCGCGCCAACCGGTTGGGTTGCATCTCACTTGGCAGGCATGGTAGATCATACGACGTAACACCGGAGCGGACCATGCGAACGCCGAAACCACCGACGCACCACCGGGCGATTCACGTCGTCCTGTGTTTCGCGGTGCTATTCGGCATGTCGCTCGCCGCGTGGCATCCGGCCATGTCGTCGGGCGTCACCCACGACCATGGCGACGCATTCGGTCTTCCGTCCGTTGGCAACGCCGGGCATGCGCACGACACCGACCTGTGCCCGCTGTGCGTAGCCATTGCTCACGCGCAGTCGATCAGCTCGGCAGCGACGACGTTGGGCTGCGCATCGGCGGTTTCCGATCCCAACGTCGATGCGAAGCCAAACTCCGTTACCGGGCGAATTGTCCTCCCCGCTCTCCCTCGAGCTCCTCCGCAAGCCTGATCGCTCCCGTTTGACGCCGGTTCCGCGCGCTCATAGGCGGCGCGGGCGGCCCGCATTCGCACCGCATCCGTCGATCGGATGCGACCCATCGATCATGCCATTCCATCGACTGCCGACACCGCCGCGAAATGCGGAGCGAAATGGAGGACGAGCTTGTTCAGGATTCGAGTGCGTAGGCACGCGGTGTATCTCACGTTGATTCTCCTCCTGCCCGTCCCCGCCATCGCGGCAGATGACGACGCGGCCGAGATCGAAAAGGCGCTCGCCGCCGATCAGGCGGAGGCGAGCGTTCCCGTTCCCGCGACCGGCGTTGCCTCGTCGGCGGGGGCACTGGTCCAATCCCTGAATCCGGACCTCGCGCTGATCGGCGATTTCGCCGCCGCGTGGTTCAACACGACCGAGCCGCAACAGGCGGGCGGTCACGATCCGCAGAAGAGGGGCTTCAACCTTCAGCAACTCGAGATGGCGCTCGGCGCGACGGTCGATTCGTATTTCCGATTCGATGCGAACATCGTGTTCAGCCAGTTCGGCGTCGAGATCGAGGAAGCCTACGCAACGACACTCGGCTTGCCGGCCGGGTTGCAGGTTCGCGCGGGGCAGTTCCTGACGCGCTTTGGGCGCATCAACAACACGCACCCGCACACATGGGACTTCGTCGATCAGATGATCGTCGTCGGCCGGTATTTCGGCGGCGAAGGCAATCGCGGGCTCGGCGTGGAAACATCGATCCTGATGCCGCTGCCCTGGTACGTCGAAATCGTCGGCTCAATGACCGAGGCGACGGGCGAGGCCACCGCGCGCAGCTTCTACGGGGCCGAGGATCTGGGCGTTCGCGACCTCGGCGACTTTCAGGACACCGCCGCGATCAAGCAGTTTTTCCCGCTCGGTTCGGACTGGTCGATGATGTGGGGACTGTCCGGCGCGTTCGGGCCGAATCCGACGGGTCGCGGCAATCGCACCGAGATCTACGGGACGGATCTTTACATCAAGTATCGCCCGATCTCCGCGAACAGCCCGCAGCTCGTGGCGTTACAGGCCGAGTGGATGCACCGGCGACGGCAGATTCCGGACGACGTTCTCGTCGATCACGGCGGTTACGCCTACCTGATGTGGCGATTTGCCAAGCGCTGGGCGACGGCGGGCCGCTACGAATTGGGCGGTTCGACGGTCAACGCGAACGGCGACGACGTGGTCGATCCGCTCGACCCATTGTGGACGGATCCCCGAACGCGCGTGAGCGGAAATGTCACGTGGTGGCCGACGGAGTTCTCCCGCCTGCGTCTCCAGTATTCGCACGACATGGCCGAGTGGTTCGAGAAGGATCATGACGCCGTGTTTTTGGCCCTCGAAGTCGCAATCGGCGCTCACGGCGCCCACGCGTTTTAGGAGCAACCCATGCGAGGATCATTCATCGCAATTTTCGCGCTCGCCATGCTCGTCGTCTCGTCCGCGGCGCACGCGGAGTTGAACGTCGTCGCGACGGTCCCCGACCTTGCCGCGATCGCGCGGGAGATCGGCGGCTCGTCGGTCAGCGTCGTTTCGCTTGCCGCGCCGACGCAGGACCCGCACTTCGTGGACGCGAAACCCAATCTGGCGCTCAAACTCGCGAAGGCCGACCTGCTCGTACACGTCGGACTGGAACTCGAGGTCGGCTGGCTGCCGACGTTGATCGTGGGGTCGCGCAACGCCGCGATTCAATCGGGCGCGAAGGGGAATCTGGACTGCTCGAAGTTCGTCGAACTGCTCGACGTGCCGACGCAAAAGATCGAGCGCGCCATGGGCGACATCCACCCCGGCGGAAATCCGCACTATCTCTACGATCCGCGCCGCGCAATGGCCGTTGCGTCAGGTATCGCGGCGAAGCTGCAGGAGGTCGATCCCGCGCACGCGACGCAGTTCGCCTCGGGGCTCGAAGCGTTCCGAAAAAACCTTGGCGCGAAGATCGAGGCGTGGACGAAACGGATGGAGCCGTGGCGGGGAGCGCGAATCGTCACCTATCACAAATCCTTCGTGTACGTCGAAAACTGGCTCGGCCTGCAAACGGTGGAGCACGTCGAGCCCAAGCCGGGCATTCCCCCGAGTCCGCAGCACGTACTCGCCGTGATCCAGTCGGCGAAGTCGAACGGAGCGAAGCTGTTGATTCAGGAATCGTACTACCCCGCGCGCACGTCGCAGACCATCGCCGAGAAGGCGGGGCTGAAGGTCGTCGCCGTTACGGCGGGGGCAAATGTCGAAGCGGATCAGACTTACGCCGAGCGCATCGAGGCGATGGTCGGCGCCATGGAGTCGGCGCTGAAGGGAGGCGGCGCATGACGGGCACCATGAAGGCACTCCCGCTTCTGCTCCTGGCGCTGGTTGGCGTCTCCTGTACGTTTGAAGACGGCCTTGGATTCGCCACGCTCAACGTGTCGATGAGCGCGACGTGGTCGGTTCCCGAAGACCGCGACGCGGGCGATGGTTGGCAGCGCCTGAACAACAGCTACGAGATTCGCCTCGACGAGGCGACCTTCGCATTTGATCGCATCGCGCTCGAGGAATTTGCCTCGTCGGCGTCCGGCGAGTCCGCGACCTTCGATCCCGCGAATCCCCCCGCCGGCTACACGCTCTGCCACGGCGGGCATTGCCACAGCGAATCCGGCGAACTCGTCCCGTACGAGGAGATCGAGGCGGCACTGGCGGGCGGCGGAGAGGCCGCATCGTACTCGGCCGTCGTCACGTTGCCGGTCGGCGAGTTCGATCTGGAAAAATCGGATGCGCGCGATCTGGCGTGTGACGAAGGCTGCGAACTCCCGGCCGCGAACATCTCTCGACTCACCATCTCGCCAACGCGACTTCACCTTTCCGGCGAGGTACGCGGCGGAATCGGGGACGAAACGCTGACTGCGCCGCGTCAGTGGTTCATCGACATCGAGTCCGCGTCGGACGACGCCATCTCGCGCGCGGTGGATCTCGTCGTCGACCGCGACAAGCGACCGAACATCGACATCACCATCGACGTGACGCTCGGTCCCGACCTGCTGGACGATCTGGATTGGGCAACGTTTGCCGTGACCGATGGCGCGATCGATCTGGGCGCGCAGCCGTCGGAGCACGAGGGCGAAACCCTCTCGGATCACCTGAGCGAAAAAGTCCTCGAGCTGGAACCGGAGGTCGCCGTTGAACGCAGCGCCGATTAACGCCGCGCCGCTGATCGCGTGTCGCGGATTGCGCATTGGGCACGGCGGCAGGGCGCTCCTGCCGCCCATCGACCTCGACGTCGGAGCCGACGAGTTCTGGGCCGTGGTCGGCCGCAACGGCTCGGGGAAGAGTACGTATATGAAGACGCTGCTCGGCTTGCTGCCCGCGGTCGGCGGCGAGGCGCGGCGAGGCCGCGACGACCTGCGTCTGACGTATATGCCCCAGGTCATGAGCCTCGAACCGATGCTACCGGTCCGCGTCGCCGAACTGGTGTTGTGGGGGCGGCTGCGCGGCTGGAACTTCTCGCGACCGATACCCTCGGTCGAAGATCGGCGCGCGCGCGACGAGGTGCTCGCCGAGATGGAGGTCGCGCACCTTTCGCATCGCGTGTTTCGCGACCTGTCCGAAGGTCAGAAGCAGCGCGTACTGTTTGCGCGGTTGCTCGCATCGGGCGCGCACGTGGCGTTTCTCGACGAGCCGACCGCCGCGATGGATGCCGTCGCCGAGCGCGAGGCATTCCTGCGGCTGCGCGATTACGGGCGGCGACATCACGTGACGATCGTCGTCGTCAGCCACTTCATGGGCATCGCCCGTGAGTGCGCGGATCAGGTTCTCTTCCTCGATCCGGATCATCAAGCGGTGGTGCATGGGGCGCCCGAGGACGTGCTCGCCGCGCCGGAGTATCAGCGGAGGTACGGCACGGTCGAGGTCGTCGGAGACGACTGTGCGAAGGAAGCGTCATGAACGCCGCACAGTTGGTCGAAGCCTACGGCGTCTTTCGCGAATCGATCCTGTGCGCCGCGATCGCGGGGGCGGCGCTCGGGTTTCTGGGCGTTTACGTCGTGCTCAAACGAGTCGTCTTCGTCAGCGCCGCGGTCACGCAATCCGCGGGCCTGGGCGTCGCGCTCGCGTTCTACGCGGGAATTCATCTGGGATTCGACGTCGATCCCATGTTCGGCGCCACGGCGTTCGCCCTGCTCGCGACGTTTGCGCTCGCGCTCGACACCTCGCGTCTTCGTCTTTCGCGCGAGAGCGTCGTCGGCCTCGTGTTCGCGGCATCGGGCGGAATCGCCGTGCTCGTCGGCGATCGCATCACGCAGGAGGCGCACGACATCCACGCCATTCTCTTCGGCAGTGCGGTGCTCGTGCGTCCGGTGGATTTGACCGTCGTCGCGCTCGTTGCGTTCGCGCTGATTGCCGTTCATCTATGGTGGTATCGAGGGATCACCTTCGCGGTGTTCGACCCCCTCACCGCGCGGGTGCACGGTTTACCGACCAACCTTCTTTCGTTTCTGGTTCTGCTGTCGGTGGGAGTGATGGCGGGCGTGAGCGCGCGGGCGCTGGGCGCGATGCCGGTCTTCGCGTTCTCGACGCTCCCGGCCATGGCCTCGCTGATGCTCGTGGATCGGCTCTCGGCCAACTTCGCGCTGGCCACGCTCATCGGCGCGCTCGCGGGAGTGGCCGGATTCGTCTTCGCCTTCGCGACGCAGTTTCCCGTGGGCGCGTCGCAAACGGCGACGGCGGCCGCTTTCACGGCCGCCGCGTTCGTCGTGGCGCTCGTCCGCAGACTCGCGCCCAAGCGCGCGTGACGGGCTCTACTTGCCGACGACCTCGCCGCACGTGAGCATCTTCGATCCGTAGTACGGGTTGCGGATGCTCTGACCCTTTTGCAGCCACGAACCCGGATACATCGAGCAGTAGACGACCGTCGCCGGCTTCGCGGATTGGTGCTCGACCCACATGACCATGGGCTTCGAGAGTTCGGCGAAGGCCTTGCGCGCCGCCGCGATGTCCGCCGCGCTTTGCAGCTTCTTCGCCGCCTCGGGCACCTTTTGGGCGATCCCCTGATAGTGCTTCGCGTGGCCGGATTCGACGTTCGAGGCGTCCAGCTTAGCCGAAAGGGTGACGATGGCGCCCGCCGCCGCCGCGACGCCATCCATATTGTCCGACGCGAGCGTGTCGCCGATCTTGAGGTACTCGACGAGCACGAGGTTCATCTGCTGATCGAAGGATTCCTGAGAGGCATGCGCGGCGGCGACGAAAGCCGCGACGAGAACCAGCGCGACGGTCGCGATCATTCCGAATTTCATGATGTCTCCTTTCGGCGAAGGCCCGGTGCGGGACCGTGCCGATCCATAGCAGGGATCGCGCCAAATCGAAGCGGGGCTGAATCGTCAAGAATATCCGCCGCTTCGCCCTCCATGAGACGGAATAGAAGTGCTTTCGCCGAAGAATATTGTGCGGCCTGCGCAATATTCTACACCGTGCGGCTGTGGCCACTGGCGACACCCCGCGATCCGGTGTATGCGTGGCGAATCGATCCAGAGACGGGAGATGGACGCCGGTCATGAGCGAGTCGATCCTCCTCATCGACGACGACGACAGCTTTCGCGAGGTGACGCGCTTTCACCTCGAGGAAGAGGGCTACGCCGTGCGCGGCGCTTCGGACGGCGAGATGGGGCTTCGCGCATTCGAGGAGAGCCCCACGGCGGTGGTCATCACCGATCTGAAGATGCCGAAGATCGACGGGATGGAGCTGCTGCCGCGGTTGCTCGCGCGCTCGCCGGAGGTGCTCGTCGTCGTGGTCACCGCGTTTGGCGACGTGGCCTCGGCGGTGGCGGCGATGAAGGCGGGCGCGTTCGAGTTCCTGCCCAAGCCCTTCGATCGCGATCACCTGAAGCTCACCGTGCGTCGCGCGTTCGAACACGCGGCGCTGCGTCGCGAGGTGCGCGAACTCAAGGGCCGACTCGGTGACAGCGCGGGCAAGGATCTGCTGTTTCGCTCGGACGCGATGGAGCGCGTGATCGAGGTCGCCGATCGCGTGGCCGCAGCCGACGTAACGGTGCTGATCCTCGGCGAAAGCGGAACCGGCAAGGAACTGGTGGCGCGGCGCATCCACCGCATGAGCGCGCGCGCGGCGGGACCCTTCGTGGTCGTCAACTGCGGGGCGATCCCGCGCGACCTGCTCGAAGACGAACTCTTCGGCCACGTCAAGGGCGCGTTCACCGGCGCGACGCGCGACCGGCGCGGGCGTTTCTTGCAGGCCGACGGCGGCACGATCTTTCTCGACGAGATCGCCGAGCTGCCCGCCGAGCTTCAGACGCGGCTTTTGCGCGTGCTGCAGGAGCGCGTGGTGGACGTGGTCGGGCGCGACGCATCGGTGCCCGTGGACATTCGCGTGATCGCGGCGACGAACCGCGATCTGGAGCACGCGGTAGCCGAGGGCGCGTTTCGCGAGGACCTCTTTTACCGGCTCAACGTGCTGCCCCTGCGCATTCCGCCGCTTCGCGAACGGCCCGAGGACATCATGCTCCTCGTGCGTCATTTTCTCGCGCGCTACGGCGGATCGGGGGAGTGGACGATCGGGACGGGCGCGGTCGCGCGGCTCGAATCGCTGCCGTGGCGCGGCAACGTGCGCGAGCTCGAAAACCTGTGCCAGCGCGTCGCGCTGCTCTCGCCGGGCCGGGAGGTGAGCGAAGAGTATTTGCCGCCCGCGCCGGAGCCCGTACGCGAGCGGGGCGAAGTGGGACAGGCGACGATCGCCGCGGGACGCATCGAACTGCCGCCGGGCGGCGTGTCGCTCGAGGCGCTGGAACGCGACATCATCGTGCGCGCGCTCGACATGAACGGCCACAACCAGAGCCGCACGGCGCGGTTCCTGCAAATCCCCCGGCACGTGCTGCTCTATCGCATCGAAAAGTTCGGCATCGCGTCGCCCCCGGCCCGCGAGCCGGGGGCGTAGGCGGTGGGCATGCTGGCACGCGTCGACCGGGTCTCGTGGCGCGCGCTCGTGTCGGCGCGGGCGTGGTTGCTGCTGTGGATTCCCATCGCGTTCGTCTCCGCCGCGCATTACACCACCGGCACGTCGTTTCACTGGCTGCACGACATCTTCCGGCGGCTCTACTATATCCCCATCATCCTCGGCGCGTTCGTCTTCGGGCGCCCCGGCGCGCTGGGCGCGTCGATCGCGGCGTCGATCGCTTACGCGCCCCACGCGTTCTCAACCTTTTTCGTGCAGGACCCCGCGCACGGCACCGAGAAGATGCTTGAGATCCTGCTCTACAACGTCGTTGCCTACATCACGGGCACGCTGGCGGATCGCGAGCACCGGGAGCGGGTGCGTCAGGAGGAAACGGCCCGACGACTCGCCGAGTCGCTCGACGACGTTCGTCTCATGGAACAGCAACTGATCCGCGCGGGGCGGCTGCAATCGCTCGGCGAAATGACCGCCGGGCTCGCGCACGAGATTAAAAATCCGCTCGCTTCGCTCAAGGGCGCGGTGGAGATCGTCTCCGACGAGATCCCCGAGACCTCGCCGCGGCGAAAGATGGTGGAGATCCTGCGCAAGGAGATCGACCGCCTGAACGACCTGCTCGACCGCTTTCTTCATTTCGCGCGTCCCACGGGAATCAACCGCGCCGACGTGCCGCTGGCCGACGTGGCTGGCCACGCCATCGCGCTCGTGGAATCGACCTCGCGGGTGAGCGGCGTCAATGTCGCGCTCGCGCCCGGCGAGGAGGCGGTCGTGGTGTCGGGCGATCGCGACAAGATCGCGCAGGTCATCTTCAACCTGCTCATCAACGCGGTGCAGGCGACGGGGAAGGGCGGCCAGGTGACGGTGAGCTGCGAGCGCGCCACACGCGGGCGACGCGTATTCGGGGCGCTCGTCGTCGAGGACACGGGCGCTGGCCTCGTCGACGACATCCGCGAAAAGATCTTCGATCCGTTTTTCACCACCAAAGAGAACGGAACGGGTCTTGGCCTGTCGATCGCCGCGCGCATTGCCGACGAGCATCAGGGCTTCATCGAGGCCGACAACCGCCCGGAGGGCGGGGCGGTCTTCCGGTTGCTGCTTCCGCTTTCGTAAGCGGGCTTCCCCGCACGCCGTCGCGGGCCGTGAAGCATATCCTTCACCTGGCGAATATTCTTCAACGCGGGGCGTCTCGTCGTCACCGCAATTCTCCAACACATTGAATTTGCGGCTGTTTCGAGGCGGCACAACGGTTGCAGATCGCATGCGTGAAGCCGGGTTCCTTCGCCGGCAAGGACACTCGAGATGGTCCGAAGACTCCGCATCCTCAGCGCCGCGTTCACGATGGTCTTAGGGCTCTCGGGAGATTTGGCCTTCGCGCAGGATGTTGCCCCGCCCGTGGATGAACTGGTCGCGTCCGCGATCGCCAACTCGCCGATGGTCGCCGCCGAACGAGCGCGTTTGGGCGCGGCGCTCGAGAGCGTTTCGCCCGCGGGGGCGCTCGAGGACCCGATGCTCGATGCGTCGGGCGCATTCGCGGTGATGGATGGCGAGCCCGAGTTTTCCGCCGCTACCCTCGAACTCAGCCAAGAGATCCCGCTGGGCGGCAAGCGGGGATTGCGTCGCGAGGCCGCCGCGGCCGACGCCGAGGCGACGCGCGCTGCCCTCGTGCGCGCCGAACGCGAGGTCGCCATGAACGTGCGCATGACGTACGCCGAGCTGTACGAACTCGACCGCGAACTCGAATACCTCGCCGCCGCGCGCGAACACCTGAAGCTCATCTCCGCGGCGGCGGCCGCGCGCTACGCCGCGGGCGAGTCCGATCAGGAGGCGCTGCTCAAGGCGCAGGTCGCCGTATCGCGACTGCTGTCGCGCCAAGCCGAGCTCGATTCCGACCGTGCGACGCTCGTTGCCGAAATGAATCGACTGCTCGATCGGCCCGCCGACACGTCGCTTGGCGTCGTGACAAAGCTGCCCGAGACCGAGTGGCCCGCGTGGGTCGACGACGAAGCGCCCACGCAGACACCCGACGTGCGCGAGCGCGACGCGGGAATCGAGGCGTCGGAGCACCGATGGAATGCCGCAAAAAGGGATCTGTGGCCCGATCTCATCGTGGGCGTGGGCGGCGGCGTCGAACGCAATTGGGTCGACGGCGGCCAGATGCCGATGGGCATGGCGCGGCTCGGCATCACGCTGCCGATCTGGCAGGGCGCGCGCCAGCGGCCGATGATTCGCGCCGCCGAGCAGGAGCGCGCGATGGCGTCGGCCGAAAAACGCGACGCCGAGGCGAGGGCGCGGTCGGCCCTGACGCGGCTGCGCGCCCAGTGGCACAAGACGAATCGACAGGTCACGCTCTTTCGCGAGGCCGTCGTGCCGCAGACGCACGCCGCGCTCGATGCCGCGCGCGCGGCGTATCTCGCGGGGCGCGGCGATTTTTCGATGGTGGTCGAGGACTTCAACATGTGGCTCGACGCCCGCGTGGAACTCGCGGGCCGCGAGGCCGAGCGATATCGGGTCTGGTCGGAACTCGACGCGCTGCGTCCCATGGATGCGGGCGGGAAATAGGAACGGTTGATGCGTCGACGAATCTTGGTCGGATTTCTCGTGGGCGTGGCGATCCTTGCGGTCGTGCTCGTCGCCGGGTGCGGTGCGTCCAAGGAGTCGGGCCAGAAGTTTCACTGCCCCATGCACCCCACCTACGTCTCGGATCGGCAGGGCGATTGCCCCATCTGCGGAATGCGCCTTGTCCCCATCGAAGACGGAAAAGACGCTTCGAACGCCGCGCCCGCACCGCAAACGCACGATGTCTACACCTGCCCGATGCACGCGCAGGTTGTTTCCGACGAGCCCGGCGAGTGCCCGATCTGCGGCATGGAACTGGTGAAGCGCGAGAGCGCCGCGCCCGATGCGCACGCCGGGCACGGCGGCGGTGTGGACGGAATGGCGCCGGTCGAGCTCGCGCCCACCGCGCTGAATCTCTCGGGCATCAAGACCGCCGTGGCGAAGCGCGACCGCCTCGCGGGTGCCGTGCGCGCCGTCGGAACGGTCGCCGCCGACGAGCGGCGCGTGCGCGTGGTGCACACCAAGGTCGAGGGATACGTCGAGAAACTCTACGCCAACTTCACCGGCGGGCAGGTGCGTAAGGGCGATCCGATTCTCGCGATCTTCTCGCCCGAACTCCTCGCCACGCAGCAGGAGTACCTGCGCGCGTATCAGACGGCGCAGCAGTTCGCGTCGTCGTCCATCGACGAGGTGAAGGAGGGAGGCAAGGAACTCATTGCGGCCTCGCGGCGGCGGCTGGAACTTTTCGACGTGCCCGAAAGCTTCATCCATCAACTCGAAACGACGGGCGAAACCAAGCGCACGGTCACGCTGGTCGCGCCCGTATCGGGTTACGTGACGGGTAAGGAGGTCTTCGAGGGGCAGCGCGTTGAACCGGGGATGCCGCTCTACACGGTGACCGATCTGTCGCGCGTGTGGGTCGAGGCCGACATCTACGAATACGAGGCGCGGCGCGTGAAGCCGGGCGCGGCGGCGACGATCACGCTCGCGTACGAACCGGATACGCGGATCGACGCAACAGTCGCATACGTGAATCCGACCCTGAACGCCGAAAGCCGAACGCTCAAGGTGCGTTTCGACGTGGCGAATCCGAAGCTCGCGCTGAAGCCCGGGATGTTCGCCAACGTGGTCCTCGACACCGGCGGCGACGAGGGCATCGTGTTCCCCGATTCCGCCGTGCTCGACACCGGCGCGCGCCAAGTGGTGTTCGTCGAAACCGCGCCGGGTAAATTCGAGCCGCGCGAGGTGAAGGTCGTCGCGAAATCCAATGGCATGGCGCAGGTGAGCGCGGGCGTGGACGAAGGCGAGCGCGTGGTGACGACCGCGAACTTCCTGCTCGACTCCGAGTCGCGCCTCAAGGCCGCGCTGACGGGCGCAACCGGCGACGCCGGCCACCAGCATTGAGGGACGCGCCGTGATCCGCCGCATTATCGAGTTCTCCGCCACGAACCGCGCGCTGGTGCTCATCGGCGTGGGGATTCTCGTCGCACTCTCGATCTACACCCTCAAGGTCATCCGCCTCGATGCGCTTCCCGACCTCTCGGACACGCAGGTCATCATCTACTCCAAGTGGGACCGCAGCCCCGACATCATCGAGGATCAGGTCACGTACCCCATCGTCTCGGCGCTGCTGGGCGCGCCGCGGGTGAAGGCGATCCGCGGGTTCTCGGACTTCGGCTTCTCGTATGTGTACGTGATCTTCGACGACGGCACCGACATCTACTGGGCGCGCAGCCGTGTGATGGAGTACCTGTCGAAGATCCAGGCGCGGCTGCCCGACGGCGTGCAGACGGAGCTGGGCCCCGACGCGACGGGCGTCGGCTGGGTGTTTCAGTACGCGCTCGTGGACAAATCGGGCACGCACTCGCTCGACGAACTGCGTTCGTATCAGGACTGGAACTTGCGCTACGCGCTGCAGGCGGTGGCGGGCGTCGCCGAGGTCGCGTCGATCGGCGGCTATGTGCGCCAGTATCAGATCACCGTCGACCCCAACCGCCTCGCGGCGTACGGCGTCATGATCGACGAGGTCATGATGGCGGTGAAGGCGTCGAACAACGAGGTCGGCGGTCGGCTGATCGAGTGGGCCGGCGCGGAATACATGGTGCGCGGCAAGGGTTACGCGAAGAGCGTCGCCGATTTCGAAAAGATCGTCGTGAAAACGGCGGGCGGCGTGCCCGTGCTTTTGCGCGACGTGGCGAACGTCGCGATCGGCCCCGAAATGCGGCGCGGGATTTCGGATCTCGACGGCAAGGGCGACACCGTGGGCGGCATCGTGGTGATGCGCCACGGCGAGAACGCGCTGAACGTGATCGAGCGCATAAAAGAGAAGATCGCGTCTCTCGGGCCATCGCTGCCCGCGGGCGTGGAGATCGTGACGACCTACGACCGCTCGGATCTCATCCACCGCGCGATCGAGACGCTGCGCGACAAGCTGCTCGAAGAGATGATCATCGTTTCGCTCGTCATCATGCTCTTTTTGTGGCACGTGCCCTCGTCGATCGTCCCCATTATCACGATCCCCGTCTCGGTGATCCTCTCGTTCATTCCGCTTTATCTCATGGGCATCACGGTCAACATCATGTCCCTCGCGGGGATCGCCATCAGCATCGGCGTGCTGGTGGACGGCGCGATTGTCGAGGTCGAGAACGCCTACAATCGCATCTATCACTGGAAGGTCGAACGCAAACGGAAGCAGGACGCGGGCGAGCGCGTCGGCAACGAGGACGAAGAGTTCCATCACGTTCGACTTGAAGCGCTCAAGGAGGTGGGTCCCTCCGTTTTCTTCTCGCTTCTCGTCATCGCCGTTGCGTTTCTGCCGATCTTCACGCTGGTCGATCAGGAAGGCCGCCTCTTCAAGCCCCTCGCGTATTCCAAGAATCTCGCCATGGCGCTCGCGGCCCTGCTCGCCATCACGCTCGACCCCGCGCTGCGCATGCTCTTCGCACGCATTCGGCCCTTCGAGTTTCGCCCGCGCTTGATCGCCCGCGCGGCGTCGGCCGTTTTCGTCGGCACCTATCACTCCGAGGAACAGCACCCGATCAGCCGCGCGATCTTTCGGGTGTACGAGCCCGTCTGCCGCTTCGTGCTGCGTCATCCGTATAAGACGATCGGGGCGGCGTTCGGCCTCGTCGCGCTCACGTTGCCGATGTATTTCCGGCTCGGTACCGAGTTCATGCCTCCGCTGCACGAGGGCTCGATCCTCTACATGCCCACCACGCTGCCCGGCCTCTCCGTCACGCAGGCCCGCGAGGTGCTCGACACGCAGGACCGCGTGCTCACGTCGTTCCCCGAGGTCGAGACGGTTTTCGGCAAGGCGGGGCGCGCGGAGACATCCACCGATCCCGCGCCGTTTTCGATGATGGAAACCACGGTGATCCTGAAGCCCGAGTCCGAGTGGCGCGAAAAGCCCCGCTGGTATTCGTCGTGGGCGCCGGACATCGTGAAGACGGTGCTGCGTCCGATCTGGAGCGATCGGATCTCCTGGGATGAACTCATCGACGAGATGGACCGCGCGATGCGCATCCCCGGCGTGACGAACGCGTGGACGATGCCGATCAAGGCGCGCATCGACATGCTCTCCACCGGCGTGCGCACGCCCATTGGCATCAAGATATTCGGCGACGACTTGGCCGAAATCGAGCGCGTCGGCACGCGACTCGAAGGCATCCTGCGCGACGTGCCCGGCACGCGCAGCGTCTTCGCCGAGCGCGTGGCGGGCGGCTACTTTGTCGACTTCGAACCGCGCCGCGACGAGATGGCGCGGCTGGGTGTGACGATCGAATCGCTGCAAACGGTCATCATGTCGGCGATCGGCGGCGAGAACGTCACGACGACGATCGAGGGCCGAGCGCGCTACCCCGTGAACATTCGGTATCCAGCAGAACTGCGGGACGACATCGATGGTTTGGGTCGCGTGCTGGTCGCGACGCCGACCATGGCGCAGGTGCCGTTGGCGCAGCTCGCCGACATCCGCCTCGTGCAGGGGCCGTCGATGTTGCGCAACGAAAACGGCTTCCTCGCGGGATATGTGTACGTGGACATCGAGGGCCGCGACATCGGCGGATACGTCGCCGAAGCCAAGGCGGCGGTGGAAAAGCACCTCGAACGTACGCCCGGCGTGTCGCTTCAGTGGAGCGGCCAGTTCGAAAACATGCTGCGCGTACGCGAGCGCCTGAAGATCGTCGTGCCGATCACCCTCGTGCTGATCTTTCTGCTGCTGTACTTCAACACGCGCAGCGCGTTCAAATCGGCGGTGGTGATGCTCGCCGTGCCGTTTTCGGCGATCGGCGCGATCTGGCTGTTCCACCTGCTCGACTACAACGTCTCCATCGCCGCGTGGGTGGGCATGATTGCGCTGCTCGGCCTCGACGCCGAGACGGGCGTGTTCATGCTGCTCTTCCTCGATCTGTCGTACGACGAGGCGCGACGCCGCGGCGAACTGCGAAACGAAGCGGAGCTCGACGAGGCGATCGTCCACGGCGCGGTCAAAAGGGCGCGACCCAAGATGATGACCGTGGCCTCGGCTTTCATGGGCCTGCTGCCGATCATGTGGTCCACCGCGACGGGCACCGACGTGATGAAGCGCATCGCCGCGCCGATGATCGGCGGCCTCGCCACGTCGTTCGTGCTCGAACTCGTCGTCTATCCGGCCGTCTACAAGGTCTGGAAGCAGCGCACCGACATGAAACGGGCGAACTCCATACCGTGTTCGGCCGCCCCGTCGGTGTGATTCCACGCGCCCTTGCCCCACCTTCGGCGCGCGTGGTAACGAAGACCGTCACGGGGGATTCCATGTCCGATTTCCGGACGATGCTGATCGTCAATCCCAATTCGGCGAACGGCGCGACGCGGCGCAACTGGGGCCAGATCGAAGCGGCGGTGCGACGGCATCTGCCGGATTTCGATTATCGCATGACGGACCGACCCGGCGACGCGACGACCCTCGCGCGTCAGGCGATTCACGATGGCTACGAGATGATCGTCTCCGTCGGCGGCGACGGCACCAACAACGAGATCGTCAACGGGTTTTTCGAAAACGACCGCGTCATCAACCCCGACGCCGTCTTCGCCACGATCCCGCAGGGCACGGGCGGCGATTTTCGGCGCACCATCGGCGTGCCGCGCGACTTCCGCGAGGCGGCGGCGTTTCTGCCGGGCCGCGACGCGAAACGCATCGACGTCGGCCGTATGACGCTCGTGAAAAAGAACGGCGAGAGCGCGGTGCGTTACTTCATCAACATCGCGAGCTTCGGCGTTGGCGGGCTGATCGACGACACGGTGAATCGCACGACGAAGGCGCTGGGCGGCTTCGCGAGTTTTCTCATGGGCTCGGTTCGCGCGATGGCCGCGTATAAAAATCAGCGCGTGCGCATCCGCGTCGACGGGCGCGACATGGGCGAACGCACCATCTTTTCCGTCGCCGTCGCCAATGGGCGATACTTCGGTGGCGGCATGATGGGCGCGCCGACCGCCGAGATCGACGACGGCCTGTTCGACGTGCTCTTCATGGGCGATCTGGGCGCGTACGATCGATATGTGCGCCTCATGTCGATCTACAGGGGCGAGCATTTGAAGATGGCGAAGATCGAGACGCTGCGCGCCAAGTGCGTCGAGGCCGAGGCCGACGAGCCGGTCTTC
Organism: uncultured bacterium; assembly: GCA_964586775.1. Taxonomy (GTDB): domain Bacteria; phylum Lernaellota; class Lernaellaia; order JACKCT01; family JACKCT01; genus JADLEX01. The sequence goes on along the minus strand of CAZPJD010000174.1, from coordinate 9,286 downwards.
CACGATGTGGATGGCGAGGGGCTCGGCACGTTGCCCTCGCGCTACGACATCCAGGCGTCCGCGATCCGGCTCAAGCTGCGCGCCGGGGGTGGCGCATGACCCTCGCGCGCGTCGGGCTCGTGCAAATGGAGTGCGCCGAGTCGGTCGAGGCGAATCGCGACCGCGCCGAGGCGGGAATTCGCGACGGCGCGGCTCGCGGGGCGAATGTCGTTTGCCTTCAAGAGCTTTTCACGACGCTCTACTTCTGTCGCGAGCTTCGCGAGCGATACTTCGACTGGGCGGAGCCGATCGAAGGACCGACGACGACGCGTTTCGCCGCGCTCGCGCGCGAGCTGGGCGTCGTGCTCGTGCTCCCGTTTTTCGAAAAACGCGCCGCGGGGCTTTATCACAACAGCGCCGTCGTGATCGACGCCGATGGAACGGTGCGCGGCGCATATCGCAAGATGCATATCCCCCACGATCCGGGTTTTGAGGAGAAGTATTATTTCTCGCCGGGCGATCTGGGGTTTCGCGTGTTCGACACGGCGGCCGGGCGCATCGCCGTGCTCATCTGCTGGGATCAGTGGTTTCCCGAGGGCGCGCGCCTCGCCGCGCTCGCCGGGGCGCAGATCGTGTTTTACCCCACGGCCATCGGTTGGAAACCCGCGCACCACGACGAATACGCGACGTACCGCGACGCGTGGATGACCGGCATGCGCGCGCATGCGATCCACAACGGGCTTTTCGTCGCCGCCGTGAACCGCGTCGGGATCGAGCACGAGGTGCGTTTCTGGGGCCATTCGTTCGTGGCCGATCCGCTAGGTCGCGTTATCGGCGTCGCGGGCGAGGCGCCCGGGACTCCGGTGATCGATTGCGACCTCGACCTCATCGAATCCACGCGGCGCGGCTGGCCTTTTTTGCGCGATCGGCGCATCGACGCCTACACCGACCTGACGAAACGGTTCATCGATGACTGACAAGACGAGCCTGCGCACGCCGAGCGAGATCGGTTTCCGCATGCCCGCGGAATGGGAAACGCACGAGGCCACGTGGCTGACCTGGCCGCACGATCCGGGCACGTGGCCCGGAAAGGTCGAAATCGCGCGGCAGGCGATGGCCAGGTGGGTGCGCGAGATCGTCAAAGTGCGCCCGGGCGCGCGGCGACGGCGCGAGATCGTGAATGTGATCGCCCGCGACGACGCGATTCGCGGCGATATCGAGACGACGCTGGGCGATTGGGACATCGACCCCGCCGCGGTGAAGATCCACACGATCCCGAACAACGATGTGTGGATCCGCGACTACGGCCCGATCTTCATCACGCGCGACGGCGATCCGGGCGATGGGCTTGGATGCCTTGCGGTCGTCGATTGGGATTTCGACGCGTGGGGCGGCAAGGGCGAGAAGTACTACGGAGAGTCGCTCGGCCTCGACAATCGGGTTTCCGAACGGATCGCCGAGATCGTCGGCGTGCCGCGCTTCGTGCCCGGCGAGGTGCTCGAGGGCGGCGGCATCGAGGTGGACGGCGAGGGCACCCTCATGGCGGCGACGCAGTGCCTGCTCGCCATGCGCGAGCGCGAAGGCGGTTCGCTCGACGAACGACGCGCGCACATGGAACGGGCGCTGACCGAGTTTCTCGGCGTGCGTCACTTCGTGTGGGTGGACAACGTCGATTTCGAGGGCGACGACACCGACGGCCACATCGACAACCTCGCGCGTTTCGTCGCGCCGGGCCGAATCCTCACGGTGACGTGCGACGATCCCAAAGACCCGCTGCACGATCCGCTACGAAGGCATCTCGACGCACTGCGCGCGAAGAACGATATCACGGGCCGCCCCTATGACATCGTCACGGTGCCGCTGCCCGCCGCGTTCCGATTTCGCTGCCTACGAGAAGGCGCACCCGAGCGCTGGCGTTACCCCACGAGCTACGCGAATTTCTACATCGCCAACAACGTGGTGCTCGTGCCCACCTACGCCGACGAGAACGACCGCCGCGCGCTGGACGCGATCGCGTCGTGCTTCCCCGACCGCGCCGTCGTCGGCATCGACTGCTGCGACTACATTTTGGGGCAGGGCGCGATTCACTGCTCGACGCAGCAGCAGCCCGAGAGCTTCTGACGCGAAAAGAAAAGGACGGGTGCAACTCCGTCCTTGCCTCGCGAACTTTGCGGAGAGATTACGCGGCGTAGATGTCCTGGATCTTTCGCAGCAGCGCGACGGCCTCGTCCATCGGGCGCTGGAACGCGTTGCGGCCCATGATCGAGCCGAACCCGCCGCCGTCCTTGATGCCCTGGATCTCCTGCAGAATCGCCGCCTCGTCCTTGGCCTCGCCGCCCGAGAAGATGACGACGCGACGGCCGTTGAACGCCGACTGCACGACGTGGCGGACGCGCTCGGCCAGCGTGCCGACGGGGATCTGGTATTTCTCGTAGACCTTTCGCGCCGCTTCCTGCTCGATGTGCGCCGTCGGCGGTTTGACCTTGATGACGTGCGCGCCGAGCTGCGCCGCGATCTGCGCGGCATAAGCGATGACGTCGATGGCCGTCTCTCCCTGCTTCGACAGATTACCGCCGCGCGGGTAGCTCCACACGACCGTCAGCAGGCCGACCGACCGCGCCTCTTCGGTGAGCTCGCGCAGTTCCTCGAACATCGGATTGCGCTCGCCCGAACCCGGATAGATCGTGTAACCGATCGCCGCGCAGCCGAGGCGCAGCGCCTCGCCCACCGAGCCGGTGACGGCGGAGCACGGCTCGCCGCCGGTGGCCAGCGAGTCGGAGTTGTTGAGCTTGAGGATCAGCGGGATCTGACCCGCGAACTCCGCAGCCCCGGCCTGCAGGAAACCGAGCGGCGCGGCATAGGCGTTGCAACCGGCCTTGAGCGCGAGTTTGAAGTGATACTCGGGATCGTAGCCTTCGGGATTGGGCGCGAAGCTGCGGTGCGGGCCGTGCTCGAAGCCTTGATCGACGGGCAGGATCAGCAGCTTGCCGGTGCCGCCGAGACGGCCGTGCTCCAGCAGGCGATACAGGTTGGCCAGGCAGCCGGGGCTTTCGCTGGCGTAGTAGCTGAGAATGCGTTTGGTGTGTCGGGACATCTCGAACCTCCGTTACGAGTTGCGTTTTCGGACGAGAACCGTGCGGTCGATTTCGACGACTTTCTCCTTGACCTTGCCGTCCTTCTTATCGCGCTCGGGCGCGAACAGATCGGCGCCCGCATCGAGCAATTCGGCGGGATCGACGTTCTTCACGCCGACGAGCCGGAACGTGACTTTGCCGTAGCGCGCGTTGAAGTCTTCTTTCGCGAGCACCTTCTGCGCCGCGCGGATCGTGTCGCCCGCCAGCACCGGCGCGGGGTGCGCGCCGTTGTCGAAGCCGAGGTTCCACACCACCTGGCCGCCGGTGTCGCGCGCGGCCAGCGCGTGCGTGAAGCCGAGGACGAGCCCGCCGTAGACCACGCGATCCTTGGCAAAGCTGCGCGTCTCGCAGTACTTCGCGTCGAAGTGCAGCGGGTGCGTGTTGCGGAAGATCGTGGTGAGCTGCATGTGCTCGCTCACGCCCACCGTGCGGCCGATGTCGTGCACGATCACGTCGCCGACCGCGAAGTCCTCGTGGAATCCGCCGAAATACGCGGCGTTCGCGTTCGCGCCGAACTTCGCTTCGTCGAGCAACACCGGATGGCGCGTCACCGCCTGCGGGATCTCGAAATTCTTGACGGGGACGAGCGGCGAGCCGGCGACCTTTCCGTTCGGAATCAGCGCCATGCGCTCGAACACGCACACCGGCACGTTGTCCTGATTCCACAGCGTGGTGCGTACGTGGACCGTACCCCGATCGCCGCTGCCCGCGAGCTTGGTGCCCAGCACCTCGGTGGCCGCCGTGATGGTATCGCCCACGTAAGCGGGATTGGGGTAACGCACGTCGATGTAAGCCAGATGCGCGATCGCCTGCTCCGAGACGTCGAGCACCGAGAACGAGAGCCCGAAGTTGAGCAGCACCAGCGGATGCACGACGCGCCCGGTGAAACCGAGCGACTGCGCGAAGGGGTCGCTGGTGCACACGGGCATCGCTTCCATGAAGCTGGCCGCGCAAAACGCGATGACCCCGCCGTCGAGCGTTACCTCCCACGGATGGCGGAAGACGTCGCCCGGAACGAAGTCCTCGAGCTTGCGGCCGTACACGTTTCGAATCGCCATAACCTCTCCTTTTTCAACGCGGCGCGTGCCGCGCTTCGTTTCAATCTTCCAGTAACCGCCGCGCGATGACGTGCGCCTGGATCTCGTTCGCGCCCTCGAAGATCGACAGCACGCGCGAGTCGCAGAAGATGCGGCTGATGGGGTACTCCTCGGCGTAACCGTTGCCGCCGTGGATCTGCAAACCCGCGTCGGACACGAAGAACGCCACCTTGGTCGCGAGCAGCTTCGCCATGCCCGCCTCGAGGTCGCAGCGCTTGCCGCTCTCTTTCATGCGCGCCGCGAAGTACGTGAGCTGCCGCGCGACCTGCGTATCGACCACCATGCGCGCGATCTTTTGGTGAACGCGTGGGAAGTCGAAGATCTGCCGACCGAACTGCTTTCGCTCGGTGGCGTAGCGATACGCGAGATCCATCGCCGCCCGCGCGAGGCCCACGCCGCGCGCCGCCGTCTGGATGCGCGCCGACTCGAAGGTCGCCATGAGTTGTTTGAAGCCGTTGCCTTCCTGCCCGCCCAGCAGCGCATCAGCCGCGACGGGGTGATCGTCGAAACTGATCTCGTATTCCTTCATGCCCCGATAGCCGATGACGGGGATCTCGCTGCCCTCGATCGTCGCGTCGGGGAAGGGATTGCCCTCGGTGCCCCGCGTCTTGGTCGCGAGGAACATCGACAGGCCCTTGTATCCCGGCGCGTCCGACGTGCGCGCGAGCACGGTCATCAGATCGGCGCGCGAGCCGTGCGTGATCCACGTCTTTTGGCCAGAAAGACGCCACGAGCCGTCGGCCTGCTTCGTCGCGCGCGTTTTCACGCTCGCGAGATCGGACCCGACGTTGGGTTCGGTGAAGACGGCGGTGGACATCACCTCGCCGGCCGCGAGCTTCGGAAGCCAGTGTGCCTTTTGCTCCTCGGTGCCGCCGGTGATGATGAGCTCGCCCGCGATTTCGGCGCGCGTGCCCAGCGAACCCACGCCGATATAGCCGCGCGAGAGCTCCTCCGTCACGATCACCATGCCCATCTTGCCCAACTCGGTGCCGCCGTACTGCTCGGGGATGGTGATGCCGAAGACGCCCTGTTCGGCGAGCTGCGCGACGATGTCGAGAGGAATCAGCTCGTCCTTGCGATGAACGTGTTCGGCGATCGGCACGACGACCTGATCGGAGAATTTCTGGAATTGCGCCTGCACGTCGCGCAGGATTTCGTCGTCGATGCCGAAGTCGCCGAAGGAGCCACGCGACTCGACGAGCTCGGCGATGGCGGAAAGAATCGCGGTTCCGCCCGCGATTTCGACCAGCTTCGCGCACTCGGGCGAGCGCAGCACGTCGCGCACGACGGCCTCGTCGATGCCGATTTCGGCCGCCGCGATCTGCTCAAGGCCGGAAACGTCGGACCCATACGCCCATCGTCGCAACGCCCCGGCCACGTAGGCCGACGCGATCAGCAGTTCCAGGTCGGAAGGCTTGCCCGCGGCGCGGGTGCGTTTGAAGTATTCGACGATCTCGCGCGCGCCGTAGAGTTCGCACGCGAAATAGGCCAGGCCGTGAGCCGCCTGCTGGTAAGCGTTCAGCAGCTCGGCGTCGAGCGTGCCCTTGGCGCCGGTGACTTTGGGCTTCAGGTGCGCGCGGGCGCGGTCGAACGCCGTCCCGAGCGCGGCGACGCCGGCCTCGATCAGCGCAATATCGGGCGGCGACCAGGTGATGTCGGGTTTGCAGATCACGCGGGTCTCCTTATTCGACGACGACGCCGAGTTCGTCGATGATCGCCCGCTCGACCTGCCCGCGTAGGTAAGCCTGCTTGATGAGGGCGAGGTTGATGCGGTTCGTCGCGCGGTCGGCCATCTTGCCGTCGATCATGACCGCGCCCTTGCCTTCCTGCTCGGCCTGATGGAAGAGCCGGATCTCGCGGATCGCGTTATCCAGGGTCTCTTTTGCGATGGCGAAGGTCTGGATCGCGATCTCGGTCTGAGCCGGGATGCCGGTCCACTTGCCCGAGAAGCCGTACAGGTACGCGAGCTCGGCGTCGCGACGGCACTCGTCCAGCGCCGCCTGCTTCTGCTCTTCGGTCTTTTCCTTCGTCGGGTAGTTCAGCGTCATCTCGGCGATGGCGGGGATTCCCACGCTGGCCGCCGCCTTCACGATGCGGCAACGCACGTCGTTCACGATCGGATGATCGGCGCGGTACAGATGCGGCAGGAATCCGAGGCTACCCCAGTAGTCGAACGCGCCGAAGATCAGCGCGCTCAGCCGGCGGCTGGCCTTGGCGATCTCGAAGACCGCGCGTTCGGCGTTGACCGACTCGATCAGCACCTGGAAGGTCAATTTTCCGTGCGGCAGGTTGCCCGCGTATTCGAGTTCCGTGAGCACCTTGTCGATGGACTCGACCTCTTCGGGGCTTTCGATTTTCGGGAAAATGAGCCCGTCGATGTATGACCCCGCGTGCGAAACCACGGCGGCGATATCCTCGAAATCGGGATCGAGCTCCAGCCCGCGCGGACGGAAATATTTGATCTTGCCCGTCCAGTCGAGTTCCTTGTACCCGCGAATGATGTTGGCGCGGCCTTGGACGAGCAGCTCCGTGTTGCCTCTCGGGATCGAGTCCTCGAGGTCGAGCATGACCAGATTGGCTTTCCCCTTGGCCGCGCCTTCGATGTATTTCCAGTTCGTCGCCGGGCAGGTCAGATGCGCGTACTGCACGCGGTATTTCGGGTCCATGGGGATGTGGAAATCTTCATAGGACTTCAGGAGTCTCCGGTTCCGCTCGCCGGCTTCCTTGGTGATGTCGGGGTTGAATCGAAATTCCATGTCCATCTCCTTCGATCGACGTTGTTGATCTGAATCCGTTGCCGTTACGTCGCCCGCGTTCGCAGGCGTTTGTTCCTCTTCCCTAAATCCCCGCCATCTCGTCGCCGAAACCGCCGAACACCGATTTCAGAGCTTGCGCGACCTCCGCGATCGTCGCGTCCGCGTCCACGGCGGCGATGATCGGCGGCATCAGGTCGGCCCCGGTCGTCTTCGCGGCCGCAACGAGCGCGTCGAGCGCCGCCCGGCATGTGGCGTTGTCGCGGCGCGCGATATGTTCGCGCAGTCTCGCCGTGTGCAGCTCCCGCGCGGCGGCGGGATCGACCTTGGTTCGGGTCGCAACGATCCGATCCGCGCTTATCGTCTCGCCGAAAACCGTCTCGCCCACCTTGGCGAAACGGCCGGAATCCACCTGTGCGAAGTGCGCGTCGGCCGCCTCGCCGACGTAGCGCTGCATCCGGCCCGACTCGATCGCCGCGAGCGCGCCTCCCCAGCCGCGGATTTTCTCCACGACGGCCAGCGCGTCGGCTTCGATTGCCGCGGCAAGACGCGCGATTTCGTCCGCATCGAAAAGGCCGCGCATCTCCCGCGCGCCGGATTCGTGCGCGAGCACGCGCTGCGTTTGGATCGCGATCTGCTGCGCGAACGCCGAGGGTAATCCGCTTGTGGCGTCGAAGGGCGAGAGCGTGACCGTGTGAGCGCCGCCGACAACCGCCGCGAGTCCGGCGAGCGCGCCGCGCACGATATTGAGTTCGGGCTGCGTGCCGGTATAGGCCGCGGCGGAGGTCCGCACGTGCAATCGGGGCAGGGGAATGTCCGCCCCGAAGGCCGCACGCATGGTCGTCGCCCAGGCCGCGGGCAGGGCGCGGAATTTGGCGATCTCGCCCGGTAGATCGGGCGTGGCATTGAGCAGCAGCGCGATGCCCTTGGTGGCGATGGCGGGCTCGACACCCTTTGCAGCCAGCGCACGCAGATATTGCTCCGCGAACGACAGCGCGATGCCGATCTCCTGCGCCGCCGTGCAGCCCGCCTCGCGCGCGTGGAATCCCGAGACCGTCAGGGGGACGATCGCGGGCGTTTCGCGCAGGCTGAACGCGACCATGTCGCACGCGAGGCGCAGCGCCGCCGCGGGTGGATAGATAAACGTGCCGTAAGCGACGTACTCGTTCAGGATGTCGTTCGCATAGACGCCGCGAAGCGCAGCGGGCGCGACGCCGCGCGAACGCGCGTGACGCACGTACGCGGCATAGACGACGGGTGCCGTGGGAGCACCGCCGAAGGAGACTTCCGTCAGACTCGGATCGAGATCGAAGAGCAGGTCGTCGAGCTCGGCGCCGCCGCCGAGGTGCACACCAACCTGAGCGACCTCGCCAGCCGTCAACTCGTCGTCCGCGGCGAGACCCATCTGCGTCGGAAGGTCGAGCGGAATGCCGATCGAATCGAGGCCGAGCCGAAGCGCGTCGCGCGCGTTCGCGCGCACATCCGTGGAAAGCGTCGCTCCACCGGCCTGACGGATGGTCCATCCGGTCGCTGATTCGTTCGGCGCGGTCATGAAGCCCCGAGTTCCGGCGGATGAAAATCGCCGTCCCGAGAGGACGCGATTCGTCGGATTCGATGCGGACGATGATAAAAAACGCGAGGACAACCCAAAACGACGCGGCATTGCCGCAGCGCGTCCAAGGTTAGTCAGCGCCGATGCGCCGGTCAAGCGGTACGTGCGAAAAACGACGATTTGCGGTTCGGATTTGCGGATTTGGAGGTCGGATATGCGATTTAAAGGTTCATGTGGTCCGATTTCGCCTAACCGGAAACCACGCCCTGCTCGCGCATCCAGCGGATCGACTCGTCGAGCGCCTGCTCGAACGGCGTGATGGCGTAGCCGAGTTCGCTATTCGCGCGGCTGCTGTCGTAAGCCCAGTTGTGGGCGAGCACACCGACCTTACCCCGCGTGAGCATCGGCGGCTTGCCCGTGATGCCCGCAATCTTTTCCATGAAGAACGCCGAGAACGCGAGCAAGCCGAGAGGGATGTGTCGCCGGGGAACCTTCTTACCAAGCTGCGCCGCTGCCAGGTCGACGAGTTGGTCGAGGGAGACGTTGTCGCCGCCGAGGATGTAGGCGCGCCCGACCTGACCCTTCTCCATTGCGAGGATATGCCCCGTCACCACGTCGCGGACGTAGGAATAGGACCAGAGCTTTTTTCCATCGCCGGGGATACCGGGGAACTTTCCCGCCCACATATCGCGGATCATGATGAGGACGATGTTGCCTTCGGTCAGCTCGCCCGGCCCAAAGATTACCCCCGGCATCACCGTCACGATCGAC
>CAZPJD010000173.1:0-6221 GCA_964586775.1 uncultured bacterium | reverse complement strand
CACCGGCCTTTTTCTCGGCGGGTTTTTCGCCGCCGGTCCCCGACAGCTTCGCGATCTGCTCGCCCTGTTCCTTGACCAGTTTGGTGAGGGCCTCGACGGCCGTCTTGACGTCTTCGGACATGTCGGTCTCCTTGCCGATGGATTTCAGAAATCGCTTGAGCCAGCCGTCTTCGGGACCCGCTCCATCACGGTCGCGGCTCTGCTTTTGAACCTCGACCCGCTCGGCCGTGCCGGCGATCGAGAAGCCGCGATAGCCCGTGTTCTTGAACTCGTCGTAGAGGGCCTTGCTCGCGATCTTCACGCCCACCGCCCACGCGCCCTCGTCGGCCGGGTCGCCAAACAGGGGATCGCCCTTGCGCACGATCCACGACTCGGCGACAAACGCCTCGATCGGCCGGTAGCTGTGGTCGCGATCGATGCCCGCGATCACGCGGCCCGTGGCCATGAAATCCTCGGCCATGGCGCGCACGTCGTCGCTCGTGGCGAAGTCGCCGTGAGCGTCGACCCGATCGGCCGAGCCCGCCGGATAGGCGATGCCGTAGAGGATCTGCCGCGCGTCGTCCGCCTTGCGAAACTCGAGGGCGTGATCGAACGCCGGTTTTGCGTCGCCCGCGGCCTTGAACAGGAACTGACGGCCCGTGGCCGGGTCCTTGACCACCGAGATGAACAGCACCCGCGCGTTTTTGAGCCTGTAGGGCAATCGCTTCTCCTGTGCGAGTCCACCATGCCCAAGCTGCGAAGATCGGCAACTCAAATTCGCGAAAACCCCGGGTTTTCACGGTTCGCAATGGATTTTTGCGGGCTGACGCGTCAGGGTTCGCCCATGAGCCTCAAGACCATCGTCAAGGCGTTTTTCACCAAGGATTCGGCCCAGCAGGACCGGCGCGACGCGCAGACCCTCGACGCCGAGTGCTGGGACTGGCCCCTGCCCTTCGACACCCTGGCCATGCTGCCCGGCATCTCGACGTGGCACGCGCGGTGCATCGAGGTCACCGCCGCCGCCGCCGTGGGCGTGGGCTTTCGCTTCGAGACCGAGACCGAGGCCGAGGCCGAGGCGGCCCGCAAGCGCCTCGAGGATCTCGCCGGCGAATACGGCGCCAGCGATCTGTTCGTCTTCGCCGCCGCGTCCCTGCGAACCTGCGGCAACGGTTGGTGGGAGTTCGCGCGCAACGCCGCCGGCGAAATCGCCGAGTGGTATCCCGGGCTGCCGCAGACCTTCTGGGTGCGCCGCGACGGACGCGGATACAAGCACCGCGCCGAGCCCACCGACACGCGCGTCGTGCCCTTTCGGCGCTTCGGCGCGGCCGACGGCGAGGGGCACGAGCTCGTGCACCTGCGCACGCTCAATCTGCGCCACCGCCACTACGGCATTCCGGCGTGGCTCGCCGCCACCGCGGCGATCGAGCTCGACCAAAAGGCGCTCACGTGGAACAGCAAGCACTTCGACAACAACGCCGTGCCGCCCTGGGCGCTCACGATCACCGGCGGCGAGCCCGATGACGGTCTGGAACAGGCCGTCGAAAACTTCCTGCGAACGAGCTTCAAAGGCGCCGAAAACGCCGGACGGCTGCTGTATCTGAACCTCGCCGACCCGAACGTGAAGGTCGAATGGCAGCGCCTCGCCGACGAGGCCAAGGACGGCAGCTATCACGTGCTGCGCCTGGACAATCGCGACGAGATCATCGCGGCCCACGGCGTGCCGCCGCGCATCCTCGGCATCATGAGCGCGGGCTCGCTGGGCGGTGGCGGCGAGGTCGCCGGGCAGATCCTGCTCTTCGATCAGGTCACCTTGCAGCCCCTGCGCGAGCAGATCGCCCGGGCGTGGAATAACGGCCCGGGGCGCGAGCTCGGCCTGCCGCCCCTCGCGTTCGAGCGCATCGACGTGACGACGGGCAAGGAAGACGCCGACGCGCTGGCTCTGCTCGCCCAGGCGGGCATCATCACGCCGGGCGAGGCCCGCGGCGAACTGGGCTACGGCGACCCCCCGGCGGGCGATACCGGCGAGGTGGCGAAGGCGCTGGAGAGGCTCGAGGCGACGATCGCGAGGTAGGGGCGCGATTCATCGCGCCCACGGTCTTTGGTTTTTGGTCTTTGGTTTTTGGTCCGGGTTCGCCGCGGGGCGCGATGAATCGCGCCCCTACCAACGACCAACGACCAACGACCCGGATGTCCACCATGAACTCCGACCTGAAAACCCGCGCTCGACGCGCCCTGCTCAAAGCCGGCGAACTCCTGCGCAACGAAGCCTACGAGCAGGCCCCCAAGGTCTCGACGGACCTTGCGCGCAGCATCATCGTCCAGCGCGACGGCGACCTGTCCGTCGCGGTCGGACCGAGCGTCGATTACGGCCTGTATGTGCACGAGGGCACGGGCCTGCACGGCCCCAAGAAGGCCAAATACAAGATCAAGCCGAAGAGCAAAAAGGCGCTGCGCTTCAAGGGCAAACCGGGCAAGAATGCGACCGCGTCGTTCTCCGTCGTCGCGACGCGCACCACGGTGAACGCCGGCGACGTCACCGTGCGCTCCGTCATGCACCCCGGCATCAAGCCGAACCCCTTCATGGACCGGGCGTGGGACAAGGTCGCCGACGAGGCGAACGCCGTCATCGCCGAGGAGATCGGCGACGAGGTCGCGAACGGGCTGGTGAAGATCCTGAAGGGATCGCGCGTGACGCGCTGACGGGGTCGTTGGTTTTTGGTTATTGGCGACCGCGATGTGTCTTTCGCCAGACCCACGGCTCGACCGGCGACGGATCGGCCCACAGCCCCGTCTTCGCCTCTCGCGCGGCGCGTTCGAGATCGCGGAGTTGATTGTCGTTTGGGGCATACTGCCGATACCACCACGCCATGCCGTCGCGCACGAGCTCGCGCCCGAGATCACGCCCGTCGTCCAGCGTAACGCTCGCAACGAGCCGTCCCCAGCGGTCCTTCGTGACGGGGCCGACCGTGACGGTTTTCCCGTGCGCCAGCGTGCTCGTGAGCGTCTTCGCTTTTGATCCGAAGGGCTGTCGTTTCTCGGGGCAGTCGATGCCGTGCAGCCGGATGACGACGGGGCCGGCAACGCCTTTCACCGTGATCGTGTCCCCGTCGGCAACACCGACGACAAGGCCGGTCCACGGTTCACCAGCCCCAGCCGCGACCGCGAATAGCCCGGTGACCAGCGCGACAATCCATGCGGCGCCAATGGTCCGATTCACGGCACTCCCTGCATATTTAGTGATTCAGTGGTGATCCATCGGCCGCGCGTTGAAATTGCCGCTCTGACGTCCGACTCCGGAACTTCAAGGGCTGCCGCGACGGCGGCTCGAAGAGCCTTTTCTTTTATCTGGCCATCCGGCAGCCTATATTCGGGCATTCGCAGGTACCATTCCCGTACGATGTTAAGGTCTTCTGTATTCAGCGGCAGCACCCCTGGCCCGACTGCTTCAACATTCCACGTCCACGCCTCCTCGCCAGACCAGCCTTTCGCGTCGCGGGCATAGTCGGCCTTTGCGAGGACAACCCCCACTCCAGCAGGAATCTCTTCGGGGTGTAGCCAGATTGCTGCTACGTCGACATGCCGTCTCTTCAGCACCTCCCGCATCGCGGCCCGCACGGTGGGCAGAAGCTCTGCGTCAGTAATCGTTGGGGGCACGCTTACCCACGCCATCGCGCGGCGCCTCGTGGCGAAATCCGCCCGATCGTATTCCGTGATTTTGAAGGGAGAAGCGCCTTCTATTTTTTCCTCGCCACAGAACTCAAAATAGACGAACGCGCACAAGCCCAAAATGACGAGACAGCCTACTGCGACTGGTGTTTTCTGCCCTGCTGGCGTCACTGTTTTGCCCACCACCATACCACCTTGCCAATAATCGCCGGACGGATTTCTTCGTCGTCGAACTGGTAGATCTCCGCAGAATCCGGGTTATCGGGGCGGGCAATCCATAGGCCCTTGTCCGTCCGGAACAGGCGCTTCACTGTCACGCCTCCGTCCGCACGAAATGCTGCCATGTGCCTTATCAGCCGGACGGGTTCGCGCTGGGCCCTGTCAATGGCGAGCAGGCTCCCGTCAGGGACGGTCGGCATCATCGAATCACCGCGCACCCGCACACACACCGTCTTTTCCGGATGTGGATTCCATTCCGGGTGATAGATCGCGGGCACCCAGTCCTCGACCTCATGCTCCGAGATGGCGCGCGGCGCACCCGCCGCCACCGATCCGCTCACGATCGGCAGCGGGATATAGGCCGTTTCGTCGACGTTGCCTTCGTGAAACCACCGACCCGACGGCTTCACAAAGTGCATCTGCACGGTGCGTGGTGGCGCTTCATCCGCCTCCGGCTCATCGGATTTCAGAACCGGGCCAGCGCCGGTGAGCAGATAGGCCGAGTTTACGCCACATTGCCGTTCAAGCGCGATGACGACGTCGAGGGTCGGCGAGCGCAGACCCTTCTCGTAGCGCGACACTGTCGCTTGGTCGACGCCCAGCACGGCCGCAAGGGCCGACTGCCCGAGGCCGAGCCGTTCGCGGATCGCGAGCAAACGAGCGCCCACGCCAAGAGAAATATGCCGATTGGCATCTTCCCCTTGACTCCTCATGCCGTTTGGCATAGAGTCGCACCAATCCCCTTTCCCCAGAGGGATCGATGCTCGAACGGAACCCCAAACAGACCTCGGCAAAAAGGCTTCAGGGCGCGGCGACGCCGCGCATTCCGTTCGAGCAGTTCGTAGGGGCGCCCCCACTGGGGAGTTCGGGGGCGCCCCGCCACCTTCACGATTCGGATTGTCGCTGATGGCCCCGCGCCGGTCAATCTCGATTTCGCGAAAGTTTTCGAGTGGTCGCGATCACGCCGCGTCTTCCGGTCAGTTCGACCTGCCCTTCGCGACCGGCGCGATCGGATCGTGGATGGACGCCGCGAACGAGGCGCTCTCGGCCGCCATCCGCGCCAGCCATTACAGCCGCGAGACGCTGTGCGAGATCGCCTCGCACCTGCTCGGTCGCACCGTGAACGTCAGCACGTTGAACGCGTGGACGGCGAAGACCAACGGCGTGCGCATCCCCGCCGATGTCCTCGTCGCCCTGTGCATGACCCTCGGCGACTGGCATCCGCTCCAGTGTCTTTTGCAGTCCACCGGCATCGAGCTCGCGACCGAGCGCGACCGCGCTCTGGCCGAGATCGGCCGCGTCCAGCTCGATCGGGAACACCTCGCCGAGCGCGAACGCGCCGCGAGACAGGTCATTTCCCACGGCAACATTCACGGGGGTTCGCGATGATGAACGCATGCGCCAACTGCGCGCACTGCAAGACCGCGTGGCGCAAAACGCACCCGTGCAAGGCGGGCCAGGTGGAGGCGCGGGTGCGATGCGCCGCCGGGCGTTGGCAGCGGCCTGTGACCGGGTCGGTCAAGGACTACGCCCTCTACACGGTTCTCGGGCGGCAGGTGGATTCCTGCCCCGACTACCACTCGATGAGCGACGAGCCGGAGCACACCCCGACGGGCCGCGCCGAGTTCGGCCTGTTCATCGCCCGTCTCGCACGGCATCTGCCCGCCGGGCGCCTCTTCCGGAGGGCGGCATGAGCACACTCGCCGCCGTCATCGCCGATGAGGCCCGCGAGCACGCACGCGTCGAGTCGGCCCTTTCCGATCTCGTCACGCGGCGCATCGGCGGCGTCGCCGCCTTGAAAGAAATTCGAGCGCTCCGCGCGGCCTCGCGCCTCGACCTGACCGAGGCGTCGCTCGTGCGGCGTTTTCGCGCCATGGGTGGCATTGCCGCCAAGAGTGACCTGCGCCGCGCCGCGCAAAAGTGGCTCGCCGAACACCGTGACGCGACCCCGGCGCAGATCCTCAAGCATTTCCGCCTGAGCGAGCTTTCGGTCATCAGTCGGGCCAACTGGGGCGATTGGGCGCGCGACCAGATCCATTTTTCCCGCCGTTCGCGCCGGAGCGCCGCATGATCGCGGACCTCGCCATGCCGTCTACGCCCTTCGCGCTCGACACCTGCGAGCGGTGGGTCTCGTGCGAGCAGGCGGGGTTGTTGGCGGGGGTGTCGGGGCGGCGGATGCGCCAGATCGCCCGCGAGCGCGACTGGCCCACCCACGCCGAGTCGGCGCAGGGCGGCATCCGCACCATGCTGCGCCTCGACGACGTGCTCGCCCTGACCGCCGACGACGTCCTGGCCTCCCCCCTCGCCCGTGATGACGGGAGAGGGGCCGGGGGTGAGGGTCACCCTGCCGGGGGTGA
>CAZPJD010000172.1:0-3829 GCA_964586775.1 uncultured bacterium | reverse complement strand
GCCTCGGGCGCGCGCCCCAGCAGGTTGAGGACCGACCAGCGCCCCCGATTATAGACAAGAATCCAAATGGAACCAGCGATGAGTGCGGCGTCGCGCAATACGAGCCACGGGCTGATCTTCGACTCTTGGCCCGTGGTCTGCGAAAAACACCCGCACGAGATGTCGAGCCCGCGCACGAGGGCCTGCGTGAGACCGATGATGAACACCACCATCATCGCCGCGGATAGCAGCGCCGCGCCCTCGACCGCGATGCCCGACACGAGGCACAGGCCCACCAGCATCTCGACGCACGGCAGGATCAGCGCAACGGCGTGGACGAGCGCGCGCGGCAGCAAGTGGTAGTTGTCCACCGCGATCGCGAATTCGTCGGGATGAAGGATCTTGTCCCACGCGGCGACGATCCACATCGCGCCGAACCCGATTCGCAGCGCCAACATGACGTACTTGTTTTCGAGCAGCGCCGTCATCATTTGGCTCCCATCGGCGCAAAAAGCGGCGCGGCATCGCCCGCGCCCTCGCTGGGGTATCCCGCCGCCTGCCACGCGGGCCAGCCGGCGAAAAACACCCGCACGCGCTCGAACCCGAATTCGATCAAGTGCCGCGCGAGGATATCGCTGGCGTTACAGTCCTCACCGGAACAGTAGGTGATGATCGTCTTGTCGAAGGGCAGCTTCGCCAGCAATTCCGTGCCCTTCGCCTCGAAATCCGCATAGTACAGGTGATGTGCGCCCGCGATGTGCCCGGCGGTGAATTCGTGTTCGCTGCGCGCGTCGATGAAGATCGCGCCTTCGTCGTACGCCTTTTTCGCGGCGGCGAGGTCGATGTTGCCAAGCCCGGGGGCGTCGGCGGATACGGCGGCCTCGGCGCCGCGCACCGCGGCGACGAAGGGGATCCCGTTCGGACGCGCGGCATTGAACGAAAATCCCGCGATCACGCCGAGCGCCGCCAGAATCGCCGCATCGCGCAGGGCTTTTTTCATGTTCATGGGCGCCTTTCGCAAAAGGGCTTGATCCGAATCATGGTTCGCGCCGCGCCCGACGGCGTATGTTGCGCCGGACGGGAGGACAAACGCGCGAACGCGGACCTTCTAGCGTGAACGTCGCTCGAAGTTCAAGACAGCGGCGCGCACCAAACGGTTTCGCCCCGCGCGTTTTTCGAGGCAGGGATCGGTTCGGAAGATGACCGACAGTCAACGCAAATGCCACATCATCGACGCGTGCATCGCCTGCGGCTCGTGCGAAACCGCGTGCCCCGAGCGCGCGATCTCCGACGGCGATGTTTTCGTCGTCGATCACGACCTGTGCAACGGCTGCGCGCGCTGCGCCCGCGTCTGCCCCGTGGACGCGTGCGTGATGGAGGACGAGGTCGCCTGATCCGGCGTCACTCGCTCCCCGCCCCTCCCCAGCTTTCCACCGTGATCTCGCTCACCCGGTCGCCCGGAACCAGCTTCAGCACCGTCTCGCCGCCCGAAGTGACGCGGCCAAACGCCGTATAAGCCCCGTCGAGGTGAGGCGTGGCGGTGTGCGTGACGAACCACTGACTCTCGCCCGTGTCGGGGCCCGCGGTGGCGAGACCGACCGTCATCTCCGCAAACGGCAGCCGGCCGAATTCGTCGCGGATCGCCTCGCCCGTGCCGCCCCAGCCCGAGCCCAGCGGGTCGCCACTTTGCGCCACGAAATTCGGCTCGACGCGGTGCACGATCTGATCGCGGTAATAACCCCGATCCGCCAGCCGCGCGATGCGATACGTGGTGATCGGCGCGGCGGCGTTGGGGCACTCGATCGCAAACGCGCCGCGCGCGGTTTTCACCGACAGCTTGGTCGTGCCGCCCAGTTTGCGCGCGATGCGCTCGTAGTCGTCATCGGTGAGCGGCGAGGCGACGTGATGAAACGCCGTGTCGATCCGCCGCCCGCTGATCTGCCGGACGAGCGCCGCCGCGTGGGCCCGCACGAGCGCGCGGGGATCCGTCACGAAGGGCTCGATCTCGTCGGCGATGCGTTTGCGCGCGAAATCGGCGCCTTCGAGTTTTTTCGCGACCTCGGCCAGCGCGTCGATGGTCGCGACCGCCGCGTCTGACGATTTGGGCTCGCGGCTCATGCGCAGCGATGCGACCAGCGCCTCCAGATCGGCGGAGTTCGCGTTTTTCGCGGCGGCGTCCGCGGCCACGGCGCGCACCAACTCGCGCTCGTCGGTGAGGTAGTCGCGTAGCCGGTCCTCAAAGGTCTTGGCTCGCGCGATCGACGCCGCGTGGACGAGGGCGACGAACCCGCGCTCGTCGGCCGACAAAATGCGCGGACGCACCGGATCGTCCAGCAGATCCGAGAGCTTTTTCGTTGTTGGCCCGACCTCGCACGCGGCGAGGGCCATCACGTACTCCGACGCCGTCAGGTGATCGAGCGACCAGACATCCGCGGGCAGCGCCAGCAGCTCGTCGGCGGCTTGCGCCATCCCGAGCGCGCGGATCGCGCGCAGTCGGAAGACGCCGCCGCGTTTGATCTGCGCCGCGAGCAGGTCGACCGCGGGCGGATCGGAGCGGCGGCCCAGCGCGTCGAGCACGGCCAGGTGAACGGGGGTCGCGTCGGCGTTTTCGACGGCGGTTTGCAGAAGCTGCGTCGCGCGGTCGATGGGCACCCCGGCGTTGCTTTTGCCGTAGGCCGACAGCCCGCCCGCGATCTCGACGCCGTCCTCGGAGTAGAGCATCCCCGCGGGCAGCGTGGGCGACGACGGCCCGCCGAGACGCCCGATTGCGCGCGCGGCCTCCACACGCACCGCCCGGTCACCATCCGAAAGTACTTTTTCGAGGGCAGGCAGCGCGGCGCGGTCGCCGATGCGGCCCAGCGCGAGCGCGGCGTGGAGCCGAACGCCCGGATCGGCGTGCGCGAGGGATTCTTCGGCGGCGACGCGCGCGCCGGCGGGTTTGGCGCGGAAGAGCCCCTCGAGCGCCGCCTTCGACTGCTCGATGAACGCGCCGTCCGCGCCCGACACCGAGGCGCGGCGCATCATCGGGATCAGCGCCGCCGTCTGCTCGGCGTTGCCGATGCGCGCCAGCGAACGCGCCGCGACGGCCCGCAGCCGCTCGGCGCCTTTGGCCGCACGGAAACGGTACGAGTCGGACATCATCGAGACGAGCAGATCGATGGCGCGGTCGTCGGGTGACTCGTCCTTCGTCGCGCCGGTTTTTGGAAACCACAGCCGCCCGAGCCCGGCCAACGCGGCGGACGCAAGCGCCTCGTCGGCGTGATCGGCGTAGACGAGCAGCAGATCGCACGCCGCCGCGTCGCCCGACGCACCCAAAGCGACGAGCGCCCGCCGTCGGACCTCTGCGTCATGCCCGGGATCGACGAACCGGCCGATCTCGGCCGCGGTGGCGCGCGTGTCTTCGAGCTTCAGTACCATCGCCATGTCCGAAAGTTCGCCCGCAACGGCGTTCGTGGCGATCAGGAGGAAGACGACGGCGACGACCAACTTACGCATGCGCACCTCGCGCGGGGGATGGGGGCGATGATGCGTCGCGGGGCGCGGGGGCGTCGAATCGGGCCGGCATGGCCCGAAAAATGGCCCGATTCCCAGATCTGCCATACACTCGCCTTGGAATCGGGCCGTGTTGACCTGAGACTTGGCCCGATTGACCGGTCTCTTCGGCACAGACATGAGTCTGGAGATCATGGCCGCATTACTTCGTAATGCGTGGCTCGACCGGCACCAACCATCCTCAACAGCCCGAGTTGTGTCAGTCTCTTCAAGTGGTTCTTGGCGGTTCGATTTGGTACACCCATTGCCTCTTCGTACTCGACGGTCGTCACCGTCTCGCGCGTGACAAGCCATTTCC